>JAQWJE010000039.1 GCA_029248525.1 Candidatus Binatia bacterium
CGGGGTGCGCTCAATCAGCACAAAGAGCGTCGCCTATCGCAATAATGGGACTGGACGAAAATTGTGGGAAGTAAATCTCGAAATTAGTATAGGGATATTCCCATTGGCTTGGGTCGCAGCCAGTCAAAGCTGCTGTGTCGCCAGCGTAAACATTGGTGTAATAATTATCGTTGGGGTACTTAGTTGCCAAATAACTACAAATCGAACCATTCGTACAGTTGTAGCCCGGCGTACACGCGTCGTTGTTCCACGTCCCGCCCGCAGCTTCGCAAACCGCTGGGTTGTCCGAGGTGATATCGGCGGCCGCTTCGGCCAGGCCCGCGGTGACGAGAGCCGCTTGCGCGCGGGCCGCCTTGCTCGCGGCATCCAGCCCACATCCGGGGAAATCATCGCCGGGGAACTTCGAATCGATCTTGTTATAAGCCTTGGTGCGGCGACTGTCACAGTCATTGATGGTCGTCGCCTGGCCACCCGTCTGTTGCCCAAAGCGGAGGTCCCTTGCGGAGACCCCTGCGACGCACATGGAGTATTTGCGGTCAGCCTTGACGACTTGCGCTTTGCAACGGTCTTCTTCGGTCGGCGCGGCATCAGCCGGGACCGCGGTGAACGAGAAAGCCAGCGCGATGGCTAGCGTGAGGATTGTGGTTTTCATGGGATCTGCTCCGTTCGTGGCTTGTGGATCGTGGACTACAAGCAGTAGCCTTGAATGACCGTGACCGTCAACACAAAATGCTTAAAGCCACCGCACCCGCAAAATTGGCCTCGGTTGTCGTTTGCGGGTAGATCCGGCCTGCCCCGATTCGGCGGCGACTAGGGTAAACCCCGCCCCGCGAACACGACTCCGCGATTCTCAACGACCGCCTGCAGGCGGGTTTGGCAGGAGGTTTGGTGCAGCGGGTGAAACATCTCGATATCCACCCAGGCCGTGCACGCTAGACCACCGCGGCAATCCATGGCGCCCCCAGCATGGACGGCCCGCGTCGCAGCCTTTCTCCGCAGGTGACCAGGACCACAAACCAGCTAGCGCGACCGGGACCCAAACGGGTACCGGTGCCGACCTGGCCCGTGGGGGTTTTGGTCAAAGCCACGACTTACCACATGGGGGTTTTGGCTTGCCGGCAGAAAAAACCGGCACCCAGACCGGTACCCCGGCAGACCAGGAGCACGAAAAGTGCAGGGGACAGCAGGAGAGGTAAAATGCGAGAGGGGGGACTTGAACCCCCACGCCCTTGCGGGCACTAGCCCCTCAAGCTAGCGCGTCTGCCATTCCGCCACTCTCGCAGGCCCAAGGGTTTTAGCAGGCATTTTCGGGCGTACAACCCGGCCCCTCGGCTCGAAGCTGTTGCCGAGAGCCCCGCGGATGGGATAGTGCTGGGGGTTGTGGTCAGTGGTTGGAAAAGACGATTTGCAGCTTCCCTGATCGGCACTCTCGTTGTGTGTTCGGCGGCGGCGTGTTCGGGCGGCTCGGACGACGCCATGAGGATTCTGGTCAGCAATGACGATGGGGTGGGGGCAGAGGGCCTCGATCTTCTGGTCGAGGCCTTGCGAGGAGAGGGATATCAGGTCGTTGTCTCGGCCCCGGAAGGAAACCGCAGCGGGGCCTCGGATTGGCGCGGACCGTCCGAATTCTGCGGCGACCTCTCGGTGGGCACGGCGACTACGCGCAGCGGGTATCCGGCAACCTCGATCGATGGTTGTCCGGCGGATGCGGTGGCCTATGGTCTCGCAGAGCTTTTTCCAGGCTGCCGACCGCATCTGGTCATTGCTGGTTTGAATAAGGGGCCGAATCTTTGCGATCAACTCGCGGCAGTTTCCGGGACTGCAGGGGCGGCGCGGACCGCCGCGCGCTTGGGAGTGCCGGGTCTGGCGGCGTCGCAGGCCTTTCCGCTTTCCCTTCTGGGCGGGCATCCGGATTTTGCTTCCGGTGTGGCCGCCGTGGTGGCGTGGGTTCAGGAGCACGAACCGGTCCTGATGCGACGCGAGATGCCGGCTTCGGCTACGAGTATGAATATCCCGTCCTGCGAGGAGGGCGAGATTCGTGGCGTTGCCCGGGACATGCCTCTGGCGACCGATTGCCCCAGGGCTCTCGACGAGCAGGACTGCCTCTCGGACATGGACAATCCGCAGACGGATATCGAGGCGTTGACCAACGGCTTTGTTTCGGTCGGTCCGATTCCGGTCGATTAGGCGATCAGGCCAGATGAGATCGCGGATTCGGCCACCGCGGAAAGCTCTCGGGCTGGTGGAAGTCAGGCTGGTTTCCGGGCACGGCGCTCCAGGCCAGATAGCGGCGATCGGCGTCCGTGCCGTGGATGGCAAAGAGGTTCAGTCGGTGGATGGGGTCAGGAACCAGGCCCGCGGGCACCACGGCGTGGCCCGACCAACGTCCGCCATGGATCTCCGAGCGGTACTGGAGGCAGTTGTCGCGGGACAGGACGTTGCGCGGTCCGTTCAGCAAGAGAGCCAGGTAATGGCCATGGGGTCCGAACTCGAGCTCGAGATATTGATTGTCGGAACCGACAAGAAAGATCTCGCATACCTCGTAGTCCCATAGGCCGTCGCAGACGCCGGCGCGACCTGCGGGGGCGGGGTCTCCGAAGAAGGGGGCATCGATCCGCACCACCAACGGCGCGGACGACCTCTGTGCCGAGTCTTCGGCCGCGCGGGTGGGCGGGGCCAGTTCGGACCTGCGAGCCGGGCCGCCCGACACTGTGATGTGGAGGGCTTGGCTGTCCGGGCCGGTCGTGCCGTTCCAGTCGTCCTTGATGATGAAGTCGGGCATGGGCGGGCAGATAGATCGGCGAGGGGCTCAACCCGCGAGAATCTGCTCGATAAAACGGGCCGCATCCTCAGGCGCTTCGAGGACGATGAAGTGGCCGACATCGGGCAGTAGATGCACTTGGCCCGTGCGGCAACGAGCGACCACGCGTTGGGCCTCGCGCAGGTCGCGCGCATAGGAGGCGTCCTGATCTTCGGGGCGTCCTCTTCTCTTGCTGGCAAACCCGAGGTGAACCTCGGCGTCCACGTGCCGAGATTCGAGGTGGTCGGCGAGAGCGACCCGGTGGGCGTACACCTCGGCCTCATGTTGGCGATTACATTTGAGACGCCAGCGCCCGTCTGAATCGGGCGCACTGCCATGGGTCGCAAAGGCGCTTTTGGCCTCATCGTTCAGGCCGTCTCGTGCGAGTTGTGCGCGCAGCACTTTTTCCAGTCCGGCTTCGACCTCTTTTTCGGAAGCGAAGCCCTCGCTCTCCTTCTCGCCCAGGCGCCGGGTTCCTTTCGCGAGGCGCTCGGCGCCGACGGTGGCGCCCTCGGCATCGGCCAGCACCGGGTCCAGCAGGATCATGCGGCCGGTCGCCAGTGGGCGCTCGGCCAGCTCCATCAGGGCACAATCTCCGGCAAAGGAGTGGGTGACGCACGCGTCAGGGGCCCGACCGTATTGCTCGGTTGCCGATAGCACGGCGCGTCGAAAGTCGGCGCCAAATGCCTCCCATGCGTAGGCCTCGGGGAGCTCGGGGGCTTCGGTGTCGCCGTGGCCGCGTTGGTCAAAGGCGACCGGGGCGACCACGGGCAGGCGATCGACGACCGGCTGCCAGACGCCAGCACAGAGGCTCGCGGCATGGGCAAAAAGTACGAGCTTGCCGTCGCCTTCCCAGGTGATGAAATTTTGCTGGATACCGCCGTCGCCTCGGAGGTCTCGGGTGCCCGAATTTGATCGGTCGATTGAGCGTTGCATGGTTTTATTCTTAGCTGGTTGGGTTTATGATGCGAGCATGTCGACTTCGAAATCGTTAATGGTCGCCGGGGGTGCAGTCCTCGCTTTCTGCGCATTCGGTAGCAATTTGGCGCAGGGGGCGGAGCCGCAAAAAGTGACATCCGGGGATGTCGTGTTGGTCCTTCCTTTGGGATTGCAGGCGGACTCCGCCTATATCCCCGAGGATAATCCGCTCTCCAAAGCAAAGATCAAGCTGGGCAAAATGCTCTATTTTGACGGCCGTCTTTCTGCGGATGGAAACGTGCCCTGTTCGGGATGTCATAATCCCTATCACGGGTTCGCGGACCCGGAACCAACGTCGCCGGGAGTGGGCTTTGCCCGAGGCGGGCGCAATAGCCCGACAGTATTGAATCGCCTCTTCTCTGCAGAGCAATTCTGGGACGGGCGTGCCGAGGATCTTGAAGCGCAGGCCATCGGTCCGATTACCAACCCAATCGAAATGGGGATGCCGTCGCACGACGTGGCGGTAACGAAAATTGCTGCGATCCCCGGCTACGGCCCATTGTTCACGGCAGCCTATGGCGACTCCGGTGTGAATATCGATCGCATTGCGAAGGCAATTGCGACCTATGAGCGAACGGTGCTCACGGGGGACAGCCCCTACGATCGCTACCAAGCTGGCGACAAGGCGGCGCTCAGCGCCCAGCAGGTCCGCGGTATGGAACTCTTTGCCGGCAAGGCTGATTGCCAGACCTGTCATGTGTCGTTCAACTTCACCGACGAGAACTATCATAATCTGGGAGTTGGCTGGGATGCCGCTTCGAAGACTATGGCGGACAAGGGCCGCAATGATGTGACCAAGGCGGATGTGGATATTGGTGCCTTCAAGACGCCGACTTTGCGTGACGTGGCGTTGACGGCACCTTATATGCACGATGGTTCGGAGGCCACGTTGGCGGACGTCATCGAGTTCTACGACAAGGGCGGCAATGCCAATCCTCACCTGTCCACCAAGATCAAGAAGCTCAACCTGACCGCCCAGGAGCGCAAGGACCTGGAGTCCTTCATGTTGGCGCTGACGGGTACGGTCCCCGAGCCCGCACCGCCCGCTCAGTTGCCGCAGTAGCTGGAATCGCCGGGTTCTTTTTGCCAGAGTTTCGCAGATGAGCGCACCCGAGTTGTATGATCCCGCCTTGATGCCGCATCTGATTATCAGCGGCCTCGAACGATATGATGATCGCCCGTGCATGCATTTGGGCGATACAACCGCGACCTATGCCGAAGTGCGTGCTCGCGCCAGCCAATACCAGCAGGCTTTGGCTTCGCGGGGGCTCGGGGTCGGGTCGCGCGTCGCGGTGATCTCGGCCAACCGGCCCGAGGTGCTCTATAATATTATCGCGATGCAGGTGACGGGTTGCTGCGGCACCGCGCTGCATCCGATGGGGTCTGTGGAAGACCATGCCTTCGTGCTCGAGGACGCCGAAGTCGAGACTCTCGTCTACGATCCCGACGTTTTCGGCGATCGCGCCGCCGAACTGGCGGCGCGTGTACCGGGGCTGAAAAACCTGCTGGCCTTCGGGCCCTCGGATGCTGGCGATGATTACTCCGCGCTGGCTGATACCTTTACGCCGCGGCGTCTGGTGGCACCCGACGTGTCAGCTGACGACGTGGGGTCGATCGCGTTTACCGGCGGGACCACCGGCAAGCCCAAGGGCGTATTGGCGACCTATCGTTCGTCGGCGGCCATGACCATGGCACAGATGGCGGAATGGGAGTGGCCGGAAGAAAGCCGCGTGCTGATTCCTACGCCGCTCTCGCATGCCGGTGCCGCTCTGTTTGTGCCGACCCTGCAGCGTGGTGGGGCGCTTTATGTGATGCAGGGATTCACCCCGGATCTGTTTTTCGACACCATCGAGGAACACAAGATCACCTCCACCTTTTTGGTGCCGGTGATGATCTATTATTTACTGGATTCCCCGCGAGCGGCCACAGCGGACATGTCGAGTATGGAGACGATCTTCTACGGTGCCTCCCCGATGAGCCCCACGCGCCTGGCCGAAGGCATCGAGAAATGGGGACCGGTCTTCTACCAGATCTATGGACAAGCCGAAGCGCCGATGGTGGTGAGCCACCTGAAGCGTGCCGACCATGATCTGTCCAAGCCCGAACGTCTGGCCTCGTGCGGCAGGCCTTCTCCCTGGGTGCAGGTCGCTCTGCTTGATGATCAGAACCAGCGCGTGGCCGAAGGGGAACCGGGTGAGATCTGCGTGCGCGGACCGCTGGTCATGAAGGGCTATCACAATCGCCCCGAGGCAACGGCCGAGGCCTTCGATGGCGGCTGGCTGCACACAGGCGACGTCGGCCGATTCGACGAAGAGGGATTCCTCTATATCGTTGACCGCAAAAAGGACATGATCGTGACCGGCGGCTTTAATGTCTTCCCCAAGGAAGTTGAAGATGTGATCTCGTCGCATCCGTCAGTTGCTCAGGTGGCGGTGATCGGTGTGCCGGACGAACGCTGGGGTGAATCGGTCAAGGCGGTTGTGGTCTTGCGCCCGGAGGTGGAGGGCTCGGACAGTCTGGCCACTGAATTGATGGAGGCCGTCAAGGCAGCCAAGGGTAGCGTACAGACGCCGAAGTCCGTGGACTTCAGCGAGGCGATTCCGCTGTCGGCGGTCGGCAAGCCGGACAAGAAGGAACTGCGAAAGCTTTATTGGGGCGATACCGGGCGTGGCGTGAACTAGTCGCCTCCGAGGAGGCGACATTTTGGTTTCGTCTGCGTTGCTGCCTTCGTTTCAGGGCTGTCGGATGCGCTCGACAAGAGCGATGGAGCTCGCTGGCGGAGGCGCGGTAAAGGCAGTCACAAGGTAGGCGATGGCAAAATTGATCACCATGCCGAGTGCGCCGATTCCTTCGGGCGAAATGCCCCAGAGCCAATGCTCACTGGTGTTGGCCTCCGGTACGATGAATTTGAAGTAGATGATGTAGCCTGCGGTAAACGTCAGCCCGGCGACCATGCCGGCGATCGCCCCCGCCTGGTTCATGCGCTTGGAGAAAATGCCCATCGTGACAGCCGGGAAGATCGAGGCGGCCGCCAGTCCGAAAGCAAAGGCTACGACTTGGGCCACAAATCCTGGTGGGTGGATCCCGAACCAGCCGGCGATCAGGACCGCCACGCCCGAGGCCACGCGCGCCCAGCGCAGCTCGGTCTTCTCGTCCATGTCCGGCGTGAGACTTTTTTTCATCAAATCGTGCGCCACGGAACTCGAGATCACCAGCAGTAACCCGGCTGCGGTGGACAAAGCTGCCGCAAGCGCGCCGGCGGCCACCAGGCCCACCACCCAGGCCGGCAAGTTGGCAATTTCGGGGTTGGCCAGCACCATGATGTCGGGGTCAATAGTCAGCTCGTTTTTCTTGTCACTGGCAGGCCCGGCGTAAGTCACGATCCCGTCGCCGTCATGGTCCTCGAATTTGACCAGGCCGATCTTTTCCCAATTATGCACCCATGCCGGCAGCTCGGTGTAGGCGCGACCGGGGATGGTTTCCAAAAGGTTCGTGCGTGCAAACGCCGCGACCGCTGGCGCAGTTGTATAGAGGATAGCGATGAACAACAGCGCCCAGCCTGCAGACGAGCGCGCGGCAGCGACCTTGGGCACGGTATAGAACCGCACGATCACGTGCGGCAGTCCGGCCGTCCCGATCATCAGAGCCGCGGTGATGCAAAAGACGTCGAAGGTTGTTTTCGTTCCCTGCGTGAAGGCGACAAATCCGAGTTCGGTACTGAGACTGTCGAGGCGATCGAGCAGGGCAACCCCCGAGCCGTCCGAGAGCGTCGAGCCGAACCCGATCTGCGGGACCAGGTTCCCGGTCATCAGCATCGAGATAAAGATTGCGGGCACCAGATACGAGAAGATCAGCACGCAATATTGGGCGACTTGGGTGTAGGTGATGCCCTTCATGCCGCCCAGCACGGCATAGAAAAACACAATCGCCATCCCGACGACCACGCCGGTTTCGATCTCGACATCCAGAAAGCGCGAGAAAACGATGCCGACACCACGCATCTGGCCCGCGACATAAGTAAACGAGATAAAGATGGCACATGCCACGGCCACAATGCGCGCCGCCTTGGACGCGTAGCGATCCCCGATGAAGTCCGGCACGGTGAATTGGTCGAATTTACGCAGGTAAGGCGCCACCAGCAGGGCCAGCAATACATAGCCACCCGTCCAGCCCATCAAATAGACCGATCCATCATAGCCCATAAACGAGATCAGCCCGGCCATCGAGATAAACGACGCCGCCGACATCCAGTCGGCCGCGGTCGCCATGCCGTTCATCACCGGCGGCACATCCCCCGAGGCGACAAAGAAGTCAGCGGTCGAGCGAGCGCGTGCCCAGAGAGCCACGCCGATATACAGCGCGAACGAGAGTCCGACGAGCAGATAGGTCCAGCCCTGAATGCCCATCAGGCCACGTCCTTGTCGGCCGGCGCGAATTCTCGGTCCAGGCGGTTCATCAGACCGACGTACACGAAGATCAGGAGGACAAAGACGATAATCGAGCCTTGCTGGGCAAACCAGAAGCCCAGCTTGAAGCCGCCGAGCTGAATCGCGTCGAGTGGTTCGCGCAGGAGGATTCCGAACCCGAACGAGACCAGAAACCAGACGGCGAGCAGGCCACCCAGATATTGAAGGTTACGCCGCCAATAGGCCGCATTGCGATCGCTCTGGGAAATCTCTGCCACCGCGGGAGTCTACTGCGATCCGCGCCGGAAGGAAAGCGGGCGATCGCAGGGTTTGCTGGCGGGCTACCGCGCCACGCAGCGATTGGTCATGGTGCCGATGCCTTCGATCTCGGTGGTGATCACGTCGCCTGGCTTGAGGAACTCGCCGCTGGCGACACCCACGCCCGACGGCGTGCCGGTAAAGATCAGGTCGCCGGGTTCCAGCGAGCAGATTCCCGAGAGGTATTCCACCAGAGCCGGGATATCGAAGATCAGGTCGCTGGTGCGGCTATCCTGTTTGCGCGTGCCGTTGATGTCGCAGGTGATCTTGAGATCAGCCGGATTGCTGAATTGATCCAGCGAAACGACCGCCGGCCCGATCGGGCCAAAGGTGTCAAAGGATTTACCCAGATCGAAATGCGGTGGCTTGGCATGGAATTGCGTCACGCGCTCGGAGATATCCTGCCCGCAGGTCAGGCCTGCGATATGGTCCCAGGCGTCCGCGGCGGCGATATCGCGCGCGTGGCTGCCCATAACGACCACCAACTCGGCCTCCCAGTCGGTCGTCGGGCCGAAGACGATCACATCATTCATCGGTCCGGTGATGCAGTTGGGGAACTTGGCAAAAGTCGGCGGATGGTCGCCGATCTCCATGCCGGATTCCTCGGCGTGGGCGCGGTAATTCAGGCCGATGCCGAAGATCTTCGACGGACGGGTAACGCACGGGCCAAGATCTCCGGGCACGAGTGGTCCGTCGGGAGAGGCTGGCAGGCCGGCAGCAATCGCATGCAGTTCGCCGTGACGCGCGAGCGCCGCCATGGGGTCGGACGACCACTTTCCGTCGGTATGGCGCTCGAGGTCGAAGATCCCGCCGTCGTGGACCAGTACCGCTCTTCCTTCTTTATTGGCCAGATTGAAACTCATGGTGCGATTCTCTTTTCTGCTTCTGCTTCCGGGACCGGTTGGCCTGACAGCCAGGCCTCCAGCATGCGGTTGACGACTTCGGGTGCTTCCTGCTGCACCCAATGGGATACCTGCGGGAGGTAGCGCAGTGTAAAGTCCCGTACAAGTTTCTCGGTGCCATAGGTGGTCTCGATGCCGAGCGCGGTATCCTCTTCGCCCCAGATCATCAGAGTGGGCGTCTCCAGCACGGGTGGATTCTGAAAGACCTCGCGCCACTCCGGCGGCGTCTTGCGGGCTCCCCGGTACCAATTGACCATGCCCGTCAGGGCACCGGGTAGCAGGGCGTTTCGGCGATAGACGTCGGTTACCTCGGTGGGAAAGCGGCTTTTGTCGATGGCCATTTCCGTGAACGCACGTCCGATCGGTTCCGCATCGCGCAGGGAGAGCAGTTTCTCCGGCAATCCTGGGATTTGAAAGAAGATGGTGTACCACGAGCGCATGAACTGTTTGCGGGTGCGCAGCGATCGACCGAAGATGGTGGGGTGAGGCAGGTTCATGATGACCAGTCGGTCGATGGGGCGTGGGGGATTGAGGGCGAAGGCCCAGGCAACGGCGCCGCCCCAATCGTGGCCGACAAGCAGGATCTCTTCGCAGCCCGAGGCCGCCATCAATTTCTCCACGTCGCTCACGAGGTGATCAATTGTATAGTTCTTGACGCCTTTAGGCCGAGTCGTGTGCCCGTAGCCACGTTGGTTGGGTGCCCAGACGCGGTAGCCTTGATCGGCCAGCAGCGGCATCTGATACCGCCAGGAGAACTTGGACTCCGGGAATCCGTGCAGGAGGAGTGCGAGTTTTTTGCTCTCGGGGTCGCCTGCCATATCGACCTCGAAAGTGATCGGATCGGTTTCGACCGGCACATCTTTTTCAGTCGGCCACTTCTCACTCATTGAAATATCCTTTCGAAAGTCGTCAGATTGTCTGGCGGAGGCGCCGAAATCCGGGTGTGCCGAGGAGGTCGTCCAGCTGGGGTGAGGTCTTTTCATCGACGACCGTAAAGCCCGCTGATTCGTATGCTCGCTGGGCCGCATCGTTGCCGATCATGATGCTGATCTGCGCCGCCTTGTAATCCAGACCACGCCCGCGTTCCAGCATCTCCTGCAGCAACCCGGCTACGAGACCACGACCTCGGTATTCGGGAAGGGTCGCGACCCACTCCACGACCCAATGATCTTCCGGGGTGGGTGTCATGCATTCCAGAAGAGGGGCAATGCGCGGCTCCATGCCCGCAAAAAAGTCCTCTTCCCAACCCCGCTGCTTTGCCGCATCGCCGTAGGCCAGCAAAAGTTCTTCGTCGCCGGTTTTTGCGGGTTCATAGCCGGAAAGTGCCGCCGCGGGCTGACCATCTACCTCGGCGATCAGGAATCTGGACCAATGGTGAAAGGAGAGGGCCGGGGCGACCACCAGTGCCTCGATATCGTCCAGAAGTTCGGAGCCGGTCGCGGTGAATGCGAGGTCAAAAAAACCTCTTTCGCAGTGTCCTCGTCCCGCAGCCAATTGCACCCAGGCAATGAAGGCGGCGTCCGAGGCCTGCGCCCCTCTTGTCGAAATCTGCATCCCTTAACCTGCCATGCGAACAGGGATTCACAAGTCTCTCTGCCCCCGAAAGTTTGTGCACTGCAGAGAGAAGGCGCTAACCCTCTGGCAGCGCATTCCCCGGAAGTCTCGGAAGATCGGCAGGGAATTCGATCAACCGGCGTTCAGTCGTTGGTGCAACTGGAATTTGCCGAGGCATCGTCCGCGAGGTCGCAATCCATCCCCAATTCGAGCCCCCCATTCAGCATGCGGCAGCTTCGACAGGCCGCCAACCTCTGCACGCAGGACGCGAAATCCTCCTCATTGCTGGCGTTCCGACAATCGCCGGCGACAGCGTCGCGCCAGTCGGCGCCCTTGTCAGCGCACTTTTTGCCATTGAGCAGCGCATGTTTTTCGACGGCCTTGAAAATCTTGTCGGCACCGTAACCCCAGCACGACTCAAGGGTCGTAGCCGAGACGATTCGATCGCTGGCGAGCTTCGCGCGCAGGCCCTTCTTGGCACAGGTGGCGAAGTTTTTGATATACGTATCCACGATCTTGTCGCTGGCCTTGAGGATCGTTGCCTGACAGAGGGCGAGGCCTTTGTTTTCTGGCTGCGTGGCATCGACGATCGTTGCCGCCAAGTCGGTTGCAGAGGCCAGACTTTCGTGAAGAAACTCTATGCCTTCGGGTGTTACCGCGTCGATCAGTCCGTCGCCGGATTTGTAGCCGAACTCCGGTTCAACGAGGCAGCGACCCTTGTCCGGATCCGACTGCGATTGCACTAGTTTGACCTTCAACTTCAGGATCTTGTTTTTGCGATCCGCGGATAGACATTCCTCAGCGGACATCGGCGCCAATTTAGCCTTGCCATCCGTCTTGATGCAGAGGCGGTTTTCATTGCCCTGAGTTTTGGCAGCTTTGCCCAAATAGGAAAGTTGTAGTGCGAGGCATTTCTGCTGGTCGGCGTCCTGAGACTCCTCGGTTTGGCACCTTCGCGAACAACCATCCCGGTCCTGCTGGTTGTTGTCATCACACTCTTCGTTCGAGTCGACGATGCCGTCGCCGCAACCGGAAATAATTTGGCATTGCACGTCCTGGTCGACGACGCCTTGTTCGCCCTCGGGGCACGCGGTGACACAGGTGCCGCCAGAATCGAGAATATAGCCTGACGAACAACCGGAGCAGGTATTACCTGTGCAATAGTCGCAGTTCGGCGCCGCGCATTCTCCGACAATGGTCCATCCAAGATCGGCCAAAAGCTCTGCAGCGGCTCCGAGGTTTTGGTCGGGGCCCGTGTAGTAGGGCTCCATCAACTGATTTGGACTGGCAGCCGTGTCGAAGTGCGAGACACTCGAACCGCCTTGCAAGGTCGCGGGAGCAAACATTTGCACCAGGCCGCCGGATACTCCAGCGGAGAAGGTGCCCGCGGCGGAAGTGACCGCGGAACCCGTCCAGAGGAGGTCGCCAGTATCGGTCGCAGAAGCCTGCCGTTCGGCATTGGTCATCACGCTCCAGCTTGTGCCGGTGCTCCCGTCCTCCAGAAGCCGCATGTAGGCGTCGTCGTAGCCATTGAACTTCGCGCCTGTGCTGGCGTTGGCCAGCGAGAGAAACCCGAGCCCGTGCAGGATTTCGTGGCTGACGATTGTGATAAAATCAATCTGTCCCGAGCCGGGGTTTCCGTCGAGGCCGTAGTACCAGCCGTTTCCGTTTTGCGTGTTGGCCGTCGGGCAGCTGACGCCGTAGTCTGCGTTGAACCGTGCGTTGATCTCATGTTCCCCGGGGGAAAGATCGTAGCCAAAAATGTGGTTGGCTTGTGCAGCCGTGTAGTAGACATCGCCCTCGAGGCGGTAGGCCGCCTTAGGACCGGCAGAGCCGAGAACGGCGCCGTTCCCGTCGCAGTAGAGAGGGTCGAACTCGGCACTGACTACGACATCGACTGTGAGTTGGAGCCGGCTCGCAACGACCTGAGCTCCTTGATTAAAGGCGGCCAGCCTCTGAGCGCCGAGGGTCGTTGCCGTATTTCCTCCCACGGGCGCAGCGGCGGTGGAGTCATTGAGGCCCTCGCCGGGCGCATCGTCGTTCTGGATGATTATATTTTGTGCTGCGGTCGCGCCAGGCGCGAGCAGGATCAGCAGGACCGTGGCAATGCCGATGAGTCCGCTCCGGCCGGCCGCTGCGCCGGGGGGAATTCCGAGACGAGAGCTAATCACAACCCACCTCGACGTCTCCACGGACGGATTTCTCGGTCAGCAGGGGATAGAGATCCCGGGGAACTTCCACCACGCCTCGAATGGCCTTGTTGGGGTGAGAGCGCTCAACCAGCCGCGTGGCAGACGGCTTTCGCTTGCTCCCGACCGATGGTCCCTGAGAGGTTTTCTCTGCCGGTTGGGGCGCTCTGAACTCTCCCGAAACGGGATCAGTAAATACGCGGAGCCCGCCTGCGTGTCCAGCCAACGATTCCTCGGTCGCTTGCGCTGTCGCCGGAGGGATCCTGGGGTCAGCCGCGATCGCTGATGAGCCTGGAATGAGAAAAAGGAGCATCACAGGCAGGGTTTTAGCTGGCGGCGCGTAAGCGAAAAGTTTTCGGAGCATGATCATATCGACGGGACTTCGTTGCGGGGTGGGGGGCGCAGTGAGTTGCTCACCGAAATGAGTTTAACCCAGATTTCGGCTCTGTCCAGTGGCCTGAAGCGATTGGAGGGTTCTTTGCCATCTTCGTAATCGAGAGCTTGAACCGCAGAGTTGCTGCAGGTGTAGGATCCTTCGAGACTGCTCCGAGAGCGCGGGGCTCTCACGGGAATCAGTACCCCTGAAGGCTGGCAAACCGATCCCGGTGATAGTCGCCGTTGCCAAGTGTTTGCTCGGTTACCTGCGCGCGTTTGAGGAAGAATCCAATATCCGCCTCATCGGTCATCCCGATTCCCCCGTGCATTTGAAGCATCTCGCGACTGAGCAGGTTGGCGGCATCCGAGCACCTCGCCTTGGCGACCGATACGAGAGTCGGCACGTCATTCCCGTTTTCGTCGATGGCTCGCAGGACCTCGAGCGAGACGGAACGTGCCAGTTCCAATTCGGCAAACATATGAGCGGCTCGGTGCTTCAGGCCCTGAAAGGAGCCGATTTTCACTCCGAATTGTTCACGGGTCTTCAAATACGAAACGGTCGTATCGAAACTGTAGGACATCGCCCCCAGCATTTCGGCACAAAGGCATGCCGTGCCCGTCTCGATCACGAGGTCCAGGATATCGGCCCCGTGGCCCACCTCGCCCAGGACTCGGGACGCCGGCACCGAAACCTCGGCAAGCTCCACAATGGCGGCGTTGCGGGTGTCGATCATCGTCGTCCGCTGGATCTTGAGCCCCGGAGCCGCTCGGTCCACGAGGAGGAGGGTAAGACCATCCCGATCGCCGCTCGCCCCCGATGAGCGCGCAACGACCACGATATGATCGGCTGTATGTCCGTCGAGCACGAATGCCTTGCGCCCGCTGACCGTATAACCATCTTCCGCTTTGGTGGCGGTTGTCTCGATCGAGTATGGAGAGAATCGTGGGCCCTCGTCCATGGCGAGAGCCAGGAGCTTGTCTCCCAAGGCGACGGCCGGGAGAATTTCGGATTTGATTTCGCTCGACCCACCCAGCCGAATACAGCCCGCGCCGAGCACGGCCGTGGACAGCATCGGGGTAGCGGCAAGGGTGCGACCACATTCCTCGAAAAGAATCCCCAGTTCCGCGGCACCGAGACCGCTACCGCCGTAGGCTTCTTCCTCGGCAAGGCCAACCCAGCCCAGCTGTGCCATTTCCTTCCAGAGCTCTCTCGAGAATCCGAGATCGTCGTTGCTGTCCCGGAGCTTGCGCAACTGGGTGAGCGGGGCGTTTGCCGCGATGAATTCCTGCGCTGTTTTTTGCAGGATTTGCTGTTCTTCTGTCAAAACCAAAGCCACTATTTACTCCTGCTCAATCGGGGAGGCCGAGCACGCGCTTGGCGATCACATTCATCTGCACCTCGGAGGTGCCGCCCTCGATCGAATTGCCTTTCGAGCGAAGCCATTGGCGGGTGCTTTGCAGCTCGGGCTGGGTGAAGCCGTCGCCGTCCCAACCCAGCGCCTGAGAGCCACGGAAGTCCATCTTCAGCTCTTCGCGGCGTTTGTTCAGCTCGGTGGCGTACCATTTGAACATGGACGAGGCGTTGCCCGGTCCCTTTGCTTGCCGGGATTCCTGACTGGTCCGTCGGGCGGTCAGGCCCAAACAGATATTGTCCATCTCCGCCTGTGTTGCTCGTGCCCTGATAAAGGGGTCGGCCAGCTTGCCATTTTCCTCGCCGATATAAGGTAGCGCGAGGTCGGCGAGACTGCGGATCGGGTGCGCGGGTTCCTCGCGCTGGGGGCGTTGCTTGTCTCGCCCGCCACCGCCACCAGTGCCGGAGATCATGCTGCGCTCATGTTGGAGGAGTCGCTTGGCGATGGTCCAGCCGTCGCCCGGCTTGCCGACGAGATTGTCCGCCCGGGCGCGGACGCTGTCGAAGAAAACCTCGCAGAATTCTGAGCGACCGCTGATCAGTTCGATCGGCGCGATCGTGACGCCATCACTTTTCAGATCGAAAAGGATAAAGCTGATGCCTTCGTGTTTGGGGGCTTCGGGATCAGTTCGAACGAGGCAGAACATCCAGTCGGCTTGATCGGCGTTGGTGGTCCAGATCTTTTGGCCGTTGATGACAAATTCGTCGCCATCGCGGATGGCGCGTGTCTGCAGGCTTGCCAGGTCCGAGCCGGAGCCCGGCTCGCTATAGCCCTGCGCCCAGACGACGTTTCCGGCGGTAATATCGGGAAGGAAGCGTTTCTTCTGTTCGTCGCTCGCGTATTCGAGAAGCACAGGCCCGAGCATATGAGTGCCAAAGCTCATCACAGGATTGGAGGTCCCGATACGTCCCATTTCCTGCTGAAGGATTTTGGTGTGGTCGGCGTCGAGTCCGCCTCCGCCAAAGGCCACCGGCCAGGTAGGGCAGGTCCAACCTTTTTCGGACATGCGGACACGCCAGACGTCGGCGGCCTCATCGAATTCGGGGGATCCCCAGGCGGGACCCTCGACACCCTTCTGCGGCAGACGCATTCCAGGAGGGCAGTTTTCGTCGAGCCAGCCTCGCACTTCCTGTCGGAATTCTTCGAAAGGTTCCATCTTCTCAACTCCTGATTGCTGTTGGGCGAGATCGCCGAGATCTCCTGAAAGATCCGGACTCGGATCTTGTGGCATCGCCAGTGTAAAAATACCACCTCAGTTGCGGTGCGTCGAGCAAACCGTCATCTCTCAAAATGATGATGATTTTCGTTTCCTTGATCGTTGGCGTGGTGATTTTCTGGCTGCTGGCTCGGTTCAAATTGGCGGGGCAGGATCTTGGCGTTTTTGACGAGCCCCGTCCGGCGACTTTCGGCGGAAGGGTCGCGGCAAGTCCCGAACATGCAGCCGTTGTGGAACGGATCCTCAAGCTCGGCGCAGGCGCACGAGGGCGCGTCGGTCAGTCAGAGCGTATCCGTCGCATGCGCGATGCTCTGGAGCAGGCTTTTGGCCAGACCGAGGTCGATGCCGAAATCTGTCCGATGAGCGCAGGCGGAGTTCCGGCCGAATGGGTGTTGTCCTCCGGCGCGGATCCGAACCGTCGGATGCTCTACCTTCACGGTGGCGCCTTCATGGCCGGGAGTCCGAAAAGCCACCGCCCGTTGACGGCGCGCCTGTCGGCCGAGAACGGTGCGGCTGTATTGTCGGTCGATTATCGCTTGATGCCCGAAAACCGGCGGCTGGATTGTCTCGCGGATTGCGCCGCCGCCTACCGCTGGATTCTCGAAAATGGTCCAGGGGGTAAAGCGCCGCTCGACACACTTTTTGTGGGTGGTGATTCGGCCGGCGGGAATCTCGCTCTCGCGGTGATCGCCTGGGCGCGCGATGAAGGCCTCCGTCCGGCAGACGCAGCGGTGGCCTTTTCGCCGCTCACCGACTCTACCTACAGCGCACCAAGCCTGCGCTCGAATCTCGCAACGGATCCAATGTTGGCCGAGACCTTCCGACAGGTGCAGAGGTTGCCCCGTTCTCTCCTGCTTTGGGGAAGCTTTCTCCTCATGCGAGTGCGTCCACAGGACCCTCGCGTATCTCCGGTGTTTGGCTCGCTCGCCGGCCTGCCGCCCGTGCTGGTGCAGGCGAGCACCGCAGAAGTTTTACTTGACGACGGTCGGCGTTGGGTGAACAAGGCGAGCGCGGAAGGAACAGACGCAACCCTGCAATGCTGGCCGGGACTCGTCCACGTCTTTCAGGCATTTGTGCCGGATCTGCCAGAGGCGAACGAGGCGATTGCCGAGGTCCGGAAGTTCTTTGATCTCCACGCGCCCCGATCGGCTGACGGGCGGGGAGGGAGCAAAGTTTCCGAAGGAGCTTGAATCCCGAAATCTCCTGAGCCCTCCGCGGCCGCAGGCCGGGGGATCCTTCTCCTAGTTGGCTGCCTCTGCCTCCAGCGGCGCGTCTTCGGCTCTCTGCGCGGCAGGGCTTCCTGCTTCCGCGATCGGCTTGGCGACGGCTGCGGGCGCGGACCCGGGCGCTACTTGATCGGCGGGTTCCGCCGGAGCTACTTCCAGAGGCAGCGGGTCGATCGGCTGGGCCAGCGGCGGTGCTTCGACCGGCGCACTGTCTGTCACCGATACCGTGAGGCTTCGGGTCGATAGCCAGGTCAGGCCCAATGACGTCACCATGAAGAGGATCGCGGTGCCAGTGGTCAGTCGGGTCAGAAGGTTGCCGGCGCCCGAGGAGCCGAAAACCGTTTGACTCGAACCGCCGCCAAAAGCGGCTCCTGCATCAGCACCTTTCCCGGTCTGCAGCAGCACCACGCCGATCAGGAAAAAGCACGATAGAATGTGCACGATTGTGATTGCCATATCCATAAATCTTACCCCTCAAAAGAGATGATACGGGAAAACGAATCAATTTGCAGGCTGGCGCCCCCAACCAATGCGCCGTCGATATCAGGCTCGGCCATCAAGCCGTCGACATTGTCCGGTTTCACGCTGCCGCCGTAGAGAATTCTCATGCGGGCGGCGTCCAGATCCATCCCCGCCAGCGCGGCTCGCAGTTCCGCGTGGACCTCTTGGGCCTGCTCTCGGGTGGCGACCCGGCCTGTGCCGATCGCCCAGATCGGCTCGTAGGCAACGGTGACCCGCTCCGGTTCGGGAATCGAGACTCCATCGAGCGCGGCTCGCGCCTGACCGGAGACGACGCTCAGGGTCTCTCCGGCATCACGTTGCGCGAGAGTCTCGCCGACACAGAGGATGACATCGAGGCCGTGAGCGAGAGCACTTTTGACTTTTTCATGAATCAGGGAATCGCTTTCGCCGAACAACTCGCGCCGTTCTGAATGTCCCAGGATGACCGAGGTCACGCCGATCTCCAGGAGCATATGCGGAGAGATCTCTCCGGTGAAGGCGCCTTTGGCTTCGTGATGCATGTTCTGGGCTGCGACCTGAATCCGGCTGTCGCGCGTTTGCGCGCAGACAGCGGCCAGCGCGGTATAGGGTGGGGCTACGATTACGGAGCGATCGGCATGGCTGTCTGCGGCCTGGCGAAGTCCCCCCACGAGCTCATCGGCCTCGGCGAGAGTGCCGTGCATTTTCCAGTTTCCTGCGAGAATCGGAGTTCTTGCCATTTCTTCCTCCTCGATCAATCGAGAGCAGCTACGCCCGGTAGTGTTTTTCCTTCGAGAAATTCCAGCGAGGCGCCGCCACCGGTCGAGACGTGCGAGACCTGATCGGCAACTCCGGCACGGCCCAGCGCGGCAACGGAATCTCCGCCTCCGACGACGGTCATGGCTTCGGCCGCGTCGGCCATCGCCTCTGCGACCGCGATCGTCCCGCCGGCAAACTCATCAATCTCGAAGATGCCCATCGGACCATTCCAGAGGATGGTCTTCGCACCCGCAATCTCGGCTGCATAGGCTGTCCGGGTCTCGGGTCCGATGTCCACGCCCAGCCATTCAGCGGGTATCTCGAGGCCACAGATCTCTGTGGATGCGCCCGCGGACGGGGCATCCGCGATAATATGGTCGGTCGGCAGGAGCAGTCGGACTCCCTTGTCGGTTGCCGCCGCCAACGTTGCCGTGGCAAGCTCGAGTTTGTCTTCCTCCACCAGGGAATTGCCCGTAGTGAAGCCCTGCGCGCGGAGGAAGGTGTAGGCCATCGCGCCGCCGATCAGAATGGCATCGGCGCGCTCCATCAGATTCTGGATGACAGTGATTTTATCCGAGACCTTCGCGCCTCCGATGATGGCGACAAAAGGGTTCTCTGCGCTGCCGAGAAGCGTCCCGAGGCTGGAAAGTTCCTTGGCCAAAAGAAGTCCGGCGGCACGCTCTCGCGCCCGGGCGGGGACGCCTGCTGTCGAAGCATGGGCCCTGTGTGCGGCGCCGAAAGCATCGTTCACATAGACGTCGGCCAAAGCGGCGAGGGCCTGAGCGAAATCAGGGTCGTTCGCTTCTTCTCCCGCATGGAAGCGCAGGTTCTCGAGAACCAGGATCTCGCCGTTCTTCATGGAAGCCACGCGTTGTTCGACCTCCTGGCCGATACAGTCGCCCACGAAATCGACCGGTAGTTCCAATAATTCGCCGAGGCGATGGGCGGCAGGTTGGAGGCTGAGGGATGCTTCGGGTCTCCCTTTGGGACGGCCCATATGCGAGGTGAGAATGACTTTGGCTCCAGCGGCCACGGCATGTCTCACGGTTTCCAGTCCGGCCCGGATTCGAGAGTCGTCGGTAATGCGTGAAACGTCCCCGCTCTTGTCGAGGGGGACGTTATAATCCACACGGATCAGCACCTGGCGACCCGCCAGGTCCAATTGATCGATCGTTTTCATGAAGAGTGCGCCGCCTTAGAGACGTGCGCCGATATATTTCATCACATCGACCATGCGGTTCGAGAAGCCCCACTCGTTGTCGTACCACGAAAGAACCTTCACGAAGTTATTATCCATCACCTTGGTCAAAGGGGCATCGAAAACGGACGAGTAACTCGTGTGGTTGATGTCGATCGACACGATGGGCTCGTCCGAGTAGGCGAGAACGCCAGCCATCGGGCCGTCGGCCGCAGCCTTGATCGCGGCGTTGATGTCCTCTGCGGTTGCCGACTTCTCGAATTCGCAAGTGAGGTCGACCACGGAGGTATTCGGCGTCGGAACCCGGACAGCCATTCCATCGAGCTTGCCCTTGAGTTCCGGCAAGACCAGAGCCACCGCCCGGGCGGCGCCCGTTGTGGTCGGGATCATCGAGAGGGCCGCGGCACGCGCGCGACGCAAGTCGCTGTGCGGCAGGTCGAGGATTTGCTGATCGTTGGTGTAGGAATGCACGGTGGTCATCAGGCCGCGCTTGATGCCGAAGTTATCGTTCAGGACCTTGGCGAACGGAGCCAGGCAGTTGGTCGTACAAGAGGCGTTGGAGATGACATGGTGGGCCGCTGGATCGTAGTCGGTGTGGTTCACACCGTAGACGACCGTGAGATCCACGCCGCCTGCGGGGGCGGAGATAATCACTTTCTTGGCACCGGCAGCGATATGAGCGGATGCCTTTTCCTTGCTGGCAAAGAATCCGGTGGATTCGACGGCGATATCGATTCCCAGATCGCCCCAGGGCAACTTGGCGGGATCTCTTTCCGACAGGACCTTGATTTTGCGGTCACCGACGATCAGCGTATCGCCATCGTGAGAAACACCTTCCAGTCGACCGTGGATGGAGTCGTATTTGAGCAGGTAGGCAAGCGTTGCCGCGTCTGTGAGGTCATTGACCGCAACGACCTCGACTTCGGGTTGTTCCAGGGAGGCGCGGAATACATTACGCCCGATTCGTCCAAATCCATTGATGCCGACACGAGTTGCCATTTTCTCTCCTTCTGACGCATGCGGGACGGGTTCCTGGCCCGGTGCCCCGCGTTGGGAAAATTCCCGCAAATCCTAGACATCGGAGCGCCCGCGCACAACCCGAAGATATTTTGGGGCCCGGGAGGAGTTGACGCGGGCGGTCCCAACAGGATTATTGAGCAGGTGGGGCGGGGGGTATTCCCGCCATGGTCGTGAAGAACGAGGCAAGGGGGCTGTGGGGTGATCGAGCATCTGTTTGCGGGGACTGGGCCCGTGGTGATGGGGGTTCTCTGGATCCTGCTGGGCTGTTCGGCCGGAAGTTGGGGCATTACGGCCTTCAAACTGGGCCAATTGCGCCGGGCGCGGCGCCAGTCCATTCGTTTCGTGAAAATCTTTTGGGAATCCAAGAGCTTGGGCCAGATCCAGACAGCCAGTCTCGATTACGAGCAGAGCCCCGTCGCCCAGGTTTTTCGCGCCGGCTATCAGGAATTGATGCGCCTCACGCGGGGAAAACGTCGCGAAGAAGGCGACTCGGAGATCGAGCTGGCGGGTTCCGCAAATGTCGAGCGAGCGATGCGCCGGGCGACCAATCTGGAACTGACCCGGCTCGAGAAGAACCTCACATTCCTGGCAACGACGGCCTCGACAGCCCCTTTTATCGGTCTTTTTGGCACCGTATGGGGAATCATGAATGCGTTTCAAAGCCTCTCGACCGAGCAAGTCTCGACGATTCAGGCAGTCGCTCCGGGGATCTCGGAGGCGCTTGTGGCCACAGCGGTGGGGCTCGCGGCGGCGATCCCGTCGGTGGTCGCGTATAACCATTTCATGCGTGAGGTGAATGTACTGCACGCTGATATGGACAATTTCTCTTCCGAGTTCCTGAATATTGCGGAACGCCACTTCCTCAACTGATGGCTTTTGATCGAGGCAGTGGCGGCTCGATGTCGCAGATCAACGTGACGCCGCTGGTGGATGTCATGTTGGTGCTGCTGGTGATCTTCATGGTGACTGCTCCGATTTTGCAGCAGGGAGTTCCGGTCGACCTCCCGCAGGTCGACGTCGGCGTTCTGACAGGAGACGAGGATCAGATTATCGTATCGATCGTTCGCGCTGGCGAGATCTTCGTCGATGAGGATCTGGTGGATCCGGAATCGTTGGGTGCGGCGTTGCAGGCCCGAGCGGGTCAGGAGGCGGCGAGCGCGCCGATTTTTGTCCGTGCCGATCGGCGTCTGTCCTACGGGGTCGTGATGGAGATCATGGCCCGAATCCACGACGCGGGATTTCGCAAAGTCGGTCTGGTGACAGAGGCCGGCGAGAATGCACTGGAGCTGGAGGAGCTCGGTAGCGCCGAGCGTCTCTAGACGGCGATGGGCAAACGGCCGCCGATCCTCATGGATCGCCGTCGGAGTTGGCTGCTGATTTTTGTGGTGGCTCTTTCCTTCGCTCTCCACTTGGGCGTGATCGGCTATTTTTCGCTCCCCGAGTCGACCGATGCTCCGATGGGGCCGACGGTGATTGAGGTGGCTTTGGTCGGAGGCGGCGCGGCGCCTCCGCCGCCGATCACGACCCCGGCACCGCGGCGTTCGCGATCCGCGTTGGCGAGCGAGATTTCAGCGCAGAAAAAAACGCAGGGCGACCCCGACGTGATCCTCCCGGGCAAGCCCACAGCGACTCCATCGCCCAAGCCCACTCCCAAGCCTTCTCCCAAGCCCACACCCAGGCCCACACCCAAGCCGACGCCCAAGCCTACTGCCAGGCCGACACCCCGGCCGACACTGACGGTCGCGCCGCAGAGGCCGTCGGCGACACCGGTGCCGACCGCGGCAGCGACACCCAAGGCAGGCGCCCAGCCAGCCCCGTCCGCCTCGCCGGTGGCTCCCTCCGCAGGCAGTTTCGCTGCCGGGGCAGGGGCTTCGCGCGAGGCCGCCGAGGCGGATCGCTCCGCGCGCAAGGACGCTGCAAAGAGCAAGCCCGCAGCTCCCGAGGAGCCGGAGACGGCGACAGCCGCGGAGGCGCGTCGCGCAGCGCAGATGTCGCGTTCTCTCGACAAGGCGCGAGCCCGCGCGGCCGGGACCGAGGGGGCTCGTGGGACTGGTCCGGGCACGACGCGGCCGGGTAGTGGCGCAGGCGGCAGTGGTGCAGGAGGCAGTGGCGGTGGGACCGCTTCCGCGAGACCGCCCGAATTTCTCGCCTATTACAGCTTGATGCTGGATCGTATTCGCGACGCCTGGGTTTGGGCTGGCCGTCGGCCTGATCTTTCGGTCACTGTCGGGTTCGGGGTGTCGGATAAAGGCGTTCTGTCGCAGATTCGAGTCGTAAAACCCTCATCGGATGCAGGGTATGATGCGTCGGTCTTGCGGGCTCTGCGAGCCGTCCGGATGCTCCCACCCCCACCGATAGCGTTTCGCCGTGACTTCGGGGACGTGGAACTGGTATTCCGTCCAGCAGACCTTGGGAGGACGCGGTGATGAGGTGGGGCATGCATAATTGGAGAAAAATCGGTCAATGCTGGATATTGGCGAGCTGGGTGGTCCTTGTGTTGCCGGCGTTTTTGCCATCGCTGGCCGGCGCTCAGGTCCGCGGGACCATTGCGGGGCCGGGCCATGCGACCTTTCCGATCGCCATCGTGGCGCCGCAGGGCGGTGGACTGGATCGATTGGGGATCGAGTTTGCCGAAACCCTTGGGCGTGATCTGGACTTGTCGGGGCTTTTTCGGGTGTTGCCAAACCCGCCTACGGACCGGCAGCCGCGAGACTCCGGCGTTCAGCGTGAGCAAATCGACTTCGCTGCATGGGAGGGGCTCGGTGCGCGACTCCTGGTCAAGGGTGCGATCGGTTCGCAGAACGGCGAGCTGGTGCTCGCCGTTCGACTGTTCGATGTGCGCGAACGTCAGCAGGTGGGCGGCAAGAAATACATCGGTCGTCTGGGTGACCTGACGCAAATGGCCGACCGGTTTGCCGACCGCATTCTATTCCTCCTGACCGGGGAGCAGGGCCCCTTCGATTCGCGTATCGCCTTTATTTCAACCAGAGAGGGCGGGTTCAAGGAACTTTGGGTGGCGCGTGCCGACGGCAGCGGCGCTCGACAGATGACGCGCAATCGGACGATCAACTTGTCTCCGGGTTGGGCACCGGATGCCGAGAGGTTGCTGCTGACTTCCTACCGCGACGGGCGCCCCCGGCTCTATGAGCTCTCCACGCAGACCTTGCAGCTCCGTCAGGTTCTGGGGGGTCCGGGACTGGTCGTGGGTGGGCGCTATTCCCCCGACGGTCAACAGATCGCGGTGGCGCGAGAGGAACAAAGAGGAAACTCCGAGATCCTTCTACTGAGCCCGCGGGGCGATGGTTTACGCTTGTTGACGGACGATCGCGGGATCGACGTCAGTCCGACCTGGTCGCCGGATGGAAAGCAGGTTGCCTTCTGTTCCTCTCGCGACGGAACACCGCAGATTTACGTAGCGACCCTGGCCTCAGGAGAGGTCAGGCGAGTGACCTTCGGGGGGACGTATAATACTTCGCCGAGTTGGTCGCCTGCGGGCGGACAGATCGCTTTCACGGGCCGGGTAAACGGCCAGTTCCAGATCTTCGTGCTCGATCTGGCTTCCGGGGCTACTCGTCAGATCACGACGGCAGCGGGGGATTCCACGGGTGCGAGCTGGTCGCCGGATGGTCGGTATATGGTTTTTGCCTCCACGCGACGGGGACGTGGTGAGATTTATCTTTCGGACGCGCAGGGGCGCGTGCAGAGGCGATTGATCGCCACCGCGGGCGATGATAGCAGTCCGGCGTGGTCTCCGAGGCTTTCGGCCGGGTCCGAAAAGTGAGAGAGCACGAGGAGGTGGTGCAGGTGGTGCATGCAGGGAGAGGCAGGGCGGGGAATCGCTCCCGAAGTCTCGTATTGCTGATGATGGTGGCTCTTTTGGCAGCCGGTTGTGCGGCCAAGAAGACCACTGGAGCGAGTTCGTTGGGTGGTGCCTCCGGAAGCACGGGAGCGCTGACCGAAAGCGAGCTCGCAGGCTCGTTGCCGGAGGGCTCGAGCCTGGCGCAGTTTCGTAGTGGCACTCTCGGTGCTGAAGCTGCCGGGCCTCTGGATGATATTTTCTTTGGCTACGACGCCTATGACCTAAGCGCCGAAGCACGCGAGCGGCTCTCGTCGAACGCCGAATGGATGCAGGCCAATCCCTCGAGCCGGGTGGAGATCGAAGGCCATTGCGATAGCCGCGGCACCATCGAGTACAACCTGGCTTTGGGTGCACGGCGGGCGACCTCGGTTCGAGACTATCTGGTCAGTCTGGGCATTCCCGCTTCGCGGATTACCACCATCAGTTACGGCAAGGAACTTCCCGCATGCCACGCTGAAACCGCATCGTGCTGGCAAAAAAACCGTCGCGCGCATTTCGTTTTGATCAACTGATGGCGGGCACGGATTTGAGTTTCTTTCGACCAATTTGTGGCGGGTTGCTGCTCGCCGCCTTTGCGCTTTCTGGTTGCGGCGCAGCTGAAGTGAGCGGTGTTCGGCGGGATCAACGAATCCTGGCTCGCCGGCTCGCGGACACCCGCGCCGACGTGGACAGTCTGCGAACGGAGATGGCCCGGATCCGGGGACAGATGCAGAGTGCCGGGTTTGCTCCGGTGCTGCCCGAGCCCCAGCGGGGCGCTGCCTCAGGGGCTACCGGGGATGCTGTCGGGGTGCGTGGCGCTGGCTCCCTCTACGCAACCCCGGGCGCAGTCGGGATGGCTGGGAGCGCTGCCTCAGGCGCGGTGGGCGCAGTCGCGGCCAACCCTGCCGGGGCTCGTTGGCCCGCGGGCGGGGCTGCTGCCGCGCCTCGACCCATGGGAGAAAATACCGGTAACGCGGGATGGGAGACCCCTCCGACACAGGTCGCTGTTGCCGGAGCGGCATCCGGGGCGGCACCCTTGGGCATTGATTTGCGTGGTGATCTGGCGCGTGGTCCCGAGGAGGCAGACTATCGCGGAGGTCTCGAAGCCTACCAGCGCGGGGACTATCCACGCTCGGTGCAGTCTTTGCGCAATTACGTCAGTCGAAACCGCGGCAGCTCGCTCGCGCCATATGCGCACTATTGGATCGGAGAGGCCTATTTTTCACAGGGCAAGTACTACGAGGCGATCTTGGCGTATAACGAGATCCCGACCAGTTGGCCGGACAACGATCGTGTCCCTGCGGCCAAACTGCGTCAGGCCGAGGCCTTCGCGGCGTCGGGCGACGTCCAGGATGCGCGAATCTACCTGAAGGAGTTGATCGAGAAGTATCCCGGGACTCCCGAGGCGGCCGAGGCACAGCAAAGATTACGCTCGCTTTGAAGGTGAGCGTCTGGCGAGAGGTTTTGCTAGTCAACGCCTCGTAGCGCTATGCGTATTCTCCGCCATCAGAGAGATAAACCCTTCCGTTCGCCGGTTGTGGCACTCGGAAACTTCGATGGTCTGCACCGCGGTCACGAGGCTATCGTCGCCCGAACAGTCGAGTTGGCCGCCGAGACCGGCGGGGAACCTGTCGTCTTTACGTTCTTCCCGCACCCGATCTCCGTGGTCGCGCCTGACCGGGCGCCGCCGCAAATTACCAGTCTGTCCGAGCGGATGCGGGGTCTTCGTTCGTTGGGTGCGGCGGGAGTCGTCCTGCAACGATTTACACCGGCCTTCGCGGCTATCGAGGCCGAGGCGTTTCTTCGGGACGTGATTGCGGGCGAGTTGGGCGCCTCGGGAATCGTTGCCGGGTTTGACGTGACTTTCGGTCACGACCGGCGCGGAAACCCGGCGCTTCTCGAAAGTCTGGGCCCGGAGTTGGGCTTGCGCGTGGGGATTGTTTCGCCAGTGGCCGAGGACTCGGGCAAGGTGAGCTCCAGTGCGATCCGCCGGGCATTGGCCGCAGGCAATGTGGCTGAGGCAGGGCAATTGCTTGGGCGACCGCATCGCGTTTTTGGAACCGTTCGCGAAGGGGATCGTCGTGGTGCGACGATCGGCTTCCCGACAGCCAATATCCTGCCCCACGGAGGGCTGCTGCCCCCCGATGGCGTTTACGCGGTGCGAGTTCGGATCGAGGGCGACGACACCTTCTTCCCGGCCGTGGCAAATCTTGGCACGAATCCGACCTTCGGGGGGGTGGGGCGGCGATTGGAAGCCCACCTCTTCGATTTCAATCGCGACCTTTATGGACGTGCGATCGAGGTTGGATTTGCCCACCGATTGCGGGGGGAGATTCGGTTCCCATCGGTGGCCGAACTGGTGGCACAGATCGAGGCCGATGCGGCAGAAGCACGGAATCTGCTGCTCGGAGGCTCGTGACGCGCGCGACACCGGAGAGCCAGATTGTCCATTGCGTTGTCGGCCCGGAGGGCGCGGGGCAAAGGTTGGACCGCTTTCTCGCCGCACAGAGTTTCCTCCCGACCCGCTCACGTATCGCTTTTCTGATTCGCGGTGGGCATGTATCCGTCGATGGCGTCGCTCGAAAGACCAGTTATCCGGTGAGCGTGGGCAACGTGGTCGAAGTTGTCTTGCCGCCCGAGGAACCGTCCTGGGTGGAGCCTGAAGATATCCCGCTCGACGTCCTGTTTGAAGATGAGTCGATCGTGGTGATCAGCAAGCCCGCGGGGATGGCATCACACCCGGCGCCCGGGACTCGCCATGGAACGCTGGTTGCGGCCTTGTTGCATCGCTGGTCACTCGGAGAGGGGTGGCCGGATCCCCAACGACCGGGAATCGTGCATCGTCTCGACAAGGATACGACCGGTGTGATGGTGGTCGCCAAGACACCCGAAGCGTTGCAGGGACTTGCCGTGCAGTTTCAGGAGCGCACCGTGCGCAAATCCTACCTCGCGATTGTTCGGGGCGTTCCCCGCGAAACATCAGGATCCGTCGATTTGCCGATCGGCCGAGACCCGCAAAATCGCAAGCGGATGCAAGCTGTGACCGGGCAGAAGCGCGAGGCGGTGACTCCGTGGGCCGTCCTCGAGCGCTTCGGTGGGCAGCGTCCGGCCGCGGCGCTCGTGGAGTGCAAGCCTCGCACAGGGCGCACGCATCAGATTCGCGTTCATATGGCGTGCCTCGGCCATCCACTGATTGGCGACGAGGTTTATGGATCTCGTCGCGTGCCGGCGGGAGCCAGCGGCGCGATGCGCGCGGCATTGCTCGAATTTCCGAGACACGCGCTGCACGCTTATCGGCTCGAGATCAATCACCCGGTTGGCGGACGCCCCCTGCGGTTCGAGGCGCCACTGCCCGAGGATATGCACAACCTGCTGCTGCAGCTTCGCTAGTTCGACCCTCTTACAAGCTGACCGAGAGCCCGACGTTGAAGTAGAAGCTATTGGGCTGCGTCCCCGCTGCTGGACGATTATTATAATCGTCGGTGATTTGTACCTTGAAGTTCAGAATCGAGATCACGGGAACCGTGTAGCTTACACGGGCTTGTAGAAGGTAATTATCGGCAAACGCATTCAGGGCGGGGAGGTAGTTCAACTCGGCCGTGAGCGTGCTGTCGAGAGGCAGATCCCATTGGGTATCGAGACCCAGCGCCAGGGCGGCATATTCATTTTCATCGCCGCCGAAATAACTTTCGAAAACCCAACCAAAGCCAGCCTTGGCGCTTACCCGGCCCTGGTCATTATCAATGAAATCCCAGCCAGCACCGGCGCTCGGTTGG
The DNA here is from genome assembly GCA_029248525.1 of Candidatus Binatia bacterium. Taxonomy (NCBI): domain Bacteria; phylum Candidatus Binatota; class Binatia (SeqCode); species Binatia bacterium. Next base: position 28,448 of record JAQWJE010000039.1, read on the forward strand.
GCGCGGAGGCTGAGTTTCTGAATCGCGTTATACGTCGCGGCCATATCCCCAAAAACGAAGATATGGTCCCAAACGGTGTAGCGAAGATTGAGGGTGCCCACCGCTTCGTCGAGATTGGTCTGCTTGGGCGCATTGTCCTCTTTTTGCGTCCCGTAGCGGTAGCTGACCCCGACCTTCAATTGAGATTTCTCGGAATCTCGTTGCGCCGCAGCGCCGAAAAGAATTTGCGTCGTATCTGTGGTCGCCTGCGATGTGGAAGCGGAAAGGTCGAGGGAGCCGCTCCAAAACCGCAGATTGTCGCGGGTCCATTGGTCGAACTCGCCTGCCGCGGGGCTACCGAGGGATACGATCTCCGACAGCGGGACTTGTACCGAGCGGCCGTTCTCTGTGCGGATCTCGAGGTTTCCTTCCCTGATGCCGTCGAGACGACCCAGCACAGATTCGTGTTCGCCGAAGATGATCAATCGGGGCTCGGTCGTGGTGAGATTTTTCAATTCGTCAGTCGCAACCGCCACGCTGCTGTCGGTCCCGTCGATGGCGAAATTGGCTTTGTCGTCAACAATGTCGACAAGCTCCCCGGTCAGAGTTGACTGGCCAGCATCCAGCGAGTCGATCGCTTCTGCGGCCTGCGGCGCCGCCAGCGCCAGCGCCCCAAGGAGCCCGAAGACGGCGAGTCGCGCTGGGAGAGTGATCGTGCTGAGGAAGGGAAAATTTTGCATGCCAGAGTGGAACTAAATCGACTTGTCGGTGTCAAGCGAGAAGACAGTGGTCAACCTCGGCTGGCGCTCCGGTTTTGGTTTGCTCTTCCCCGAGGCTCAGCGTAAGCAGGAACGACTCCGACGGTTTCTTCGCATCCGCTTTTCCGGTTGCGGGTGGCCGCAGGAGCTTTCCCTTCATCGCTGATTTCCCAAATAGATTGCCCTTTACTTTTGCCCCTTGAAGTTTGTCGAGAGGAAATAGATTCGGTCCAACCAGATGAGTCCAAGACGAGCTGCTTCCAGACGTGAGGAATCCAACCCGGGAGATTCGACCCCCACGCCCGACGGGGTAGTCGTTGATGTTGAGGGCGAGCCCGAGGTGCTCGCTCCGGCGGATGCGCCCCCGCCCATCCACCTCTCGGACCTGAAGGGGAAGGATATTCAGGAATTGGCGGGCATGGCCCGTTCCGTCGACGCCGAAGGGGCATCGACGATGCGACGGCAAGAGCTGATCTTCGCGATCCTGCAGGCGCAGACAGCCCGGCAGGGCTTGATTCACGGAGATGGCGTTCTGGAAGTTCTGCCGGACGGATTCGGTTTTTTACGATCTCCGGACTACAGCTACCTTGCCGGACCGGACGATATCTATGTGTCGCCGTCGCAGGTGAAAAGGTTTGATCTTCGGACCGGAGACGTGGTTTCCGGGCAGATTCGATCACCTAAAGACGACGAGCGCTACTTTGCCTTGTTGCAGCTGGATGCAATCAACTACGACCCGCCAGCGGAGTCTCGGCAGAAAGTGCTGTTTGATAATTTGACGCCGCTTTATCCCGACGATGCGATCCACCTCGAATGCGGTGCCGAGGAACCGACGGGGCGGGTTCTCGATTTGATGGTGCCCATCGGCAAGGGCCAACGGGCACTGGTGGTGGCCCCGCCCCGAACCGGCAAGACGATCATGCTGCAGAATATTGCTCGCGGCATTACCGCCAATCATCCGGACATCGATTTAATCGTACTGCTCGTGGACGAGCGCCCCGAAGAGGTCACGGATATGCGCCGTTCGGTAGCGGGAGAGGTCGTGAGTTCGACTTTTGACGAGCCCCCGACACGTCACGTCCAAGTCGCCGAGATGGTGATCGAGAAGGCCAAGAGATTGGTCGAGCACGGTCGCGATGTGGTGATTTTGCTGGATTCCGTCACTCGACTGGCCCGGGCCTACAATACGGTCGCGCCCCCTTCGGGGAAGGTGCTGTCAGGTGGGGTGGATTCAAATGCCCTGCATAAACCGAAGAAGTTTTTCGGCGCGGCCCGCAACATCGAGGACGGAGGGTCGTTGACGATCATTGGCACAGCCCTTGTCGAAACGGGCAGCCGCATGGACGAGGTGATTTTCGAGGAGTTCAAGGGGACCGGCAATATGGAGGTCCATCTCGATCGCCGCCTGGTGGAAAAGCGAGTTTTCCCGTCAATCGACGTGAATCGGTCGGGTACGCGCAAGGAGGAACTGTTGCTCGGAGCCGAGGTGCAGGGTCGCGTCGCGATCCTGCGGCGCCTTCTTTCGCAGCTCAACTCGGTGGAAGCAATGGAATTTCTCCTCGACAAGCTGGCGGAAACGCCGACCAACGAGGACTTCATCGCGGGAATGAATCGATAATCGCCCCGATTTGGCCCGTAAAACCCCGGAATCCGCGATGAAGACGCATTGCGGGGCTAGCGGGGCTTTGTTACTCAAATCGAACCGATCCCCGGATAAGGGGCGTTTTTCGCCTGCCCGGTGGTCGGATCTGACGGAGATTGTATGCCCGAGCCCACAATGAAGCAGCTTCTGGAGGCTGGAGTCCATTTTGGCCACCAGACGAGTCGATGGAACCCGAAGATGAAGCGCTACATCTTCGGCGCCCGAAACGGGATCTATATCATCGACTTGCAGCAGACCGTCCGGATGTTCCGAGAGGTCTATGGTCAGGTCCGCGAACTTGCGGCCTCGGGAGGAACTCTCCTCTTCGTGGGCACCAAGAAGCAGGCTCAGGAGCCCATCAAGGAAGAAGCGCTGCGTAGCGAAATGTATTTCGTGAACAATCGCTGGCTCGGTGGGATGTTGACCAACTTCCCGACGATCAAGGCCTCGATCGATCGCTTGCGCAAGCTCGAAGACAGCCTCGCCGACCCGACGACCATCGAGGCCTATACGAAGAAGGAAATTCTCGGTCTCGAGAGAGAGCGCGAAAAATTGGAACTGTCTCTCGGCGGAATCAAGGAAATGCGCAAGCTTCCCGATGCGTTGTTTGTCATTGACCCGAAGCGCGAAGAGATTGCGGTGAAGGAAGCCAACAAGCTCGGCATTCCCGTGATCGCCGTGGTCGACACCAACTGCGATCCCGAAGTGATCGACTACAAGGTGCCCGGCAACGACGATGCAATCCGCGCGATCCGTTTGTTCTGTTCTTCGATCGCGGACGCGGCCCTCGAGGGGAAAGCGGAACTCGAAGAGAAGATTGCCGCTGGCAATGACGGCGACACCGACGCCCCCGCGGCCACTTCGATGGAAGAGGAAATGGCCGCCGGCGAAGAGTCGGCTCCCTCAGTTTAGCTCGCTGTCACGCCAGGCGTGACAGTCCAAGACAGCAGGAATATAGAAGTGGCGATTACAGCGGCACAGGTGAAGTCTCTGCGCGAGAAGACCGGCGCAGGCATGATGGATTGTAAAAACGCACTGACCGACAGTGGCGGCGATATCGATGCTGCGCTGAAGCAGTTGCGCGAAAAAGGACTCGCGACAGCGGCCAAGCGCGCTGGGCGCACAGCGGCCGAAGGCATGGTGGTTGCAAACCTGGTTTCCCCGGGCGAGGGCGTGCTGCTCGAACTGAACTGCGAAACTGATTTTGTTGCCAAGACCCCCGGGTTCCTTGATTTGGCGACTCGGTTGGCTTCGGTTCTGCCCGGCAATGCCACCGTAGAAGGCGTGCAGGAAGCAGACGCTGTCGGCTTGGCCGATATGACGGTTGAAGGCAAGACGATCGCCGACAGCATTGCAGATGCAATTGCCTCGATGGGTGAGAATGTTCTCGTGCGTCGAGTCGCCCGCTTCGCGCCGGGGGATTCCGCCGGCGCTGTCGGCGCATACGTGCACGGGGGCGGTAAAATCGGCGTTCTCGTCGAAGCGTCGACTGATGCTACTGGCGACAAGGCGGCCGAAGTCGTTGCCGTGTTGAAGGATATCGCCATGCAGGTCGCGGCCGCCAACCCCCAATGGTGCACCCGAGAGGATGTCCCGGCTGAGGACCTGGCTCGCGAAAAGGAAATTTTCTCGAATCAGGCAGCTCAGAGCGGCAAGCCCGAAAACGTTGTCGAGAAGATCGTGACCGGCAAGGTGGAGAAGTTCTACCAGCAGGAATGTTTGATCGATCAGGAGTATATTCGCGACGGGCAGTTGACGATTGCCAAACTTCTTGATCAGGAAGCTAAGAGAATTGGAACTTCGATCCAATTGAAGCGCTTTGCCCGGCTCCAGCTGGGTGAAGCTTCGAACGATAGCTGAGAGAGCCTATATGCCTGAGGGAACTGCCTACCGCCGAATTCTCCTGAAACTCAGTGGCGAGGCGTTGGCCGGCGGCGACGGGGACAGCATCGATGATGCGCGTTTGACCCAGTTTGCTCGCGAAATCCGTGATGTTCATGCTCTCGGCGCTCAGGTCTCGGTGGTGATTGGCGGCGGGAATATCTTCCGTGGCGGGCGCGGCCAAACCCATGGTATCGAGAGAGCAACTCGCGATTATATGGGCATGCTCGCGACCATCATGAATGCTCTCGCGCTGCAGGCGGCTGTGGAGGCGCAGGGCGTCAAATCCAGAGTCCTGTCCGCCTTGGAGATCAAGGAAGTCGCGGAGCCCTATATTCGCCGCCGGGCGACACGCCACCTCGAAAAGAATCGGGTCGTGATCTTTGCGGCTGGAACCGGCAATCCCTTTTTCACCACAGATACAGCGGCGAGCCTGCGAGCGGTCGAGATTGGCGCCGATATCCTGATGAAGGCGACGCGGGTCGATGGCGTTTATGATTCGGATCCCGAAAAGAACCCATCAGCCGTACGTTTTTCGGAACTCTCCTACCTCGATGTTTTGAGTCAGAAGCTCGGCGTGATGGATTCGACCGCAATTTCTCTCTGCATGGAGAACTCCCTTCCTGTATTGGTGTTCAATATGCTCGAGGAGGGAAATTTTTTGCGCGCGGCTCAGGGCGAGTCCATCGGAACCATTGTGCGAGGAGCGGAATCTTGATTCAGGATATTGTCGAGACTCTGGAGCTGGAAATCGAGGGTACCGAGGAGGCTCTGCAAAAAGAGTTTTCGCGTGTTCGCACGGGCAGGGCGACCACAGGACTGCTCGATGGGGTCTTTGCCGAGTACTACGGGGCGCAAACGCCGCTGGGCCAGATGGCGACGATTAATGCGCCCGAAGCCCGACTTCTGGTTGTCACACCCTTCGACAAGCAGGCGATCGGTGCAATCGAGAAGGCGATCAAGGTCGCTGACCTGGGCCTCAACCCGATTAATGACGGAAAGATTGTCCGGATCCCGATCCCGGAGTTGACCGAGGAGCGTCGACGGGATTTGGTGCGTCAGGTGAAGAAAGTGACGGAGGATTTTCGGATTTCGATCCGAGGCCACCGGCGTGACGCCAACGAGATGCTCAAGGATCTTCTCAAGCAAAAGGAAATCGCGGAAGATGAGTCCAGGACCGCGCAGGAAAAAGTCCAGAGGCTCACCGACGATGGCATTGCCCGCATCGACAAGGCTTTGAAGTCGAAAGAAGCCGAAATCATGGAAGTTTGAGGCGGGTATGGCGGTCAGTAACTCAGCGCGTTCCAAGCTTTTATTGCGCGGCGTGGACCCGGAACGAATCCCGCGTCATGTCGCCATCATCATGGATGGCAACGGACGTTGGGCAACGGCCCGCGGTTATGACCGGCTCTATGGCCATCAGCGAGGCAAGACCTCGGTGAAGGCGATCGTCGAGTTCGCTCGACAAATCGGTATCGAGTATCTCTCGCTCTACGCATTCTCGACAGAGAATTGGCAGCGACCCGGGGCGGAAGTCTCGGGTCTGATGCGATTGCTCAAGCGCTACGCGACCACCGAACTCGACCGCATGATGAAAAACGGAGTTCGACTGCGGGTCATCGGGAATATGCGGAAGTTGCCGCGGGATGTCAGGGACGCCCTGCGCACAACGATCGAAGCGACACGAAAGAATCGTGAGCTGACGGTGATGCTGGCGCTTTCCTATAGCGCCCGTGAGGAGATCGCTTCTGCCGCGCGTGCACTGGCCCGGCGAGTCAAGCGTGGTGACCTTGAACCCGAGGAGATCACCGAGGATACTATGGCGCAGAGTTTGGGGACCGCGGGGATTCCGGATCCCGACTTGCTGATTCGAACCAGCGGCGAGGTGCGTCTTTCGAACTTCCTGCTCTGGCAGGTCGCCTATACGGAAATCTATATCACCGAAACCCTTTGGCCTGATTTTCGAGAGCCCGATTTCATGGAGGCCTTGCGGCAATTTCAGGTGCGGGAGCGGCGATTCGGCAAAGTAGAGGGCGACGAATCTCGAGAAGGCGATGCGCGGGCCCCTTCCTTGACGGCTCGGCAGGCTCGACTGCGTGCTGCGCACTAGGCTCGCGACGGCAGCGGTCGCGATCCCGGCTCTGGTCTGGCTGGTCTTCGAGGCGCCGATCGGACTCTTTGCCGGTTTCATTGTCGGGCTGACGGCCGTCGGCCTCGGAGAGTTCGCCTCGATGGCGTTTCCTGGCAAGGCGCGTCCGCAGGGGTATGCGGTTATATCCGGGATGGCTTTTGCGGGTGTGGTGGTGGTGCATCGTGCGGATGCTGTTTCACTGGTGCTTGTCGTATCGATAGTCGCAGGTCTGCTTCTGGCTCTGAATTCCGAGGATCTGGCGGAGGGGGTTCGCGAAGCAGCGCACGGCTTCCTGGCGGCGACCTACGTGGGTTTCCTGCTGCCGCATGCGGTAAACCTGCGAGCCCTGCCGGGGGGTGATCGCTGGGTCTTTCTCGCCATTGCATGTTCCATGGCAGCCGACACGGCAGCGTACTTTACCGGGCGCATGATCGGACGCACGCCGCTGGCTCCCAGCATCAGCCCGAACAAAACCATCGAGGGTGCCGTCGGAGCGGTTTTCGGCAGCAGCCTCCTCGCCGCTCTGGTTCTGATTCTGATGCCTCCTCCCGGATATACTTGGGAAATCGCATTGTTGGCGGGGCCCTTGATCGGTGTGGTGTCGCAAGCAGGCGATCTGATTGAGTCGATGTTCAAGCGAGCATACGGTGCCAAGGACTCTGGATGGGTGATTCCAGGGCATGGTGGCGTGCTGGATCGGATCGACAGTCTGGTTTTACCTCTGGTCTTCACCTATTATTTAGCTGCAGGTGTTCTCTTTTAATTCGGGGCGGTGGAGTCGATGGTAACAAGCATTCTGGCGGCAATTCTTGTTCTGGGCCTTTTGGTGACGGTTCATGAATTGGGGCATTTTCTCGCAGCCAAGCGATTGGGCGTCGGGGTGATTCGATTCTCGATTGGATTTGGCCCAGTCCTGTTTTCGCGCACCGTGGCCGGGACCGAATATGCATTATCGGCGATTCCTCTGGGTGGCTACGTCAAAATGGTCGGTGAGGCCGAGGACGGGCTGCAGGGGGGGGAGGAGAATCCGGAAGATATCCCCGTGGTTGCCCAGGCGCGAGACGATTCCTTTGCCGACAAGCCTGCCTGGGTGAAGGCAACTATTTTGCTCGCCGGTCCCGGGTTTAATCTGCTTTTTGCATGGCTCCTTTACAGCATCCTCTTTGCGACAGGTGTTCCGGTCCTGACCTCGGTGGTCGGCGACGTGAAGGAAGGCATGCCGGCAGCGGCTGCAGGCATGGTCAGCGGAGACCGGATCGTCGCAGTGGATGGCGAGCCGGTCAGCCGATGGGATGAGCTTTCTGCAGCCATCCGCGCGAGCGAGGGCCGGGTTGTCGACGTGACTGTGAAGTCGGAAGAAGCCGACGCCACGGAACGCACGCTGCGACTCCAGCCCGAAGAGATGGAAGGCAAGACCATTTTCGGTGAACCGCTGCCGACCTGGGTGATCGGGATCGGCCCCGCGGATCAGGTAATCACCGAGCGGAGCGGTATTTTGGCATCGATCGGCAAAGGCTTCGCGCAGACCGGCGAGTTCATCAAGCTGACTCTTGTCTCGTTTGTGAAACTCTTCCAGCGTGTGGTTCCCGCCTCGAGTCTGGGTGGTCCGATCATGATCATGCAACTCGCCGGGGAACAGGCCCAGCAGGGAGCGCAGGCTCTGATCGGGTTCATGGCGATCCTCAGCATCAATCTCGGCATCATTAACCTCATGCCGATTCCGGTTCTGGATGGAGGACAGCTGATGTTCCTCGGCATCGAGGCGGTCATTCGCCGCCCCCTCGGCGATCGTTCTCGGGAGCTGGCGACGCAGGTAGGATTTTTCTTGCTGATCTCGCTGATGGGCTTTGCGTTTTATAACGATATTTCCCGCCTGATCTTTTCCTGACAATGATTTTGCTGGGGATCGACACCGCGACATCGACCGGCGGAGTGGGGATTGTTCGGGCCGGCGATGGTGAGAGCCGAATTCTGGCCGACGATTCGCGAGTCGCCGGTCGTACGCACGGGGCGATGATCCTCGAGCAGATGGACGCTGCGTTGGCGACCGCCGAGTTGGAACTTTCGGAGGTCGATGTTTTCGCTGTGGCCAACGGCCCGGGTTCATTTACCGGATTGAGGGTGGGGATGGCGACGGCAAAGTCGCTGGCCTGGGCCTGCGGTCGGCCGCTCATCGGGGTGCCGACCCTGGAGGCCTGGGCGGGTCGCGCGATCTCCATCGACGATACGGCCGCCGCGGGTGCCGATCAGGTAATTGGCGTCGTCCTGGATGCCCGGAAGGGCGAGGTTTATCGTGCGGCCTTCGCGTCCGACCCCGGGGCAAGCCAGTTGCGACGCATTCTCCCCGAGGCTGTGGTAGCGCCCGAGGCGTGCGCCGACAGTTTGCTCTCGCTGGTCGGCGCAGGCTCCACGGTGCGCTTGCTGGGCGATGGCCCTGCGCGTTACACGGAGGCCTTTTCGTCTCTGGCCAGCCTGGAGCAGGTGCCGATGGATACTCTTCCGCCATCGGGAGGCGCGGTCGCTTCGCTGGCCGCATCCAGGGCCCTGGCAGGGGACTTTGATGATCCGCGGCGGTTGGCTCCTCTCTACGTCCGGGCCTCCGAAGCCGAGCTTTCGTTGGCCAAACGATAAATTCAGTTTAGCGGATTGATCAAGATCGGAGATCCGCGTATTCTGGAGACAGGTCCTTTGCGGGCCAGATCAAGCGAACGAAAATCAAGGCGCCTGGCGCCAGAGGAGTGTCTATGGAGCAGCGAGAGCAACAAGCCATCCGGTCACTTTTGGATCACGACTTCGAGCTGAGAAAGACCTTTCGGCAGCACGCCGATCTGGAAAAACAGATCAAGGCGTTTAACGGCCGGCCGGCACTCACCGCCGCCGACGAGGCCCTGCGAAAGCAACTGCAGAAGCGCAAGCTGGCGGGAATGGATCGCATGATGGCCATCGTGGCCCGTCACGATGCCCACTCGCCCGCGTCCAAGATGAGCTGAGGCCTCCCGGAATCCAGTCTCTTGGGGGCTCCTGAGGGCGCGGCGAGCTGGTTGGAATCGACGATTTTACGATTGTGGCGAGGAAAGTTGCGTTTCGTTCGCCAGCGATAGTGGATCTATCCACCTCCAATAGCTAAATGCACGCCTATGCGGCACATTATATCTGTGCTCGTGGAGAACGAGTTTGGGGTTCTCGCGAAGGTTTCAGGTCTGTTTTCGGGGCGCGGCTTCAACATTGAAAGCCTGTGCGTTGCGGAAACCAGCGACCCGACGATCTCGCGAATCACCCTGATGACCACGGGCGATGACAGCGTTCTCCAGCAAGTCACCAAGCAACTCAACAAGCAGGTGAACGTTGTAAAGGTAAGCGACCACCGAGAGGGCAGTTCCATCGAACGTGAACTCGTCCTGATCAAGGTAGCGGCCAGCGGAAATACACGCAGCGACGTTCTCGGGGTGGTGAATATTTTCCGCGGCAAGATCGTTGACGTCGCGGCGGAATCCTACGTGGTTGAAGTCACGGGGACACAGGATAAAATCGAGGCTCTTTTGAGACTGCTCGAGCCCTACGGGGTTTTGGAGATTGTCCGGACGGGTGTTGTTGCCCTTCGGCGCGGCGCTGATGTCCTGGCGCATGCTCCACGGGAAGTCGCCCCTGAGGTGGATCAGGACGGGGAACATGAGGGTCGTATTCAGCGAGATGGCTCGGAAGCCGATTTCGTCTAGGGAGTGAAGCGCAATGGCATTGAACGTCTATACCGACAAGGACGCGAGTCTTGATTTGATCCGAGGCCGCAAGGTCGCGGTATTGGGCTACGGCTCACAGGGGCACGCTCATGCTCTGAACCTGCACGAGAGTGGCGTGGAGGTATGCGTCGGTCTCCGACCCGATAGCGCTTCGCGTGCGAAGGCCGAATCGGCCGGCTTGAAAGTGCTGGATACGGCAGCGGCGGCCAAATGGGCCGAGGTCGTGATGGTATTGCTGCCCGACGAGATGCAGCAGGAGTCGTTCGAAAACGAGATCGCGGCCGGGCTCGAAGAAGGCAACTCGTTGGCCTTCGGTCATGGCTTCAATTTTCATTTCGAAAAGATTGTCCCTCCCGCGGGTGTGAATGTGTTCATGGTCGCGCCCAAGGGCCCGGGGCATCTGGTGCGCAGTGAGTATCAGGGTGGTCGTGGTGTTCCCTGCTTGATTGCGATCGGCCAGGATCCGACCGGGGATACCCGCGACGTTGCTCTCGCTTACGCCAGCGCAATCGGTGGCGGCCGCGCCGCGATTATCGAGACCACTTTCCGTGAGGAAACCGAAACCGATCTCTTTGGCGAGCAGGCAGTCCTGTGCGGCGGTCTCACCGAATTGGTGCGGGCGGGCTACGAGACCCTCGTCGATGCCGGTTACGATCCGGATATGGCCTACTTTGAATGTCTGCATGAGGTGAAGCTGATTGTGGATCTGATGTACGAGGGCGGCATCGCGAACATGCGTTACTCGATCAGCAATACCGCAGAGTACGGAGATCTGACCCGCGGCAAGCGCGTCATCGGGACAGAGGCCCGCAAGGCGATGAAGGAAATCCTTGCGGAAATTCAGGAAGGCAAGTTTGCGGACGAATGGCTCACGGAGCATCGGTGCGGCCAGCCTCATTTCCGGGAACTTCGCAAGGAAGGCGAGCATCATCCAATCGAGGAAGTCGGAGCAAGATTGCGTGGGTTGATGCCATGGATGAAGTCCGACCGTCTTGTCGACAAGTCGAAGAACTAGGCCTGGTTTGAGTTCCGACGCCGATATCGGACGTCTGATTGCGCCCGAGGGAAAAACCTCCGTTGCCGGCTTTTTGGGCGCGGGGTGTTTGATGGCCTTGCTGGGCGTTCTCGTGTCGCCCTGGTGGTGGTTGCCAGCAGCCCCGGCAATCGTTCTGGGCCTTTTCTTCTTATGGTTCTTTCGGGACCCGGCGCGAGTTCCGCCGGGCGGGCCCGAGAGTGTGGTATCTCCCGCCGACGGCCGCGTTCTTCGCGTCGAGACGGATGTGGAGGACGCCCGCTTCTTTGAAGGCGTCGGAACACGTGTGTGTATTTTCATGTCCCCGGTGGATGTTCATGTGAACCGCAACCCGGTCGACGGCGAAGTCGAAGCTGTGCGCTATCACGCCGGAAAGTACTTCGCCGCATATTCCGACAAGGCCTCGCTGGATAATGAACAGAATGCCGTCGTTCTGCGAACCACGAACGGTCGACGGCTCGGGTACGTGCAAATTGCGGGCTTTCTGGCGCGAAGAATCGTTTGTCATTTATCCGCTGGTGATTCCTGCGTTCGCGGCGAGCGAATGGGGATGATCAAACTCGGCTCGCGGGTTGACATTTTCGTGCCGGGCGCATTTACCTTGGGGGTGGAGGCAGGGGATCGGGTACTCGCTGGCGAGACGGTCCTCGGTCAATTGGAATGACGGGGCGGGGGAATAAAAAGGTACGGCCGATTCGCGATGGCGGAGACGACGGGGCGACCATGCCCAGAGGCGTCTACATTCTGCCGAACCTGTTCACGACGGCCAGCATCTTTATCGGCTTCTATGCGATTCTGTCGGCGAGTCAGGGCCATTTCTTCCGCGCAGCCGTTTGTATCGTGGTCGCGCATGTCTGTGACGGTCTCGACGGTCGTATTGCCCGGCTGACCAACACCACCAGCGCCTTTGGCGTTCAGTACGATTCGCTCGCGGATCTCGTGGCATTTGGCGTCTCCCCGGCAATCCTGATTTATTACTGGGCGCTTCAGCCTTTCGGTGCGTGGGGATGGCTTGCGGGGTCGCTCTTTGTGGTCTGTGGGGCTCTCCGACTGGCTCGATTCAATGCCCAGGCGGCGGTTTCGAAGTCCAATGATTTCATCGGATTGCCGATTCCTGCAGCAGCCGATCTTTTGGCGGCCACGGTTCTGCTGTATGATTATTTCGATGTCCCCGCAGACTCCAGTCGTTACGTTTTGGTCCCGGTTCTGGTCTATTCATTGGCGCTTCTGATGGTCAGCAACGTCCCTTATTACAGCTTCAAGGATATCAATGTGCGTTCGCGGCAGCCTTTTTCGATGCTGGTCGCAGCGGTGATTTTGGTGATGTTGCTCATCGCCGAACCGCAGGTGATGCTCTTCGGCGGCATGTTGGGTTACGCCGCCTCGGGACCGGCCAAGGCGCTCATCGACTGGCTCAGGCAAGATCCGGGCACCGACGCAGAGGCCCGATCAGGGCAAGGTGGGCGAGCAGGCCGAGGACAAGACAGTCCGTGACGGGATGCGGTCTGATTGAATCCCGGGCCTGGTTCGGGGGCGCTTGATAAGTAGCGCTTATGTAACGACCCTATTTGTTATACTTGATTCTAACTTTTAAAAGCGGTTGAAGATCATGGACTTTTCTACAAACTCAGAGGTGATTGAGTGAATTCCGAATACGGATTCGAGATCGGGATGTCCCCACCGGCATCTACGTACTCCGGGCAGATTGATTGGTTGATGGGTGTATTGCACATCGCCATGATTGGGATGTTTCTTATTTGGGGCATTTATTTCGTGTATTGCCTCATCGCTTATCGGGCACGCCCCGGTGGGCAGGCGACGTATCACCAGACCGGCGAGAAGGCTTCCTTCATCCCCGACGGAATCGTGCTGGCTTTCGAACTTTGGCTGATTCTCGGGTTCGGGATTCCGATCTGGGCGGAACTCAAGCAGGAGACCCCTCCTGTGGAAGAGTCTCTCGAAGTCGTCCTCGTAGCCCAGCAATTCGCGTGGAATTTCCAGTACGCCGGCCCGGATGGAGTTTTCGGCAAACGCGACGTTGATCAGGTATCGGCCTCGAACCCGATTGGTCTCGATGAGCAGGATCCGGCCGCGAAGGATGATTTCATCACGATCAACAATCTCTACGTCCCGGTCAACAAATCGGTGATTTTGCGGATGACGTCCAAGGACGTGATCCACGATTTTCAGGTGACGAATTTCCGTAACAAGCAGGACATTCTCCCCGGTACGGTCCAGACACTCTGGTTCGAACCCGAAAGGACCGGCAAGTTCGAGATCGGCTGCGCCCAGCTTTGCGGCTTGGGGCATACGCAGATGGTCGGGAATGTCTGGGTGGAAACCCCGGAAGACTACAAAGAGTGGGAACAAGAACAGATCGAGGAGGCGATGGCGGAAGCCGAAGCCGAGGCATCTGATTCGGCGCGGTCCTGATGGACCCGGATCCACGGAGTAAAAGTATATGAGCGACCACGGTCACGCAGAGCCGACCACCTTTTGGCGGAAATACGTATTTTCCGTCGACCATAAGGTGATCGGGATTCAATACCTTATCACTTCCTTCCTTTTTCTCCTGGTGGGTTTCGGCATGATGATGCTGATGCGCTACCAGCTCGCGATGCCGAGTCCCGGAGATGATTTTGACCCGGATAATCTGGGAATGATTCGTGGCGCGATTGCCTGGTTGTTCGGTGAGAATTTGATGCCCTACGGGTTCATGTCTCCCCACTTCTACAACCAACTGGGCGCCATGCACGGTACCGTCATGATTTTCCTCGGTGTTGTGCCTCTCGGAGTTGCGGCCTTCGGTAACTACGTTCTGCCGATTCAGATCGGTGCCGACGACATGGCCTTTCCGCGCATGAACATGATGTCCTACTGGGTGTATCTGGTCGGTGGCATCGTCATGATGTCGGCTTTCCTCGCACCTGGCGGAGCCGCTCAGTCAGGCTGGACGTCTTATGCTCCGCTTTCGGTGGTTGCACCCCCGGGACAGACAATCTGGCTCATCGCGATGGTGATCATCATCACGTCTTCTCTTCTGGGCTCCATCAATTTCATCGTGACCACCCTGAATATGCGCGCCAAGGGGATGACCTTCGGCCGTCTCCCGATCTTTTGCTGGGCGCAGTTGGTGACAGCTGTTCTGCTGCTTCTCGCCTTTCCTGTCCTTGAAGCGGGAGCCATCTTCCAGCTTCTGGACCGCGTCGCGGGAACCAGCTTCTACATTCCCAAGGACATGATGTACGGGTCGACGGTCTTTCCCGCCGCAGGCGGTGGTAACCCGTTGCTCTGGCAGCATTTGTTCTGGTTCCTCGCCCACCCCGAAGTTTATGTGCTTCTCCTGCCGGCGATGGGCATCGTGTGCGAAATCATCGCGACGAACACGCGTAAGCCGATCTTCGGTTACAAGGAAATCGTTGGCTCGATGATTCTGATCGGCGCCTTGAGCTTTGTGGTCTGGGCGCATCATATGTTCGTGTCCGGGATGCGAACCAGTCTGGCCAATCTATTCGTGACGACCACGCTGACGATTTCAGTTCCATCGGTAGCGATCCTGACCTGTATGCTGCTCAGTTTGCGAGGGGCGCAAATCCGCTTCAATACGCCCATGCTCTTTGCGCTGGCCTTTCTGCCGATGTTCGGCATCGGTGGCTTGACCGGGCTTCCTCTGGGCTTCGCCCCGACAGATCTTTATCTGCACGACACCTATTACGTTATCGGCCATTTCCACTACGTTGTGGCCCCCGGGAGTCTTGCAGCTTTGATGGGTGGCACTTATTTCTGGTTCCCGAAAATGTTCGGCCGCCGGATGAACGAGAAGCTCGGAAAGGTCCACTTCTGGATGACCATCATCCCGATGAACTTTGTTTTCTTCCCGATGCTCTTCCAAGGCATGTGGGGGATGCAGCGACGACTCGCAGATCCGACCTTGCAGTGGCACAACCTTCCCGTGCAGGGTTGGAACTATGTCATCTCGGCCGCAGCGCTGGTGCTCCTGATCGGCCAGCTGCCGTTCATCTTCAACTTTTTCTACAGTATCTGGAACGGGGAAGAAGCCGGCGAGAACCCGTGGGAAGCGACGACGCTGGAATGGTCTTGCCCGTCTCCGCCTCCACATGGCAACTTCCTCGCACCGCCTCAGGTCTATCGTGGCCCTTATGAGTACAGCGTCCCCGGACGTCAGAGCGACTTCTGGCGCCAGGACGAGATAGCCTGAACCGGCTGGAAAACGGATAGGAGAAACATCGTGAGCAGCCACGCACCTGCGAATACAGCCACCGGCATCTCGAATGCCAAACTTGGAATCTGGAGCTTTCTGGCATCGGAAGTAATGCTTTTTGGCGGACTCCTGAGCGCCTACGTCATCCTGAATACGGGCTCGGCGCATATGGTAACACCGCCTCGTTCCATGATGGGTGTCCCTCTGGCCACCTTCAACACCTTCGTGCTGATCTCCAGTTCGGTAGCCATGGTTCTGGCTCTGTCGGCGATCAAACAAAATCACGTCGATCAATTCAAGAAATGGATGTACTGCGTGATTGGTGGCGCGGGCATCTTCCTCTTGATCAAGAGTTACGAGTACAACCACAAATGGCACGAGGGTATTACGATCTCGAGCAACCTGTTCGGCTCCTTTTACTATACACTCACGGGCCTCCACGCGATTCATATCATTGGTGGGGTGGGCGTTCTTTTGTACATTCTCTACGAAGGCTCCAAGGGACGTTACGGTCCCGATAACTACGACCGCGTCGAGTGCGTGGGCCTGTATTGGCACTTCGTGGATCTGGTTTGGGTGATCTTGTTCCCGATCCTCTATTTGCTGTGAGAAACTGGAGTAGCGACGATGAGCGACGAACACGATAAGGAAGTCCGCGGTTACCTCGCGGTTTTTGCAAGTCTCCTCGTGCTGACGGGCATGACTGTCGGTGTGGCCTATATGAACCTGCCGGGTTCCATGGGGGTCATCATCGGGCTTCTGATTGCGGTGACCAAGGCAACCCTGATCGGGGCCTTCTTCATGCATTTGAGAGACGAAGGGAAGTTTATCAACTTCTCTCTCGGCGTCTGTGTCATGTTGGTCATGGTCCTCCTTTTATTCGTGATGCCTGACCTGGGACTCGTCGAAGAGGAACTGACCAGTATCCGTGAGCGAGAGGCTGCGGCACACGCTCACTACAGTGGTTTTCAGGATCACTCCGGAGCCGCGGAAGGTGGGCACTGAGCGATGACTATCGTTAGAATCAGCACGGCTTTGGCCACTCTAGGGGTTGTATTCTGGGCATTGATTCCCTCGGTCGCTCGGGCTTGCTTCGTCTGTTTTGGCGGGGAAGAGACCGAGTGGACTGCTGCTTTTGTGTCGGGGACCGTGGTGATGCTCGGCTTGCCCCCGGCGATCGTTCTCGGAGCCAGCTTCGCGATCTATCGCTCCGTCAAACGCAACGAGTCGCTGCTCGCTGAGCGAGAGGCGTCCGAGGACCAGCCAGAGGGTTGACCCTTATTCTGTTAGGGGCCGGGACTTCTGCTGGTTCCCGCGCCGCCTTCTGCTCTGAGGACGACCGGGATCCGGATGCTGGCTCGGATCAGGGCGACAAGCTGCGAACGTCGCCTCGCAGGCGGAGCATCGCCTCGGCATCTCGCATATCGTAGACGCCCCGAATTTGCGCCTCACCGTCGACCAGGACGAAATACTGGCTGTGGATGATCTCATCATCGCCCAGTTCCTGATTCCCCTCCAGAAGTGGGAGCAGCAAGCCCTCGCTGGCGAGGTTCCAGATCTCCGGTTTGTCGCCGGTCAGAAAAAACCAACGGTCGCGATTTGCGCCCACCCGGTCGGCATATGCGTCGAGGACCTCCGGTGTGTCCCGCTCGGGATCGACGCTGATGGACAGGAACTTCAGGCCTTCAACGGAGCGAGTCTCGTTTTCCAGCTTGTTCATGGCGCTGGTCATCCGCGGGCAAATCGCTGCGCAATGGGTGAAGATCAGATCCACAACGTAGGGGTTGCCCGCAAGTTTCTGGTTCGAGAAGGGCTCGCCTGATGTATCCACCAGAGAGAATTCGGGGACGTTCCCAATCACGCTGAGGGGAGGGCGCGTTCGTCCCCCCAACAGGGCAGCTACGACGGCCAGACCGGCGACTGTGACGAGTCCGGCGATAATGAGAAAGCCGCTGCGAGATTGTTTCATACGAGATCCGGGTCCAGAGGTGCTGAAGCCATGCGCGTCGCTGCAACAAAGGCGGCGATGGCAAAGGCGAAGGTTAGGGCAATGGAGATCGCCATCGACGGTATGCTGGAATCGGGACCGATCGAGTTCGGGTCAAGTGCCCAGCGAACCGAGGCCATTCCATAAGTTAGCGGATTGAGGCGCATCAGAAATCCCATCCATGGCGAGGCGCCAGCCGCGGGAAAGAATGCCCCGGAAAGGAGCCACATGGGAATCAGAAGAAGGTTCATGACGGCGTGGAACCCTTGGGTGGATTCCATCTTCCAGGCGATCATGAAGCCCAGCGTCGTCAGGCTGACGGCAATGACAGCGAGCATGAGGACGGCACCGAGAAAACCGCCCAGGGTCGGTGAAAGGCCAGCCAGAGGCGCTGCGAGCAGGAGCAGGAGCGCTTGTCCGAGAGCCAGAGTGCTGCCTCCGAGGACTTTTCCGAGAACGATCGCCGATCGAGGCACCGGCGCTACCAGGACGGCTTGTAAAAAACCTTCCTTGCGGTCTTCGATTACCGAGATGGTCGAGAAAATTGCAGTGAAGAGAATCACCAGGACGATCGTACCCGGGAAGAAATATTCAGAGTACCCGAGGCTGCTGAGGCCTTCTCCGGCCTCAAAGGAGCCGGCGAAGCCTGAACCGAGCACCAGCCAAAACAGGATCGGCGTCGCGAGCGCTCCGATGATCCGACTGCGTTGTCGGTAGAAGCGAACGATTTCTCGTCGCCAGAGAGTCGCGATTGCCAGAGTCACACACTTGTCCTAGCTCAGTCGCCGTCGCGATCCCAGAGTCGATGACCGGTCTTCTGCATGAAGACATCTTCGAGCGTCGGTCGACCGACGCTGACGGCATCGATCTGACCTGGAAAGGCTTCGAAGAGTTGCGGGACAAATTCAGGGCCTCCTGCCCGTCGGACCCGCAGAGTGTCATCCACTTTTTCGGAGCTTTGTCCGAACTTGGTCGAGAGTTCCGAGGCGAGATTGTCCAGGTCGCCGGCCCGAATGGTGACCACATCGCCGCCCAGGCTCTGGCGCAGCGCTTCCGGGCTGTCGAGCGCTGCCGCCTGACCGCGATCCAGAAAAAGGAGTCGATCGCAGCGGTCGGCATCTTCCATCAGGTGTGTTGTGATCAGAACGCTCAGGCCTTGCTCGCTGCGCGCCCTCTCGAGGTAGCTCCAGAGGTCCAGGCGGGCACCCGGGTCCAGGCCGGTAGTGGGTTCATCGAGCAAGACGAGCGAGGGACGGTGCATCAATCCCTTCGCCAGATCGATTCGTCGTTGCAGCCCGCCGGAGAGGTTCCGCACAAGCTCGCCCTCGCGGTCACGGACGCCGACTTGATCGAGCATTTCGTCGATGCGGGTTTCAAGGTCCGCGCCGCGAATTCCGTAGAGGTGCCCCTGATGGCGCATGTTTTCGCGCACGGTGAGCTGGAGGTCGAGGCTGGGAGATTGGAATACGACCCCAATTTGACGACGCACAGCCTCGCTTTCGGAGACCACGCAATGCCCCCGGATTGAAGCACGTCCCGCATCTGGTTTGAGCAAGGTGGAGAGAATCCGGAACAGGGTGGTCTTGCCGCCTCCGTTAGGCCCGAGGAGCCCGAAGATCTCGCCTGCCTTGACTCCGAACGAGAGTCCCTGAAGCGCTGCGGTGTCTCCGTAGCGATGCGCCAGTTCGTGGACTTCGAGAATCATGTTCCTGTCCTCGTTCATCTCATTCGCTCCATGCTTTGGTGCTGCTGAGAAGGAGAAGGAGGGCGGGTAGGTAGATTACGGAAACTCGCAAAAGGATCCGAGCGGCCGTTTTGTTGCGGACTTGGGCGGTGTAGGCCGCCGAGCCGAGGAAGGTCAGGCCCAGAAGCAGAGCCCCCCAGAAGTAGGCTGGTTCAGACATGCCGAGAATCGAGGGGAGCAGGCTCACCGGAAGCAATCCCAGACTGTACAGCAGCATCTGTCGGGCGGTGGCCGACCCTTGCTGGTCGTGCACAGGCAGCATGGGCTGCAGGCCCTTTTCATAGTCCTCTCGATAGATCCACGCGATCGCGAGAAAGTGGGGCATTTGCCAGAAAAATAAAATCCCGAAAAGGACCCAGGCCTCGATTGAGAGCTGATTCGTCGCGGCGGTCCAGCCCATCATCGGCGGAATGGCTCCGGGTACGGCGCCGATCACGGTGCAGAGGGAGTTGACGCGCTTGAGCGGGGTGTAGACCGCCGTGTAGAGAAAGAGTGTCAGGACGCCGAGACCCGCGGTGAGCTGATTGGCGGCGACTGCGAGGAGCGCCGTGCCGGCTATGGAGAGGAGGACGCCGAATATGGCACCTTGCATTCGATCCATTCGCCCGGCGGCGAGCGGGCGGCGTCGGGTTCGCTCCATCAAGGCATCGGTGCGAACTTCGATCACCTGATTCAGGCAGCTCGCACCTGACGCGATCAATGCCGTGCCCAGCAGGGTTCCCCAAAACGGCAGGATCTCGATCGTCGAGGCCCCCAGCCAGAAGCCGGCTGCGGTCGTGATCAGAACCATCAGGGTGATGCGAGGTTTGGTCAACTCGATCAGGTCGGTGGCCCACGTCTGGGTTGCGTCCACCGCTTGGTTGCGGAGTGTTTGCGTCTCCATCCTCATGACCCCCGCGTCGGGAGCGATGAGGGGACGGTGATCGTGACGGGCGGGTTTGCGGCTCGCTCGAGTGGTCCTTGTTGCCAGGCCATCAAGGCTATAGCGGTGACCAGCGCCGCGGGAACCAGAGTCCAGATGATTTCCGCGTGGATCGCCTCGGACCGCGCTGCATCCGCGAGTCGCCGCTGTCGCAGCAGGTTCAGCAGAATCTGGATTTGCACCGCGAAAAATATAACGCCACAAATCCAGAAAATCTTAGTTTGCAAGGGGTTCTCCCCGAAGCTGAGGATCAGGTCGGAATCGACCGACCAGATCCCCGGAGACGGATATCAGGAAGTTGAGTAGGCGAAGTCGATCGTGGCGGTCCCATCAGCTGCGATGGTGACGGAGCCTTCTTTGGTTCCGAGCTTCTCCTGCCAAGCTTCGATCGTGTAGGTGCCCGCGGGAAGCCCGTCGATGCTGAAGGTGCCATCGGGGGCCGTGACGGTGAAGAAGGGGTGCGTCATGACGGCGACGTATCCGCTCATCCACGGGTGGACGTCACATTTGACTGCGAACAGAACCTCTTCCTCGCCGAACGAGGTGTCTTTCTTCTTCACGAACTTCGGCATGGCGAAGTTGAAGCCGGTGTTGACCTTGGGCATGCCGTGCACGTTGTGCAAAGTCTTGTCGCTGTTCAGGAAGCGCACCGGCTGGCCGACCATGACGCCGGTGACATGAGGCTGATAAAGACAGCCCACCTGGTTGATCTCGACAGCTTCCGTCGGAGCGTCGAATTTCTGACCTTCCAGACCCGTTTTCACGAAAACGAAGACGTTGGAGAGGCCGCCGTTATCGTCGACGATGACTTCTTCTGAAAGCACCGGCGCGCTGTGCTGCTTGGCGCACTGAGGGTCGGCATCCATGCGGAGCTTCTTGCGCTTCGGCGCGTCTCCATCGAGGGTGACTTTGCCTTCCACCTTGCCCGCAGCGCTGGAGGCCTGCGGCAGCATGAGGAGGCCCGCGAGGGCGGCAACACTGAAGATTCCCAAAGCTTTTCCGAACGTGGTCTTCACAATGATCCTTCCGATTTCGCGTGAAGCTCTATGCTTCACGTTTTGCTGCGGCCCCTGATTGCAGGTTTTTTGCCACAGGAGCAGTTCATTCAGTTTGAAGCGCCGCAACCAATGCATCTTGCGGTCGGTCCGGCACGATGCCGCACCTTGTTTCGCTACCAGACGGGCACCGGTGGTACAATTTGTCGCATGCGGCGGTAATCTTGACTATCGTCTGGCCGCACCGTAGTTCGTTTTACCTGCTAACTGCTGATTTTCATTGGCGAACCCTAGGTTCTTTCAGTTTGAGAGGTTCCTGCCCACAGCGCAAGCGGCAACAGTCATTTTTTGAGGGGCACGGTCGGCTGGCAGCGATCAAGTCGAGGCCCGAGAACTTGAGGAGAGAGCATTGAGCGCCAAGATTGCGGTATTCCCCGGTGATGGCATCGGACCAGAAGTGACCCGGGAGACGGTGGCCTGTCTCCGGAAACTGGATGAATCAGCCGGTATCGGTTTCGAATTTGAAGAGGCTCTTCTCGGGGGCTGCGCGATTGATGCTCTGGGGATTCCTCTCCCGCCAGAAACCGTGGCACTGGCCAAGGACTCCGACGCATGTCTTCTGGGCGCAGTCGGTGGGCCGAAATGGGATGACCCTCGGGCGAAGGTGCGTCCGGAACAAGCCTTGCTCGGGATTCGCAAGGAATTGGAGCTTTTCGCGAATCTTCGGCCGGTGACATTGAACGAGGCCCTCCTCGATGCGTCAACGCTGAAGCCCGAGGTTGTTCGCGGGGTTGACCTCCTGGTGATCCGGGAGCTGACCGGCGGCATTTACTTCGGCGAGCCGAGTGAACGTCGAGATGGTCCCCACGGACGCGAAGCCGTCGACACACTTTTCTACACGGAAGGAGAGGTTCGCCGCGTGGTGGAAGTCGCCTTTGATCTCGCTCGCAAGCGCCGTGGGAAAGTGACTTCGGTCGACAAGGCGAACGTGCTTTCGAGTTCGCGTTTGTGGCGCGAGGTGGCTCACGAAGTCGCTGCGGAAAACAAGGATGTGGATTACGAGGATCTGCTGGTTGATGCGATGGCGATGCATTTGATCCGGCGCCCTCGCGATTTCGATGTCGTGGTGACGGAGAATCTATTCGGAGACATTCTGACGGATGAGGCCGCGATGCTTCCGGGCTCAATGGGACTTTTGCCATCCGCTTCGCTCGGTACAAGGCGAGGCGAGGTTCAGGTGGCCGGGGAGACGCGTCCGACGATTTTCGGACTTTATGAACCGATTCACGGAAGTGCGCCGGACATCGCCGGCAAGGGGTTGGCGAATCCGTTGGCAGCGATTCTGTCGGCGGCCATGATGCTCAGATTCTCTTTGGGGCAGGATGAGGCCGCGGCGCGACTTGAAGGTGCGGTGGATGCAGTGCTCGCTGCAGGTCTCCGGACAGCCGATATGGCCATCGAGGGCGAATCTCCAATATCGACGACGGCAATGGGCCAAGCCGTGTGTGAACAGATCGGCTGATACGCTGTGGCTTCCATTTTTATTATCGGGGGTAGCGAAGATCTCGCGGCCGAGGTTCTCGGCGAATTGCTCTCTCGTGGCCATGATCCCGAGCAATTCCGGTTGCTCCACGACAGCGCCACAGCAGGAGAATTTGTTGCCGTTGGCGAGACCAGGTTTCGCGTGGAGCTTGCGAGCGAAGAAGCCCTGGAAGAGGCAGAAGCGGCTATCTTTCTGGGTGACGGGCTTCTGGCCAAGGATTTTGTCCCGCTCCTGGCCGAGCGGGGAACTCTGGTGGTGGATGCGAGTCCCTACTCGCGTCGCATGGGGCTGGGCACGCTTGTCGTACCCGAAGTGAACGGGGAGTTGCTGGGAGCGGAGGGTCGTTCCCAACTCTTTGCGTTTCCGATGGCGACGACGGTGGGATTGGCGATCGCTTTGGCCCCTCTACACGCATTTGCCGCGATTCGCAGAGTGGTGGCGACTGTTTTCGAGCCAGCCTCCCAACGCGGGCCCGCGGGAATCGAAATGTTGTCACGGCAGTCGGTAGCGATGGTCTCCGGTGAGGGGGTCGATCGCGAGAAACATCCCGAGACCTTCGCCTTCAATGTTCGACCACAGGCTGCGGGACCAGAGGGCGAAGGTTGGGCTTTCGATGAGCGGATGGTGTGTCAGGAAATCGAGTCGCTTTTCCCGCAACCCGCTTTCGACGTTTTTCTGACGATCACGCGCGTGCCGGTTTTCGTCGGAGCCGCCCAGTCACTTTGGGTCGAATTCGACAGCAACGTTTCGCTCGAGGAAGTTCAGGAGGCGTTGCGCGGCGCACCGAGCATTCTGGTCGCTGGAGACGAGCTTCCCGAGGCTACCGACGAGGAGGCGCAACTCGTGCTGGCGGATGAGGAGGCCGGTCCGCTCGACGTCGCCGGATCGAGTGCCGTCCATGTGGCACGTTTGCGGCTCGATCCGCTGCGTTCGGATTGTCTCGGAATGTGGATTGCCTTCGATGATATGCGCAAGGGGGTCGCGCTCGGAGTTGCCAGCGTGTTCGAACGGGCCTGGGGTCGGTACGGCCCGGAGTATTGACCTGAATGCGCTGGCGGGCAGTAGTGGCTTATGACGGGACCGGCTTTGTCGGATGGCAGACTCAAAGCGGTAACGGTCGGACGGTTCAGGAGGAACTCGAAGGCTGTTTGAGTACCGTGCTGCGAGAAGAGATTCGTGTCGAGGCAGCCGGACGCACCGATACAGGCGTCCATGCTCGCGGACAGGTCATCGCCTTCGACCACGCGGAATCAATCGAGGACGTCCCGCGAGCTCTCCATTCGATCAACTCGATTCTTTCGTCCGAAATCCGGGTTTACGAGTTCAGGCAAGCGGATCCGGACTTCGATCCGCGGCGTCATGCCGTGCGGCGGACTTATCGGTATCGGATCTGGAACGCACCGTTCAGCTCGCCATTCGAAGTGCGTACGTCGTGGCACGTGCGCGAATTGCTTGAGATCGACAGCATGCGGGAGGCGGCACGCGCGCTCCCCGGACGTCATGATTTTTTCAGCTTTCAAACTGCCGATAACATCGTGCGGCCAAGCGTGCGTGAATTGATGGTCGCCGAGGTTCACCGGGAATTGTCCCTGGTTGAGGTCGAGATCACCGCGAACGCCTTCTGCCGGGGGATGGTCCGTAACCTTGTCGGGCAACTCGTTGAGATTGGCAGGGGACGAGCTCCGGTGTCTTCCATGGCCGGGCTATTGGCCGAACGGGACCGCAGTCATGCCGCTCCTGCGGCCCCGCCGCAGGGTTTGTTTCTCGAAAGGGTGGATTATTCATGAATGTCGATATCAGCTGCCGAAAATGCGGGGAACGAAAACGCATGCCCATCGGGACGCCGGCTGCGGGCACTACCCTCGAAGACCATTTGCACCTGCTTCGCGAGAGGTTGACCCATCGCCCGAGCTTCGAGTGTTTTGGGGGGCATCTGGAGTTGCGCCCGCCTGTTCCCGAGTTCTGGGAAGTGCATTGGGAGACTGTGGGCGACTGATCGCAGGGTCAGTCGAGGGCTTCTTGGAGGTCGGCGGTCAGATCGTCGGAATCTTCGAGGCCAACGGCGATTCGAATCAGATTGTCCTTGATGCCGATTGCCAGACGCTCCTCGGAGCTGAGCTCGAAGAAGCTCATCAAAGCCGGTTGTTCGATCAGAGATTCCGCGCCTCCGAGAGAAGGCGCAATCTGGAAAATCCGAGCCTTGTCGACCACAGCGGATGTCTCTTCCAGACCACCGGCAAATTCGAAGCTGACGACACCTCCGAACCCGGTCATTTGCCGTGCCGCAATCTCGTGGCCCTCGTGGCTCGGCAGTCCGCAATAGTAGGCTCGCACGACGTTTGGATGGGCTTCGAGCATATGCGCGATACGCAAGGCGGATGCGTTCTGTTGGGCGACGCGAATCGGTAGCGTTTTGAGCCCTCGAATCAGCAGGTATGCCGCATGTGGGTCGAGAACCCCGCCGAGAACCCCCTGGCATTCGCGGATTGCGTCGATCAGAGGTTCGGATCCAAGGATGATGCCCGCCATGATGTCGTTGTGGCCAGCCATGTATTTGGTCGCCGAGTGCAAGACGAGATCAATGCCGTGCTCAAGCGGTCTCTGATTGACCGGGGTGGCGAAGGTAGAGTCGATGATGGAGATGAGGCCATGCTTCTTTGCGATATCGGCCAGGCGTTCCATATCGACGACCTTGAGGTAGGGGTTCGTGGGGGTTTCGCTGATGAGGACCCGCGTGCTCCCGGGTCGAATCGCCTCTTCGAGAGCGGCATAATCTCCGGTTGGGACGATGCTGACCTCGATGCCGAATTTGCTGAGTGTGCCGCGGCAGAACTGGCGAGTGCGGCGATAGCAGTCGTCCGTCATGACGATATGCTGGCCCTGTCGCAGCATGGCAAACAGAGTCGTGGTGATCGCCGACATCCCGGAGGAGAATGCGAGACCGGCCGCGGCACCTTCGAGCGCGGCGCATTTGGTTTCGGCGACTTTCTGGGTCGGGTTGCCGTACCTGCCATACTCCTCGCGAGGCTTCTGGCCGGACATATGCTCGATCAATTCTGCGGTGTCGCGGAAAACGTATGTCGAGGTTTGAACGATCGGCGTCGTGATCGCGTTGCTCTGGCGAGACTCCGTCTCGCCGCTGTGTACAGCCTGTGTCGCCAGACTGCGTCGAAGCGATTTATGAGCACCTGACTTGCTCATGGCATGCCTCCCGCACTCTGACTCGTCTTTTGGCGACGGTCGAGTTCTCGCAGGAGGGCGTCGCGAACGACTCCGGGATCGTTTGCCAGTTCGAGGGGCTGATTCGCCCAACGCCCATCGATATCGGACAGTTTCCCGGCGTGGTAGTCGGCTTTCTGGTCCGCGAATTTCAAGCCGTGGGCGGTCGAGATCACGACCACGCGCTGGTCTTTGGTGATCTCTCCCTTTTGGGCGAGCTTGAGAAGGGCTGCGAGTGCCACACCGGTATGGGGACAATTGAACATCCCCGTCCGATCGGCCCACGCAGCCGTATTGGCGAGTTCTTCCTCGTTGGCCTGTTCGACAATCCCGTCGAAATCGCGGAGTGCGCGGACGGCTTTGCGGTAGCTCACGGGGTTGCCGATACGAATGGCGCTCGCGAGGGTTTCCTTGGCTTCCACCGGTTCGAGTTCCCCGAGCCCGTTGAGGTAGGCACGGTAGAGAGGGTTCGCTGCCTCGGCCTGTGCAACTACGATGCGCGGCCTTTTGTCGATCATGCCAAGTTTTTCCATCAGGAGAAGGCCTTTGCCGAGTGCGCTGACATTGCCCAGGTTTCCTCCCGGAATGATGATCCAATCCGGCACTTCCCAATTGAACTGCTGGACGATTTCCATGCCGACAGTCTTCTGGCCTTCGACCCGAAGGGAGTTCATCGAGTTGGCGAGGTAGATCTCTTCGCGGGAGGTCAGTTCCTGCACTGTCCGCATGCATCCGTCGAAGTCGGTGTCGAGCGCGAGCACCACGGCTCCGTTCGCAATAGGCTGCACAAGCTGTGCAAGCGAGACCTTGTTGCGCGGTAAAAGAACCACGGAAGGGATGTCGGCCGCAGCGCAGTAGGCGGCGAGAGCAGCCGAGGTATCTCCGGTCGAGGCGCAAGCCACCGCAGGGATGTTGAGTCCACGTTCGCGCATTTCCTTCACGACGCTGACGAGCACGGTCATTCCCAGATCCTTGAACGACCCTGTATGCGAGTTGCCGCATTGCTTGACCCAGAGGTCCGGAATACCGATCTCTGCCCCGAAGCGCTCGGCCCAGAAGAGGTTCGAGCCGCCTTCGTACATGCTCACCACATTGTCATCGGAGATCTGCGGAAGGACCATTTCCTTTCGGGACCAGACGCCGGAACCGTAGGGCCATTGCGTTGAGCGAAGCCGGTGATCAAAGGTTTTTTTCCAGGTATCCGGGGATTGGCGTGCCAGAACGTTCTCGTCATGCACGACCTCCAGAAGTTCTCCGCACTCGCGACAACGGTATACGACTTCGAATACATCATAGGTGGCCCCACATTCGGGCGCGATACATTGGAACCAGCAACGGTGCTTCATGGACGAGGACTCTAGCATTCTGGCGGGGCCGATAAAGGATCGAATTTTCTACGGTTTTGGAGAGTTTCGCCAGATTGAGCGTGCTCATGGGGCCGGCTGAGGTTGCGCCCGGAGGGCGGAGCCCAGTTCGGCAGAGCTTCCGATCGTGGCCAGCAAGGGGAGTACATTGCGAATCGACCACTCATGCCATTCGTGGGGAAAGGACGCACAGCAATCCTCGGCGACCCAGCATTCGAGGCCGCGATTCAGGGACGCTCGCACCAAACCTTCGACGGCCAGGGTCGTGGAGATTCCGGTCAGAATGAGCTGGTCGCGCTTCAGTCGAGACAGCAGAGGGTAGAGAGGCGTTCCGTGCGAGCCATCCACCGAGAGTGTGCGCTCGAGGACGAAGTCATCGGGGCCGGGCTGGACGGTTACGTGCGTTTCGGCGCCCCAGGTGCCGGCGACCAGAGTCGGGCCGCGCTTCTCGGCTATCTGATAGATCCGTGCGCGAGGGCGGGGGACCCCAGGTCGATTCGCGACGTTGATATAAAAAACCGGCACTTCCAATTCCCTCGCTGTGGCGAGTAATTCTGCCACTTTGGGCAGAATGCCCCGCCTTTGGATCTGGGCGGCGAGGGCACCCCCCAAACCCTTTTGCTCGGCCTGCGATTCATGCACCATATCGTTCTGCAGTTCGACGACGAGGACAGCACAACGAGAGGGGTCGGGGAGTATATCCATGCTCGAGAATCGCAAGTCGAGCCGTCGCTGTCGAGCGGGTGCTCGGGTGTCGTCGATAAACCTGCGCTATGCCCGTCGCACCAGCGTTCGCAGAGTTTGTTCCGGCCACGTAAAAGGATGATGTGTTCGGGTGGTTCAGGAAAAGGCGACGAAGCCTGCTCGTTTGGTTGGTAGTGCTTTTCGTCGGTGGCGCAGGTTATCTGGACTTCCGTGTCCGACGTGGCTTTGCGGAAGGCGCCTGGTCTGGACGGGTCCAGTTCTGGGCCGCCCCGGTGGTTCTGCAGTCGGGCGCCTCTCTCCGCGTCCGAGGCCTTCTGAAGCTGCTGCGGGAGCATGGCTACGTCGAGGCGGAATCTTCTGAACTAAGACCTGGAGAATTCCGCGGGGACCGAGAGTTTTTCGATGTGTTTTTGCGAGCACGTCCGCAGGCGGGTCGATTTGCGGACCGACCGGCTCAGCTTCTTCGGTTGGTCTTCCGCGGCGATCTTCTGCGGCTGATTCGAGATGTCGGGACAGGCGCTCGCCTTGAGCAAGTCGCTCTTTCGCCACTGCCGGTGGAGGGGGTTTTTTCGGGCCATTGGGCGCCGCGAGAGGTTCTCCCTCTGCAGGATGTGCCGCCTGTGGTCGTGGATGCGCTTCTGGCAGCCGAAGACGCTCACTTTCTGGATCATCCCGGAGTGAACCTGAAGTCCATGCTGCGAGCGATGAAGGTGAACTGGGAAGCCGGCCGGATTCGGCAGGGTGGCAGCACGCTCACGCAGCAATTCGTCAAAAATCATTATCTGACGCAGGACCGTACCTTCAGCCGCAAGCTGCTGGAAATTCCGATGGCGCTGCTTCTCGAGTGGCGGTTCTCCAAGGAGGAGATTCTCGAGGCCTACCTCGGTACTGTTTATCTGGGACACGATCGGCTGGTGGGGGTTCATGGTCTCGCGGAGGGGGCCCGCGTCTTCCTCGGGAAACCCCTCTCGAAAGCCACGGCGGCCGACGGGGCCCTGTTGGCGGGACTGATTCGTGCGCCGAATATTTATTCCCCGTTGCGTCGCCCGGCACGAGCGTTGCGTCGACGGAACCAGGTCCTTGCAGAGATGCGCGACCTGGGTTGGCTGGACGACCGCGACTATCTGTCTGCGATACAGACACCCCTGCCAGAGCCATTTCGGCGGGGCCCCTCGCCGCAAGCTTTCTTCATGCAGGATGTTTTACGCGAAATGGAGTCTGTGGGCTGGTCGCTGTCAATCCTGGGGACGGGTAGCGAAGTTTTCACGACCATGGATGCATCGCTGCAGAGAATCGCTGCCAGCGAAGTGTCCCGGTTCGTTGCGGATCGGCCGGGCCTCGAAGCCGAAGTGGTCGCGATGGACGCGGAAACCGGGGCGCTGCGTGCTCTGCTGGGCGGCAGTGATTTCCTGAACAGTCAGCTGGATCGAAGTGAACGCGGGCACTCCCCGGCCGGTTCTATCTTCAAGCCTTTCCTGCTTCTGGCGGCTTTCACCCTTCGCCCGGCAGAGCTGACGCCCGAGTCGCTCTTTCTCGACAGGCGCCTGCTGGTCGAAGTCGACGGCGTCGTCTGGGAGCCGACGAATTCGGATGGTGAGTTCCGTGGCCCGGTGACTTTGCGGGAGGCCCTCTCTCGATCGCTGAATGTACCGATGGTGCGTCTCGCGCAAGAGTTGGGGATCGAGACTGTCGCGGAATTTGCAGATCGCTTACCTTTGTCCGACGCGCCCTTGCCTCGGGTGCCGGCCCTGGCCTTGGGGTCTTTTCCGGCATCGTTGCGAGATATTACGCGAAGCTACGCGATCTTCCCGAATCAGGGCCGTGCACCGGAGCCGCATTCGCTGCTTGGCATCAAGGCCCCGTCGGGAGCGGTCGTCTATGCGGCGAAGCCGGGGACCGAGGAAATGGCGGACGCTGCAGCGGTGGCCGAAGTGCATGATCTACTGGTGGATGTCGCGGATGAAGGCACGGCACGGGCGATCAGCGCGATGGAGGTGGCCTCGGATGTGGCCGGGAAAACGGGCACCTCGAATGAGTCGAGGGTTGTCTGGTTTGTGGGGTACACACCCGAGCTTTTGATGGGAATCCGACTGGCATACGATGATGGACGGCCGCTCGGGGCCGATGCGGCTCGTCTGGCGGTGCCGCTCTGGAGCCGGATCATGAAGCGCGCGGAGGAAGGTTGGGCCTCCCACGAGAAGCGCTTCTCCCGGGCTCGCATTTCTTCTCGCCAGTCGGCACAATAGCGCTGTGGCGGGAGGGGATGAATTGGAGCCGTCCGGCTTTGCCGGTTGGGCATCGCGCGTGGGCGCACGTGCGACAGAGCTGGTCGAGTTTGTCGGCAGCCTCCTGCATTTCCTGGGTGAAGCCGCGCGTGCTGCTCGCCGAGGAGTCCCGGGCTCCGTCCTGATTGGCCAAGTGTATGAGGTCGGCGCGCGTTCTTTGCCATTGACGGCGGTTGCGGCCTTCGCGATGGGCGTGGTGATGGCGATCCAGACGATGGTTCTCTTGAAGAAATTCGGGGTGGTTCAATATGCCGCCGTCGGAGTTGGCCTTGGGTTGACCCGTGAGTTGGCGCCGGTGGTGACCGCCTTGATGGTGGCGGGTCGGGCTGGGTCCGGGATCAGCGCAGAGTTGGGCAGCATGCAGGTCACCCGCCAGATCGACGCTTTGCGGGTGCTTGCCGTGGACCCCTACCGCTATCTTGCGGCGACTCGAATTCTCGCCTGTCTGATCGCGGTGCCCCTGCTTACGGCACTCTCCGATTTCATCGGGATCTTCGGTGGCCTGGTCGTGACGACAACGCTCGGTGGTGTTCCGGTACCAGCGTATATCGATACGACTCTTTACTACGTCACGGTCGGCGATGTCCTGTCCGGAATCGGAAAATCCGCGATTTTCGGTCTGATCATCGGCACGGTCGCGGCTCATTACGGATTCCAGACATCCGGGGGGACGACGGGTGTGGGGCGGGCGACTACGGCCACCGTCGTCGTTTCCTCCTTGATGATCTTTGTCAGCGACGTCGTGCTTACACAGATTCTGATGACCTTGGGTTTCTGATGAGCATGGATTACGCGATCGAATTTGAAGGAGTGTTCAAGGGGTTTACCGATCGGCAGGTTCTGCGGGGCATCGATCTTCAGGTGCCGCGCGGGGAGACCATGGTGATTTTGGGCTCGAGTGGGTCGGGAAAGTCGGTCTTGGTCAGTACGGTTGTCGGATTACTACGTCCCGACCAAGGTCGAGTTTTGGTGAGCGGCGAGAATGTGGCGGAATTTGCGTCGGAGGATCAGTGGCGGAAGGTCTGGCTGAAAACGGGTTTTCTCTTTCAGGGTGCGGCACTTTTCGATTCCATGACCGTGGGCGAGAATATTGCCTTTCCACTGCGGCAGCACACGGCACTCTCCGAAGCGGCGATCGTGGACCGGGTAATGGAAGTCCTGAGCTGGATCGAATTGGACGGAGCCTTCGACAAGATGCCCAGCGAGCTTTCCGGCGGTATGCAGAAACGAGTCGGCCTGGGCCGGACAATTGTCCTGGAGCCGGAAATTGTGATCTATGACGAGCCGACAACAGGGCTGGACCCTTTGACTTCCGACACGATCAGCAGCCTGATCTTGCGCCTGAAATCGGAGCGTGCGGTGACCTCGATTGTTGTCACGCACGATGTTCGATGCGCATTTCAGGTCGCCGACCGGGCGGCGATGATCGACGAGGGCGTGATTCTGGCGGAGGGGACTCTGGAAGAGATTCGAAACTCATCGGTTCCGAAATTGCGTTCTTTCCTCTACGGTTGAGACAGGAATTATGGCCAAAGTTCAGCAACGTAAAAGAGATATTGTGGTCGGCTTGTTCGTTCTGGCAGCCTTGAGCGCAGGCGTGTTTCTGATCGCGGTGCTGGGGTCCGAGCAGGGGATCTTCCGCCCGCGCTTCGAGTTGCGAGCAACCTTTGTGAACGTCAATGGATTGCGGGCCGGCGCCCCGGTTTTTGTTGCCGGTCTCAACGTGGGTTCCGTGCGCACGATCCGCTTCGCGGACCCTCTCTCGGATGCGGTGGAAATCGAGGGTTCCGCCGCCTCCCTCGTGGAAGTTCTGTTGGACGTTGATGCCCGCTATGCGACCCAGATCCGCGCGGATTCGGTAGCGAGCGTCGGTTCCGTCGGTTTGTTGGGGGACAAGTCGATCGAGATTACCGTCGGTAGTCTGGACGCGCCGGAATTGGTTGACGGTGGAGCGCTGACCACCGAGGAGCCGATTGGTCTGACCGATATGCTGGACCAGGTGCAGCCGATGGCCGAGAACCTCGATCAGATTCTCGGCGACCTTGCGGTCGTGACGGGGAGCTTGTCGACACCGGAGTCGCCGCTGATGCAGGCAATCGAGAGTCTGAGCAGTGTGCTGGCGAAGGTCGATTCGGGGCAAGGGACTGCTGGTGCGATTCTGAATTCCGAGGAGATGGCCGGGAAGATCTCCACGATTCTCGACGAGGCAAGTTCTCTTCTTCTCGAGAGCACTCAGGCCATGGAAGAGGTCCGTTTGGCCGCAGAAGAACTCCCCGCGACAATGGCATCCGTTCGCGCGGTTTCTGCCGATGTGGAAGCCCTGGCCACTGCGTTGCGCGAGGGGGCCGGTCGCGTGCCGGAGTTCAGTGCGAATCTGGCGGAAGCTGCGGTAAATATTCGTGACGCTTCAGAATCGCTCCCGTCGATTGCTGCCACCGCCAATGTGGGTGTGCGGCAGGCGAACGAAGTGGTGAATGCTGCCAGTCGAACCATTTTCCTGCGTGGGCAAATGAATCAGGAGGTTGTGCGCTCGCCACAGGTCGTCGGCGAGAGTTTCCCGCTGCCCGAGGAAACTCGATGAAAAACTCGAATGTTCAGATTCTTGTTTTTCTCGCCTTCTTGTCGGGTTGTACGACGGTGAGATCGTCCAACCTTTCGAGTTTGCATCGACAGGCCCGGACGCTCGAGCAGTCGAGCTTCGAGGCCTCCCGAACGGGCGCCTTGCCCCGTGCGATTGGCTTGGAAGAACAGGCGCTTGATCTCTACCGCCGAGGCGATTCGACGGCGGAGATAATTGCTTCACTCAACCGTCTGGGAAGTCTCCGTCTGCAACAGGGCGAGCTGACCTCGTCGCTGCGGGATTTCACGGAGGCCTATGAGCTTTCGGATGTTCTCGGCAATGGAGCCGGTCGTGCGGCCGCCGCGAACAACCTGGGCTCTCTGGCCCGACTGGCCGGCGATCCGAATTTGGCGGAACGTCGCTTTGGCGAGGCCATCGATACTCCGGGCGCAACGCCGGAAACCCGCGCGAGCGGTTTTAATAATCGCGCCTTGTTGCGGTTCGGTGCTGGTGATCCTGCGGCTGCAAGGCAAGATCTCGCGCGGGCATTGGCGGTCGATCGCGCTGCGAACAACCGCGCCGGAGAGGCGCTTCGGTTGCGGAATCTTGCCGCTATCGATTTGCACGAAGGTAAACTGGACGCTGCGATCCGAGGTCTCTCGTCAGCCCATGCGATCGATGTGCAGCGGGGAGATCCATCAGCGATTGCACGTGACCTGGAGGCATTGGCCGTTGCGCGCTGGGCGGAAGGCGATGCCCCGCGCCTCGCTTTGAGTGAACGCCGTCGTGCCTACAACATCGACCGATTGCAGGGCGCGGCCGACGCCGCGAACCGACAGCGTCTGGCGATTGAGAGCTGGTGCAAGGAAGGGTCATTCACGCCCCGGCCGCTGGATTGTGTTTTCCCGGCAGAGGGTCCCTGAGTTGCGAGGCTTCTTCGGTAATCGCGCGTCGGATAGGCCCCGACCAGGGGACAGCGATTGATTTCTTCAATCAAGATTTTCCTGGCTCGTTTCGGTGAAGTCATGGGACGGTTGGTGCTGGGCGTTGTCTATTTCGGCCTGCTAGGCCCGGTCGCACTATTCGTCCGGCTCTTCTCGGACCCGCTCCGGCGGCGTCGGCCAAAGGATTCTGCGTTTTTGCCTCGCGAGTCGATCCATGAGCTGCCGCGGGATGCCGGTCGGCAGGGCTGAGCCGGATGCTTCGTCTGCTGAATCAGTTTCTGGCCGTGTTGGTTGCGGGGGCTATGGCGGTGCTCGTTCTGGAAGGCTTCTTGCGGGTCCTTGGCTGGGCACCGGCGCCCCGGATGCATCGGTTCGACCCTGTTGTGGGTTGGGTCAAGGTCGCCGGTGCGGATATTCGTCGACGGACGGGGGAATTCGATGTTCGTGTTCGCACGAACGCGTTGGGGCTCCGGGGCCCGGAAACGTGGTCGTACGAACGTCGTGGCGGAGTCGCCCGCGTCTTGATGGTCGGGGATTCATTCACACTTGGCTACACGGTTCCGGAAGCGGCATCGATTCCTTTTCTGGTCGAGACGGGACTTGCCGAGAGTGGGATCGCGGCGGAGGTCCTGAATGCGGGAACCGAGGGCTGGTCGACCGATCAGGAAGTGCTTTGGTTGGC
Source organism: Candidatus Binatia bacterium (assembly GCA_029248525.1). Lineage (NCBI taxonomy): Bacteria > Candidatus Binatota > Binatia (SeqCode) > Binatia bacterium. The sequence goes on from JAQWJE010000039.1 coordinate 62,781, forward strand.
GACCGAGGGCCGTCGCTACCAACCCGACGTCGTGGTTTTGCAGGTCTACGAGAACGATATTTTCTGGAACTCGCGGACGGAATATCTGCGCTACCCGAAACCCCGGATCCCGGATCAGGGGCAGGGCCGATGGGATCCGGAAAGCGCTGCGGCAGGTGCAGCACTCATCGATCCGGGTCGGGATTCGTGGTGGTTGCGGACCACTGCAATCGGCGGCGTGATCGCCGGCTGGCGGACGGGACCTGCGATGCCGCTTCTGGAGGATGGGAGTGGACTTCCGGCGGAGTGGGGCGCCCGCCTCGAGGGGAACGAGGTCGGGCGCGGCGAGACGCGGGCTGCGTTGCAGGCCTTCGCGGCCCTGAGCGCCGCGATGGGCGCGCAGCCGCTGGTTCTGGTGATTCCCGACAAGGCCCAGGTGGACGCTGACTCGTTGCGTGCGGTGGAGGGCTTCATGGGGAGCGATGTTTATCGCCCGAACCGACCCTATGAATTTTTGGTGACCGCAGCCCGCTCTGCTGGCCTTTCCGTGGTTGGCGGTCTTTCGGTCCTGCGGGCGGCTCAGAGCGCCGGGCCGGTGTATTTCGCCCGTGACTGGCACACCAATGCAGCCGGTAATCAGGCGCTCGCAGGAGCGCTGGCGACTCGGCTGCTGGCACCGGAATTTCTCGGTGGCCGCGGCTCCGGGGGGGCGCCGACAGCCTCGATCCAGGACAATATTCGGGTAGCCGGCCCGGTGGGGAGCCCGCCGGGTTGGCTTTGGGCGATTCTGGTGTGGTTCGCTCTGGGAACACTTTTCCGACGACGATTTCCCGATTCGGGTCTGGGCGGGAGCTACGGCGCGGTTGCCTGTTTGCTGCTTTGCGTCGTAAGCGTTCTGGCCGGCGGGAGTTGGCTGGTGGGGCTTTTGCCGCTGCGAGTCCAATCCGTGGTGCCCCTGCTTGTTCTCACGGCGGTGCTGATTCTGGCAGGCTTCTACCTTCGTGGGCGTTTGTCGGTCATGCTCGAGCTGTTTTTAGCGTTTGTAAGGCGCGGTCATTGGTATATGCTACCGGTGCTTGTAGCGCTTTTGGCGGTGGGGGGTTTACTGGTTGTGGCGGCATCGTCACCATGGCTGGCACCGTTTATTTACACTCTTTTTTGACACTCTGGCGGCCGTCCCGGCCAGCCGAGCTGTCCGTATTTTTTTGTATTGGAGGTCTTTGAAATGGAAGAGAAGTTGCTGCGGATCGACATGACCAAGCTTGAGGTTTCCGATGAGCCGTTTCCCGAGGAGTGGAAATATCTCGGCGGGCGGGCGCTGTCCGCCAAGATTCTCCTCAAGGAATGCGATCCGAAATGTGATCCTCTTGGCCCGGATAATGTCGTCGTTTTGGCGCCGGGTATGCTTTCGGGTTCGGTGGCTCCAACGTCGGGCCGCATGAGCGTGGGCGGAAAAAGCCCTTTGACCGGCGGGATCAAGGAGGCGAACTCCGGAGGCCAGGCTGGGCAGAAATTGGCCCGTATGGGCTACCGTGCCGCCATTATCACGGGCAAGGCTCCCGATCCGGAGAAACGCTACAAGGTTGTTGTCGACAAGGAAGGCTATTCGATGGTCGAAGCTCCGGAGTTGAAGATGCTCCGGACCTACGCTGCCAGTGAAAAGTTGCAGGAAACCCACCCCAAGCGAGCGGTCTATCTGTTGGTCGGCCCCGCCGGGGAGTTGGGATTGTCGGGTGCCAGCGTTGCCTTGACAGATGAAGGCGCCACCCACCCGGCACGCCATGCGGCGCGCGGCGGACTCGGTGCCGCATTGGGCGTGAAGGGGCTCAAGGCTCTCGTCGTGGATGACACTGGAAGCAAGGCCCGCATGCCGGCCGATATGCCCGCTTTCAAGGCGACCGTGAAGCGGATTACCAAAGAGCACGCGGATGGTCCTCAAATTTTCAAAACTGGCACGTCGACGACGTTGCCGGTCGCCAATATGTTGGGCACCCTCCCGACCAAGAATCGGACGCGCATGTCTTTCGAGCATTCGGATGCGCTCGATGGTGCACGGATTCAGGAAAACTTCGAAGAACGTGGTGGCGGGATGCACCATTGCATGACGGGTTGTATCGTCAGCTGCTCCAACGTGGTGCACGGCCCGGATGGCAAATACGTGACCTCAGCTCTGGAGTTCGAGACGCTCGCGCTTTGCGGCTCCAATTGCGAAATCGGAGATCTTGATATCGTTGCCCGTATGGACCGCCTGTGCGACGAATTGGGGCTCGATACGATTGAAACCGGCGGGGCGATCGGCATGGCGATGGAAGCCGGCCAGCTCGAGTGGGGCGACGGTGAAGGCGCCGTCGCCTTGATGGAGAAAATCGACAAGGGAGATCCTTTGGCGGAAGCCGTCGGGCAGGGAGTCTGCGCGGTAGCAAAAATGTTCGGGATCGAGCGTGTGCCGGCTATCCGAGGTCAAGGTATTCCCGCTTGGGAGCCTCGCACCCTGAACGCTACCGGCGTCACCTATGCGACGAGCTCTATGGGCGCGGACCATACGGCCGGTCTCCTGATCATGGTCCCCGAGGGGCTTTCCGAAGCGCATGCTTCGCAGGAAGCGCAGTTGGTGAATGCACTCTGTGATTCGAGCGGGTTCTGCCAGTTCCAGCAGCCCAAGATTGACGATATCCGAGAGCTCTACGGAGCCATGTATGGAGAGGAGATCTCGTTCGAGGCCGCGGCCGATATGGGCTGGCAATGCCTCGTGGACGAGTGGGCATTCGATGAGAAAGCCGGATTCACTCGCGATCAGAACGATCTCCCGCAGTGGTGTCGAGACGAAGCCGTTCCGGAAAATGGCGCGACGTTCAACGTCTCAAAAGAGGATATCCTTTCGGTATTCGAGCGTTTTCCCGCCTCGGAGCATCTCCGAACCATGCGAGCCGTCGGTTAGACCTGCTCTCGCACGAACGAAAAATCAGGAGTGGTCGGGCAACAGCCCGGCCACTCCTTTTTTTATTCCGGTGGCACGTCCTGTTGGGCATCCAGCATGCCGGTCATCACGTCGCGAATCGCATTGGTGATCGCGGGTACCCCCTTGGGCATACCTCCATATACCGCGCCTGACTTCGCTTCCTCGTCACGATGAGCTTTCGCGTAGTCGACTGCTTCGGCGAGGTCGACTGCCAATTTCTCGGTGATGCCTTCCTGAGTTTGCGGTCGGGTGACGCACATATGGAGAGCATTGGGGTGCTGTTGGCCGTTAAAGCGCCAGCCCCGCTCACGCATGAAGTCGTTCAGGAGGTAGATGTCGAAATCCTTCGAGAAAAATGAGAAACAGAAGCTCGGCTTGCCGACGATCTGAAGTTCGGGGTGGGAGCGGATCAAGTCCTGCATCGCGAAGGCGGTACCGAATATAGCTTTGGCGTAGCGAAGGTATCCTTCGCGCCCCAAGCTGACCATAGATGCCCAGGTGGCGGCGATGACGCCGCCGGGTCGACTCCCGGCGATTCCCGGGGAGAAGTATTTTCCTCCCGACCACTCCTGTTGCATGAAGTAGAGCCCGCGGCGAAGCTCCTTGTTTCGGAACGCCAGAACCGAGGAGCCCTTCGGGCCATATCCATATTTATGACTGTCGGCAGAGATGGTTGTGACTCCCGGCAATCGGAAGTCGAAGACCGCGATATCGTAGCCGAGTTCTTCGCCCCACGGCAGAATAAAGCCGCCGAGGCAGGCGTCAACATGAAGACCGATTTCGTGCTCGACGGCCAACTTCGAGAGTTCGTCGATCGCATCGATGGTGCCATAGCCATAGTTACAGGCTGACCCGACAATCATGACGGTATTGGGACCGATATGGTCTCGCACGAAATCGATGTCGACCTGCGTGGTTTCGGAATCGACCGGCGCGAGATGAACCTGAAATCCAAACAGGTGGGCTGCCTTGCGAAACGCAACATGGGCCGTTTCCGGCAGGATCATTTCGGGCTTCTCGATTCCCTTATGAGCCAATCCCCACTCGCGATAAGCAAGGACGGCGCTGAGAATACTCTCCGAACCACCGGAGGTCGTTGATCCACATGCGTCCTCTGCCTGATCGCCGTGCAACATATCCAGGGTCATGGCGATGATTTCACCCTCGAACCTCGTTGCACTGGGACAGATGTCTCTCTGGAGGATGTTGACGTGCGCATAGAGGCCGGAGGCTTGGCTCATGAAGGCATAGTGGTCCATATCGCCGCAGTACATGGTTCCGGAGCATTGGCCGGTCTGCCAGAAGCCGTCCTCGGCCATGGCGATCTCCTTGAGTTCGGCGAGGATCTCTTCGCGAGGGCGCCCGTTCGCCGGCATATTTCGATTCACCGGGTATTTATCAGCGTAGGGGTAATAGTCGGCCATGATTATAGCTCCGTGGTTTCGGTTTCGAGACTCTGCAGGAGGTCGAAGACCGGTGCGTTGGCTTCGAATGCTTTTTGCCAAGCATTGAAAAGTCCGTCGTATATTCTGCGGTGGGCGCTCTGAGGTTGATGGATCTCGGCGATGGGGCGAAAGTCGTCGAGGGCGTCGCGGTCGAGGAGTCCCAATCGTAGAAACGCCAGAAAAGCAGCGCCGCGCGTGTTGGTCTGTCGCGCGTTGTCGATTCGATGGATGGGGCGATCCAGGATGTCGGCGAGGATCCCGGCCCAGACCGGCGAGCGGGCGCCACCACCAGAGAAGGTAATCGTCGTCCACGGCTGCTGTGAGAATTTTTCAACATAGGGTTGCATCCATCGAAGTTGAAACCCGATGCCCTCCAACACCGATCGTAGCATTCGCGGGCGGGTCGTGCCGAGATTCATATTCAAAAATCCGCCGCGAGCATTTGCCGACTCTAGCGGAGCCATGGCGCCGCTGAGCCATGGTAAGTAGAGCAGCTTGCCGCTGCCGGCTGGTTCCGCCGCAACCGCTCTCTCCAGGGCCGCAAATGGATCACTGCTGCGATGGTCGGCCAGGTGGTCTTCCGCATGCACCAGATTGTGGAGGTAGTGTTCCAGAAGGCGCCCCCCGAGGCCGCACTCGCCCATCGCCATATACTCACCCGGCAGGGGACTCGGCATACTCACGGTTTGGCTCTCAATATCCGTCATTTTGGAAGGCGCGTTCCCCAGAACCTGAATTGTCGTGCCGATGTTGAGCCCGCCGTGTCCGGGTCGGAAGGCTCCAGCGCCCATGGTCACGGCCTGGGTGTCGTTGATGCCGCCGAATATGGGAATGTTTTCCGGAAGACCTGTCGATTGCGCTACCGAGGATTTTATCGGACCTACCGATGCTTCGACAGGATGCATGGGTGCCAGATGGTCGGCGGATACGCCGGCGAGTTTCAGGAGCTCGGGGCTCCAGGTGCCTGCCGGGATCGATCGGTTGTCGGTGAGCATCAGGGGAAACGCGCTGCAGAGATTGGTGGCGATCTGACCGCTGAACTTCAGGGTCAGGAAATCGGCCGGCTCGAGAAGTGCACGGGTCCGAGCCCATACGTCCGGACATTCCTCGCGGAGGTAGAGGGCATGAGATAGCGAGTCGTTACCGAAAGGAATCGCACCGTGGATGTCCAGAAAACGGAGAAGAGCATCCGGCGTTTCCTGCAGCAGTTTTTGCGCATAGGGCGCTCCTCGTCGCGACATCCACAATTTCATTTTCGACGTAGCCGCGCCACGTTCGTCCACCGGTATCAGGGAGAAGAACTGGCTGGAGCACTGAACAGCGCGGATATCGGACGCTGGCCCACCGGCTTCGCGGACCATGGATGCGGCCGCCGAGACGACCATATCCCACAGAGCCACCGGGTCTTGCTCGAAGAGGTCCGGACCAGTTGCCAGAGTTTCCACGGCGCGTTCGGCGCTTGCCAGAAGTGTGCCTTCAATATCGACAAGACCCAGTTTCAGGTTTGTCGTGCCCAGATCGATCGCAAGGACGGATGGATTAGCCAACAGAAGTCTCCTTCGGGCCAGGCTGGAAGTTGGCCTGGCGAGCGAGCGCTGTCTCGCTTTGGAATTGCATCGTGCGCATTCTCTTTTTTTTCGTCACCTCGGCAAATACGCAAGCGGAGATGGTGGCCTTCGGCAAAAAAAAAGGGGTGCCCGAGATGGGCACCCCTGAACGGCCGGTGTCTCGAACTCAGCCTAATGCCTTGGTCAGATGGTCTCGCAATTCGACCAACTCGGAGGGCATGGTCTGTTCGAGTTTGGCAAAAAGTTCGCTTTGCAGGTCCAGTTCCGCTTTCCAGGCTTCGGCATCAATGGCCGTGAGCTCGGCAATCGCTTCCTCGGAGACGTCGGTGCCGGTGAGGTCGATGGCACCAGGTTCCGGCACGACACCAAGAGCGGTGTCCTGCCCGCCAACGCTGCCAGTGGCTCGATCGATGATCCACTTCAAAACGCGCATATTTTCGCCGAAACCCGGCCACGTGAATTTCCCGTCACCGTCCTGGCGGAACCAGTTGACCTGAAAGATCTTGGGCGGATTCTCGATGGCTTTTTCCATCGACAGCCAATGCTTCAGGTAGTTCCCCATATTGTATCCGCAGAAAGGCAACATGGCCATGGGATCTCGTCGCACGACGCCGACAGCGCCGGTGGCCGCAGCTGTGGTCTCGCTGCCCATCGTGGCGCCGAGGTAGACGCCGCGGGCCCAGCTGCCGCTTTCCATGACCAGAGGTACGGTTGTGCTGCGTCGGCCGCCGAAGATGATCGCCGAAATGGGGACTCCCTCGGGGGCGTCAGCCTTGGCTGAGAGGACCGGATTGTTTTTCATGGGCGCTGTAAAGCGGCTATTGGGGTGAGCGGCCTTGCTGTCGGACCCTTTTTTCCAAGGGTTTCCTTGCCAATCCGTGAGTTCTTCAGGGACCTCTCCATCCATGCCTTCCCACCAGATATCGCCGTCCGGTGTCATGGCGACGTTGGTGAAGAGGGTGTCGCGTCGGACACATTCCAGAGCATTCGGGTTGGACTTTTCGCTTGTCCCCGGAGCGACGCCAAAGTACCCATTCTCGGGGTTGATCGCCCAGAGCCGACCGTCGGGGCCGACACGCATCCAGGCGATATCATCGCCCACGGTCCAGATCTTCCAGCCGGCGAATTCCTTGGGCGGTACCATCATGGCGAAGTTTGTCTTGCCGCAGGCGCTCGGGAAGGCAGCGGCCACGTAAGTGGTTTCGCCTTCCGGACTTTCGACACCGAGAATCAGCATATGCTCGGCAAGCCAGCCCTCCTGACTGCCGAGGTAGGATCCGATGCGCAGTGCGAGACACTTCTTGCCGAGAAGAACGTTGCCGCCATAGCCGGAACCGCAGGACCAGATGGTGTTGTCCTCGGGGAAATGGCAGATGAACCGCTTTTCGGGATCCAGATCGAGGGTCGAGTGCAGTCCTCGGTTGAAATCATTGGAGTCTCCCAGAGTGGTAAGTGCGGCCGTTCCCATTCGGGTCATGATCCGCATATTCAAGACCACGTAGACTGAGTCGGTGATCTCGAGCCCGATCTTTGCCATCGGGGAGCCCACCGGACCCATCGAGTAGGGAATGACGTACATGGTGCGCCCGCGCATGGAGCCGTCAAATAACTTGCCGAGCTTTTCGTAGGCGGCAGCCGGAGCCATCCAATTGTTGGTCGGGCCGGCTCCTTCTTCCTTCTCGGAGCAAATGAAGGTGAGATGCTCGACTCGGGCGACGTCTTTGGGGTCGGAGCGGTGGAGGTAGGAATTGGGGCGTTTTTCGGCGTTGAGCGGGATGAGAATCCCCTCGTCCACAGCCAGCTGGGTCAGACGTTCTCGCTCGCTTTCCGAACCGTCAACCCAATAGACCTGGTCTGGTTGGGTCATGGCGGCCATGTCCTTGACCCATTTGTCTGCGTGGGCGTTCACGGTTCCGGGACGGTTTTGCTCAATAAGTTCGCTCATGGTCAAAATTTCCTTCCAAATGGCGTGCTCGGCGGTCGGAGCCGCGACAATAGAGGGTTATAACCAAAACGCACTCCCGGAGGCCACCCACTATTAGCGGAACTATGGGAAATCCCGAAAAGTCTCCGAATCCGGGTTTCGCGTGTTTGTTCTGGCTCGGCGGGCACGCTACGGCGCAGGGATGGGTGCGTCCCGACGGCTGGTGAGACGATTTTGGCAGGGAGGGGTGGTTGTTTGGGCGCTTTTGCTCGCCACCGAAGCTGCCGGCGGGTGGATCCGGTTTTATGGAGTGACGCTGGGCGGGGGCGTCTCGGAGCGAATCGAGGCCGTGATGGTGCCCGTTCAGGTCGAAATAGGCCTGCGTTTGCCGGAGATTTTCGAGAAACCGCTGAGGGAAACGCCCATTCGCGTTGAATGGCTGCTGGAGGCATGGGTGGCTCCGATTGTCGGCCAGCGAAACACTGTGGAGGCGGGAGTCAATCCTGTCGGTCTTCGGGTGGCCTTCGATGGCGGGCAATCACTGGTCCCTTTTGTCGACCTGAGTGGCGGGATTATGGTCACCGGCCTGCGGCAGGTCGGTACCGGCGGCGGGTTCCAGTTCAGTGAGTCGGTCCGCGCAGGTTTTCAATGGTTTGTGACCGCCGAGACCGCGGTGAGTCTTTCCTATCAATATCGCCATATGTCGAATGCCCGGATTTACGACCAGAACGCAGGCCTCGACACGCACTACGCCTTGCTCGGTTTCCATTGGTTCCCGGATCGAGTTGCAAAATAGAACGCGGGCAGGTTGTCAAAAGAGGAGAGAAAACGCCATGGCGCGCGACCGGCCGCGGTATTCCGCGGCATCGGAGGGATCGGTGTTGAGTCGATCGGCCCGATTTGGGGCAGGGCGCCGAAGCGGAAGTCGAATCCGGTGAGACCGAGACCGGCTTGGAGTATTGACAAGACAGGAAGAGCCCCGTTTGGGCCAGAGGGAGAATCAGATGAGTGATTTACGTTTTGACGGAAGAGTTGCAGTCATCACAGGTGCTGGCGGTGGTTTGGGCAAGACGTACGCTCTGGATTTGGCCTCGCGCGGCGCCAAGGTAGTCGTAAACGACCTCGGCGGGTCCGCAGATGGTACGGGCGGTGGCAGTTCCATGGCTGATCAGGCTGTGGACGAAATCAAGGCAGCCGGCGGGGAAGCCGTCGCGAACTACGATTCCGTCGCGACGCCAGAGGGTGGAGCTGCGATTATCCAGACGGCTGTCGATAGCTTCGGTAAATGCGATATCGTCATTAACAACGCAGGGATCCTTCGGGATCGCACTTTTGTCAAACTCGAACCGGCTGATCTGGAGGCCGTCATCGATGTTCATCTGAAGGGCGCATTTTATGTCTCTCAGCCCGCCTTCAAGGTGATGAAGGAGAATGGCTACGGACGCTTTGTCTTTACCTCTTCTGCTGCTGGTGTTCTGGGGAATTTTGGCCAGAGCAACTACGGTGCGGCGAAAATGGGTCTCGTCGGCTTGATGCACGTTTTGTCGGTGGAGGGTGCCAAGTACAATATCAAAAGCAATGCGATTGCACCGACGGCGCGAACTCGTATGACCGAGGACCTGTTGGGGCCTCTGGCGGAGCATCTCCACCCCGAGACAGTCACGCCTCTCGTCACATGGTTGGTGTCGGAAGCGAATGAGACGACGCATGAGCTCTTCACCGTCGGCGGTGGACGGTTTGCGAGGTTCTTTATCGGGTTGAACGAGGGCTGGCTTGCCGGTCCGGGTGCTCGCGCGACCGCCGAGGACGTACGCGATCATTGGGGCGAGATTCGTGACCCTGAAGGCTACCGGATTCCGGACGGCATCGGGGACGAGATGAAAGCGATCGTCACTGCGATGAAGGGGTAGTCGGCCAGGGGGAGGACTGCAGCCATGCGCTGGTATAAACGCCCGCTCCTGCATTTCCTGGCGGGAGGTTTGCTTCTTTTCGTCGCGGAACAGATTTGGTTCGCTGATCCCGTTTTGCCAACGCGAAGGGACCGTGGCCCGATTGTAATTGATGTGGAGCAGTTGCGGTCCGACCAGGCTCAAGGTCTGGGGCGCGCCTTGCTGCCCGATGAGGAAATCGGACTGATCCGCCAGGAGATTGATACCGAACTTCTCTACCGCGAGGCGCTCGATCGAGGACTCGACGTCGGGGATCGAGCCATAAGAGGCTGGCTGATCCGGAAGATGCGGTTTGTCTCCGATGAGACCGAACTGACGGACGAAGAACTCTACCAGCAGGCCCTGCAATTACGACTCGATCAAGGAGATCAGGTTGTGCGCCGCTCATTGGTTGAAAAGATGCGTCTACTGTCCGGGATCCTGGTGCCCCCGGCGGAGCCGACCGATGAGGAATTGATAAGTTTCATGGCGTCTCGCGAGGACTTGTTTCGGGAACCCGCTCGTCTGAGTCTCGAGCATATCTTCCTGAGCCGTGACCGCCGTCCGGAGACATTGGATGAGGATGCTCGTGGTTTGTTGACTCAGGTTCGGGAAGATGGCGGCCGCGGGTGGGAGTCTCGCGGTGATCCGTTTCCGCTCGGTCGAGACTTCAAAAGTCGATCACGTCGGCAGATAGCATCCTCTTTCGGAACCGGTTTCGCCGACGAAGTCTTCACGTTGCCGGCAGGGACCTGGTCCGGCCCGGTGGATTCAGCCTACGGTCAGCACCTGGTGCGGATCTCGGATTTGCAGTCCTCACATATGCCCGAGCTGGAAAGTGTCCGAAATCAGCTCAGGCATCGGCTGCTCTCCGAGCGGCGCGATGCGAGTTTGGACGTCATGGTCGAGGGCTTGCGAGAGGCGTCGGCTGGCAAGATCTTTGTTGATTTCCCCGATGAACGGGGACAAGTGGAGGCTGACCTTGTTTTGCGGGACTAGGAGCCGGTTCGTTTTTCTCTTCCTTGCGGTTCTTTGTGGGCCAACGGCAGTCTCGCAGGCCCATCCGCTCGCCCCCTCGCTTCTGGAATTGACCGAGGTCGCCGACGGAGTCGTCGATGTCCGATGGAAGGTGCCGGCCCTCAGGGTCCGTGGTTCCGAGGTTCATCCGGAATTTCCAGCCTCCTGCAAGGAACTGGTTCCCCCCGTCGGGAGCCCCGAGGGAGAGGCGATCGTGCTCCGATGGCAGATCGACTGCGGTGTCGCCGGTCTTGCGGGTGAGGAAGTCGGAGTTCGTGGTCTCGGCGCCGGCTCCAACGACGCTTTGCTGCGGGTAGCCTTGTCCGATGGCCGAGTGTTTCAGCACGTCCTGCGGAGCGAGCAGCCGATTTGGAGGATTCCGGAGACGGGACGGCCGCAATCGGTATTTTCGGGTTATTTACGTCTCGGGTTCGATCATATCCTCGAGGGCCTCGATCATCTCATGTTCGTTCTGGGCCTGCTCTTTCTGGCAACGCGTCCTCTGGTGCTGGTCGAGACGATCACTTCGTTTACCATCGGGCATAGCGTGACGCTCGCGTTGGCGTCTCTGGGAATAGCGCAGGTTCCCTCCCGACCAGTCGAGGTTCTTATCGCGATCTCGATTCTGGTTCTGGCTCTCGAACTTGCTCGGGGGCCGGCGGCTCGGCCGACGCTCCTGCGACGATTCCCATGGGGAATGGCGTTTCTTTTCGGGTTGCTCCATGGTCTGGGCTTCGCTGGAGCCCTGGCCGAGATCGGTTTGCCGCCAGATGATCTACCGTTGGCGTTATTGTCCTTCAACCTGGGAATCGAAGCAGGGCAACTCGCATTTGTTGCCTGCATTCTGGTTGCGGGATTCTTGCTGCGACCTATTTTGCGCCGTCGTCCCCAATGGGTGGACATGTTGCCGGCCTACGGAATTGGTTGTCTCTCGGTGTATTGGATTCTGCAGCGACTGCTCGGAGCGTGAAGAAGCGGAGTCCGTTTCTCGATCAAGTCTCGCGCAAGTTTCGGATCATCCCCGCCTGAATCCGACCGGCGGCTTCCCGAACCCCGTCGATTGCCGCCGAGGACTGGACCTTCCAACGTTCGTCGCGAAGGCGAAGGACGCCTTCGGGTCGTGGGCGGTAATGATTGAGATGAAAGACGTTTGCGGCATGGAGCAGAGGCGTCAGAGGCGCGCCCTGCTTGCGGAGGCGAATCTCAAGGTCGAGGTCCTCGCATAGATAGCTCGCGCCTGGCCAGCTCGCGTCGTAGCCATTGATGCTCTCGATCACTTTGCGGGGCGCACTGAAGTTGCAACCCATCAACCCTTTTCGCTTGTCGAAGAGGCGGACAATCTTCTGCGGGATGCGAATCGCGAGATGGAATTTTTGGCGCTCCCTGCGGAAGAGCTGTCCGAACTTTTCCGGAGTGCACCAACCCTCGAGTTCTCCGTTGCTCACGCCCTTTGGCGTCAGAGTCTCCGTGATGGGAGTGCCGATCTGGAGGCGCCGTCCTTGCCAGACGGTATGACCATCCGCATGGTCGAGGTGATCCGCCAACCAGCGCTGGTCGGGCACGCAATCCCCATCGAGGAAGACCAGCTGTTCTCCTCGGGCGATTGCGATCGCGCTATTGACGATACCGGCTTTCTGAATTCCGTCGTGCGGGTGCCACATATGGGCGACCGGAAAACTGGTGCGTTGGTCGAATGCGGCGATGCGCTCTCGAGTGCTGTCGGTTGAACCGTCATCCGCGAAAATGACTTCCTCGATCGCCTCCGTCTGGCGCAGGAGTCCTTCAAAGACGAGTTCGAGAGCCCGAGGGTTCTCGTAGGTAGCGATGATGATCGAGGTCTTCATGGCGAATCAGAGTCTGTTGCTGTTCGAGCGTCTTTATTTCTGAAGCCAGAGTGAATCGAAGACGAGCGAAGCTGCAAGGGGCGCCGTCCTGCGAATTGGGTTGCCTTGCATCGGAGCCCTTTCTCAATTCTTCAAGAGTTCCGGCATCCGGGCGGCAATCATTCGGCGGAGTCCGTCACGCCACGGCGTCTCGGTGGCCCCAATCAGGGAAACCATCCGTTGGGTGTCGGGAATTACGCTTTCGATCGTTTCGGTTGTGGGTCGGAATTTCGGCTCGATCCCGGTCAATTCGCCCATATAACGGCACCATTCCTCGATGCTGGTCGTCTCCGTGCCTCCCCAGTTGACGATACGTGCGGGTGTCGTGGCGATACCCAGGAGCTTTGGCACCATTCGAACGATATCGTCTTCGTGGATGGGGTTGTAGGAACTGGGCGCGTTGGTGTGTACGGGAATTTCCTGTCCGGCCTGCATCATCAGGAGGTGGAAGAAGGGCCAGCCCCCCTCGTCGCCGAACGGAACGTTCAAGCGGGCAATGGTGGTCGGAAGGTTCCATTCCTGTGCCCCGAATTTGGCAACCGCCTCGCCAGCGATTTTGGTGATGCTGTACGTCGGGAGCATGCGGGCATGATTGTCTCCGAGGAAGTCGCCCTCGGCGAGGGGTTCATGGTCCCGGGGTTGGTAGACCCCGGTGGTGGAGCAGCAGAGGAAGCCGCGTGCGCTCCGGCACCGCGACATGAGGTGGCCCACACCTTCCGCATTCGCGGCGAGGTCCGCTTCAAAGTCGGCGCTTTTTGCGACGGCGAAATGGATTAAATAGTCGACAGCATCCGGGATTTCCTGAACGTCTCCATTCGAGAGATCCGCTCGGACGCACTCGACACCGATAGCCTCGAGTCGGCTGCGATCCTTCGGGTTGGTAAATCGGGCCGCTCCAATGACGTGGTTGTCCCTGGCCAAGGCCCGAGCCACCGGCAATCCAACCTGGCTTGCCGGTCCCGTGATGACAATTCTGGCGCCTTTGATTTCGTCCAAGGATTCAGACCCGCTGCAAGAGTGTGGCGTTGGCGAGACCGCCACCTTCGCACATCGACTGCAAGCCGAATTCCTGATCGGAACGCTCCATCTCGTGGAGCAGGGTGGTCATCAACTTCGCACCGGTACAGCCGAGAGGGTGTCCGAGCGCAATCGCCCCGCCGTTCGGGTTGAGGCGCGCCATATCCGCATCCAGAGCCGTGGCCCATGCCATCGGTACGGAAGCGAAGGCCTCATTGATTTCGTAAGCGCCGATGTCGGACAATTTCATTCCCGTTTTGTCGAGGAGCTTTCGGGTTGCCGGAATTGGTGCTCCGAGCATGACGACGGGATCCTCTGCCGCGAGGGTCATGGTGTGAATTCGGGCCCGAGCGGCAGCGCCGCATTTCCGCAGGCCTTCCTCATTGACGATCAGGATGGCGGCGGCTCCATCGGAGATTTGGCTGGAGGTACCTGCGGTCAGGAGTTCCTTGTCGCTCAGGGGGCGCAGTCCCGCGAGGACCTCCGTGGTTGTGTTGGCGCGGATGCCTTCGTCGGCAAGAAAGCTCTCCGTGCCACCGTCCTCGTTCTGGACGTCGACGGGCACGATCTCACGAGTGAAATGGCCATGCTCTGTCGCCGCGGCCGCACGACGGTGACTCTCCGCACCAAATGCGTCGAGCCCGCTGCGGTCGAGGCCCCACTTCTCGGCGAGTAGTTCGGCGCCGTCGAACTGGCTGAATTTGATGCCGGGATATCGTTTTTTCATCCCCTCGCCGTAGGGCACGCCGAAGCCGGCTTTATATCCGGCAATGGCATTCGCTCCCAGGGGTACCTGGCTCATCACTTCGACGCCGGCGGCGATGACGATATCGTGTACGCCGGACATCACGGCCTGCGCGGCGAAGTGGACGGCCTGCTGGGATGAGCCGCATTGACGGTCGACTGTGGTGCCCGGTACCGATTCCGGCAACCCGCCGGCGAGGATCGCATTGCGTGCAATATTGGCGCTCTGGGCCCCGACTTGGTCGACGCAGCCGAAAATTACGTCATCGATCAGTTCCGGATTGATCCCCGTGCGGGATACGACTTCGGCAAGGACTTTGCCGCCAAGGTCAATTGGGTGCCAGGCAGCCAGTTTTCCTCTTCTTTTTCCCGCTGCCGTGCGAACGGCTCCGACAATATACGCTTCGCCCATAGATCCATACCTCCGCAGGGGAGTTTGTCCTTCTCTCCGGGCAGGTGCAAGCAGAGCAGGGTCCATAACGATTTTCTGACGGGTTTGGGCGCCGGAGAGGGAGTTTTACGCCGGGTTCGCCTCGGGATAGGAGAAGCCATGCCGATTTCCGAAAAGGACCTTCTGACAGAGGGGGCCTGGCGACAGATTCAGGCACAATTAGCCGCCATGGAAACCATGGTGATGGAGGCCGACGTCCCGGCGTCGCCGCGGGACCGGGCGGAAGGCTGGCGTTACCTCCTGCGTTTTGTGGCGGCCTCGATTCGGGCGACCATCGTGGCTGGCGATCCGGAATATCCTGAATTCGGTCGTGTGATCGAACGTGGTCTGGCTTGGGGCCTCGACAACCCCGACTGTAATTATTCCATGACCCGGATTCGTGGGGATGCCATCTATCGAGTTGCGGGTAGCACAGGTTCGGCGAGACACTTTGAATATCAGGTAAACACCGGTCATTTCGGTGATGGCAACGTGGGCGGTTGGGAAACCGTCTCGTCCCTCCACCGAGACGAACTCGAAGTTGATCGTGATGGAAATTTTGAGCTGATCCTCTCAGCCGAGGAGCAGCCCGGAAATTGGCTGTCTCTCAACCAGCACGCGTCCTTCTTGTTTCTGCGGCAATATTTTTCCTCATGGGAGTCCGAGATTCCCGCCCGTGTTTTTGTGGAAAGAGTGGGTGCCGCCTACCCGGAGCCGGAACTAACCCCGGCGCGGCTCGCGCCGCGCATCGATGAGTTGATCGAATGGCTCTCGAAGGGCTTGCGCGGGTGGGAGGCGATGAGTCGTCTGATTTTGGCAACCGAGTCAAATGCGGTCACTCTGACCGAGCCGATGGAGGGCAACGCCGGATTGCGCGGTCAGGCTTATGGCCTGGGGCACTTTCATTGCGAGCCAGATCAGGCCGTGATTCTGGAGTTCCGGCCACCCCAATGTCGCATGTGGGGCGTTCAGCTTTGCGGTTGGTTTTGGGATAGTCTCGATTTTGCAACGCGCCAATCTTCGTTGAATGACTCGCAGGCGATTCTGGATGACGACGGCGTCTTTCGGGGAGTGATCGCTCATGAGGATCCGGGCGTTGCAAACTGGCTGGACCCGGTAGGCCGCGTCGAGGGTTCATTGGGGGTGAGGTATTTGTTCCCCGGAGAAGTTCCCCAGCCATCTTTCCGTGTCGTTCCGGCGGCCCGATTGCGCGGGGAGCTTCCTGGGTCGACCACCTTGGTCGATGTCGGGCAACGGCAGCGGGCGCTCGAGAGAAGACGTCGGTCCGTCCAGCTCCGTTACGGCTATTGAAGTGCGGGCAGCTCCCGACGCTTGCGCCAATGGGCGTACTGGTAGAGGTGCTCCAGGGCGGTGACGGCGCGCCAGGAAGATGGATACGCAAGTACGCCGCGCTCGATCATTCCTGCAGGTGCCTGGTTCTCCGGTTGGCAGTCGACGAGTTCGGTTGCCATGAGGATCGGCTTGCCGAACTCCTTTTCGCAGTCGACAGCGAGCTTCGCGTAGCGGGCGTCTTGCCGGAAGTGGAAATCCACAATCCTCTCGAGACCGAATTCGGGGTAGAAGCGGCCGTTTTTCTCCATCAGCCCAAGATTGGACTGAATGCCGGCTCCAAGGAAGATGATCGCATCCACAGCGGGATGACCAGCCGCGAGGCGCATGCATTCGGCAACCGTATCCCGAGTCTCGGACCCTGCGAGGTCGGCCGGGTTGTTCCGGCTCCAACGAGGCGGCAGGCGCTCGTCAAAGGCTGCACGAAGATCTTCGGGGATCGGCATCAATTCGAGATCACGTGATTGTGTGAGCCGGTCAGCGGTCACGACGCCCCAGCCACCGGCGGTCGTCAAGACGAAAACATTGGGTCCTCGTGGCAAGGGGTGAGTGGCGAAGCTGGCCGCGGCCTCAAAGGCTTCTTCGAGGGAATGAGTGCGGGTGATGCCGGCTTGCCGGCACATACCGTCAAAGACTCGATCGTCGCTTGCGAGCGCGCCCGTATGAGAAGCCGCTGCTCGTTGGCCTCCGCTGGTGGCCCCTCCCTTCAGGACAACCAGAGGTTTTTGTTCTGTCATGCCCCGGGCCTTTTCGAAAAACTGTCGGCCGTCTTCGATCCCCTCGACATAGGTGAGACCGACCCGGGTTTCGTCGTCGACGCCGAAATATTCCAGAAAGGCCTCGAGTCCCGTATGCGCGCAATTGCCGGCGGAGATGGCGCGACTGACACCAACACCAGTTTTATGGGCATAGTTCTGCAGCGACTGGATAAAGCCTCCCGACTGGCTGGCCAGACCGATATGCCCCCGGGGCGGGTAGGGTGCGATGATCTGCGCGCATAGATCGCTTGGGGTGGAGATCACGCCCTGACCATTTGGCCCCGCGACGAGGATCCCGAGCTCATTCGCGAGACGAGCAAGTTCCTCCTCGAGCGCTTTGCCTTCCTCGCCGAGCTCCCCAAAGCCTGCGGCTGCGATGAAGGCCGCCCGGATTCCCTTGCGAGCCGAAATACGCAGCATATCGGGGATCGTGCGGGGCGGGGTGCAGATGAAGACCAGATCCGCTTCGTTCTCCGGCAGGTCCTCCAGCGACGATAGCGCCTGTCGACCGAGAACCTCGCTCCCTTCTCGGTTCATGAAGAATACCTTGCCCTGGTAGCCCTCGCTCAGCACGTTGTGGGCGGCGACAAAACCAAATTTCCCCGGGTGGCTCGATGCTCCGGCAATCACGATGCCCTTTGGATCAAATAGTGGCTGAAAGCGGTCCTGCAGGGTTTTGGCGTTGTTCACGATTTCACCTCCACAAGCGCGTCCACGGCGATGGGAGAGCCCTCCGAAATGATCAAGGGGTTGATGTCTATGGAAACAATCTCCTCGGAATTCTGCGCAATCCGGGAGAGGCCAAGCAGGATCGCCACCAGCTCGTCCCGGTTCACTTCCGGTTCTCCGCGGAATTCCCGGAACCAACTTTGGTGCTCGAGGTTCGCAATCATGTCTTCGGCGTCCTGGCGGGAAAGCGGGATCAGGCGGAAGGTCACATCGGCGAGGGCTTCGGCGAAAATCCCGCCGATCCCGAGCATGACACATTTGCCGAAGGTCGGATCGACCAAGGTGCCCGCGATCAGTTCCCGGGTGCCGCCGACCATGGGCGCGATCAAAACCCCGCGTGCTGCATCTTCGGGTTGCGCGCTCGCCAGCAAGGCCTCGGTGGCCTCGGCGACGGACGCCGCATCACGCAGGTTGAGGCGCACAAGACCTCGTTCTGTCTTGTGGGCGATGGCGTCGCCGCAGAGCTTGGCGACCACGGGAAAACCGAACTCTTCGGCGGCGATGACAGCTTCGGTAGAGTTGTCGACCAGTTTTTCGCTTCCCATCGGGACGCCGCCTTGGGCTAGGCGCTGTTTGGATTCAAATTCCGAAAGCGTACGGGTGTCGGGATTTGCGGGCGAATTCATACCTTCAAGGTAGCGTTTGCCCCGCAGGAATTCACGCCCATAGATTCCAGAACACCTGAACCGTGAGCATGGTCCAGATCATGACCCCGAGAATCGTTTTACCGAAACTGCCCAGGACGCGACCGCAGGCGGCGCCGGCCGCTGCCTTCAGCGAGGCTCCGGCCGGGCGACCGTCGGGTCCGGTGAGTTCTCCTACCAAAGCCCCGAGAAATGCACCGGCGGCGGCGCCCACCAAGGTGCCGACGATCGGAATGGGCAATAGCCCGGTAAGCAGGATTCCTCCAACGAGTCCGCCCAGAATAGCGCCCCACATGCCCCTTCGGGAGCCGCCGCCTGCGCTGAGACCCGCCACGGAAGCCCAGGTCTCGAGCACTTCAGCTGCAATCGCCAGCAACAGGCCGCCGAAAAGGAACCCCCAGCCGACGCTGCCAGTGAATAGAAGCTCCATGCCGAGGGCCAGGGCGAGCAACAACCAGTTGCCGGGTAGCCCGAGAAGCCCCAACACCAAACAGCCTGCGCCCATCAGGGCAAACCCGAGAGCGAGGATTACGTGCAGCGCCGTCATGAGCCCTCTGTGTCGAGAAAACGAGGCACAAGCAAGCGAATCCGTCGGTTTCGCCGCACAGTCGGCGATCCTTCGAAGCTCCGGAACGAAAAAATAGCGTTTTCACTTGCAAGCCGGCGGAGGGTGGCATAAATCCGAATCCGATTCGCATTTTGATTCGTTGGATGGAAACTATGGAAACCAGCCCCAAAACTCGTCGTCTCGCGTCCGTTGCCGCCACCAAGCAGGTGCGCAGCGAACGGACCTTGATGCGCCTGCTGGATGCAGCCGAGGAGCTTTTGCAGGAGCGCGGTCTCTCCGGTCTTTCCATTCCCGAGATCGTCCGGCGAGCGGACTCGTCGGTCGGCGGATTTTATGGCCGTTTTCGAGACAAGAACGAGCTCCTTCGCGCTTTGGAGGAACGTCAATTTCGCGAACTTGAGGGCCTCGTGGACCGGCTGGTGGATTCCCGCCGCTGGTCGGGCGCTCCGGCTGCCGCAATCGTGGCAGCGGCGACCACCGAGCTCGTCGGAGCGGTGCGGGAGCGAAAGGAAATTCTGGGCGCGTTCCTCTGGAGGGCGACACAGGACGTCGACGTCCGCGAGGAGGGCCTGGCTTTCCGCCAGGGGGCTACGGTTCGCCTGCGAGAGTTGCTGCTTTCGGAATGTCCGGGCGAGTTCTCTCATCCGGACCCGGAGTTGGCGATTGATCTGGCGGTACAGACAGCTTTCGCATTCATGCAACAACATATTGTGGTTGGCGAGACCCGCAGTGGGGACCGGATTCTTTCGGACGAGGAATTGGCTCACGAATTGACGCACATGGTTTGCGCCTACGTGGGAATCAAGGCACTGCCCGAGATGGCGAAAGATCGCCGCTCGGGCAAACAGGAATTGGGGGGTACTCAATGAACTTTATGCAGAAAAATCCGCTTCCGCTTCCGGCGCGTGGTGAGTTTGCGTCCGTGAAGTCAACGATGGAAACCGTGTTTGATTGGCAATATGCCATGCGGAAGAAGAACCTGCTCAACCTCTACGAGAAGGGCAAGGAACTGAGTTGGAACGCTTCCGATCTGGCCTGGGACACCGAGGTGGACCTCGACCGGATGATGCAGGAACGCATCGATGGTGGCTTTACCGCCATGACCAACCAACTGATGCAGCCGCCCAAGCCGTTTACGGATGAAACGGCGATGCTTTTCATGCGCCATCAGAATGCCTTCATGCTCTCGCAGTTCCTGCACGGTGAGCAGGGCGCCTTGTTGGCGACCGCCAAGATCGTGCAGACGGTGCCCAACGCCGAGGCCAAATTCTACGCGGCCAATCAGGTCGCGGACGAAGCTCGTCACGTGGAGGTGTATCATCGCTACCTGACGGAAAAGTTCGGTCTTTCCTACGAGATTTTGCCGAGTCTGGAGACCCTGCTGGACGATATCATTCTCGACCCGCGCTGGGATATCACGTTCCTGGGTATGCAGATCCTCGTAGAGGGAGTCGCCTTGGCGGCCTTTTCACTCGTGCGGATGCAGTTGCCGGATGAGCCGCTGATTCAGGATCTGATTACCCGGGTGATGCAGGACGAGTCCCGCCACGTCGCCTTCGGCGTCATCTCGCTCGAGGAGATCTATGCAGACCAGCTGACCTCGGCCGAGATGCGGGAGCGCGAGGACTTCGTGATCGAAGGCGCCCACCTTCTGCGCGAGCGATTTCTCCTCACGCCGATCTTCGAACGCCTCGGTTGGGATAGCAAGGTCTGGACGGATTGGGCGATCAATACGCCGTTCCAAAAGGGCTTCCGGCAGATGACCTTTGCCAAGATCGTACCCAATCTGAAGCGTCTGGGGCTCCTGACGCCACGGGTGCGCGACGCGTTCGAGAAGATGGACCTGCTTCGCTTCGAACATCTCAAGGATTCTGTCGACGAGCCCGAGGCACCGCCCCCCACGGAACTGGTGGAGTTGCTGAACACCTATCTTCAGTCCGAGTTGGGTAGCGGCGAAAAAACCGCAGCTCTCTAGCCTCCAGGCGATTGCCGAAGATTCCCTTGCAGGGGTCGGGGCGGTTGGAAAGCCGCCTCGATCCCTATTTTTTTGTGTAGAGACTCTCGATCTCGGCCTGATAGCGCTCGTGGATGCCGCGTCGTTTGAGCTTGGATGTGGGCGTCAGAAGGTCGGAATCAGGCAGCCACTCTTCGCCGAGGATGCTGATCTTTTTGACGCGCTCTGCATTGTTGAACGACTTCATGGCGTCTTCCACAGCGCCTTCGAGTTCTCCGATGATCTCGGGGTGCCGCGCCAGTGCTTCGAGGCTTGTGTCGGAGAGATCTTTGGATGCTGCCCAGGCTTTTGCGGCATCAGGGTCGAGTACCACCAGTGCGGAGACGAAGGGCCGGCCATCGCCGATCGCACAGGCCTGACCAATCAAGGGAATCATCTTGAGAGAAGATTCCAGGTTCGAGGGGCTGATATTCTTGCCACCTGCCGTGATCAGGAGTTCCTTTTTGCGGTCGACGATCTTCAGATAGCCATCCGCATCGATCTCGCCGATATCGCCTGAGTGGAGCCATTGCTCGGAATCCAGAGCTTCGGCGGTTTTGGCGTCTTCCTTCAGGTAACCTTGGAATACGTTGCCGCCACGGCAAATAACCTCGCCATCGTCCGCCAGTCGAACCTCACAGCCGGGGATCGCTTTGCCCACGCTGCCCGCTTTGACGATCCAGGGGGAGAACGTGATGGGTCCACTCGACTCCGACATTCCGTAGATCTCGGCGAGCGGTACACCCAGTCCACGGAACCAGAGCATCATTTCGCGGGGCAGGGGTGCGGCACCTGTGACCGCAAGTTTGCACTCGTCCATGCCGATCAGGGCGCGCACCTGCGAGAAGGCAACCTCATCGAGGAAGTTCCAGGTCTCGCGATCCTGCTCGGTCGCGGTGCCGTCGGTCATTCTTTCACGCAAGGGAATGGCAGCTTCGATTGCATCCGTGAACTTGGCCTTGCGCTCGGGGTCGGCTGCGAGCGCAGCATTGACGCCGGCATACATCTTCTCCCAGATCCGCGGTACCCCGAAGAAATAGGTCGGGCGCACTTCGCGCGCGTAATCGGCGACCTGCGTTGGTTCCGGGCAAGTGGTGACCGTACAGCCAAAAGCCAACTGCTGGTAATGACCCACCATGCGCTCGGCAATATGAGCCATGGGCAGATAGGAGACCAACTTGACCCCGCGATAGGACTCCCAGCCGATCGTGATTCGCAGTGACTCGACGGTCCAGCAAACATTATAATGGCTGAGCATGACGCCCTTGGGTGGGCCGGTGGTGCCGGAGGTATAGATCATTGTGGCCAGATCTTCCGGCTTTGCGGTGGTCGCGGCGGCCTGCAGGTCCATCGGCTCGCCGGCGGTGAGGTCTTCCCAGCTGAACTCGCCGTCTTGATGATCGCGGAGGCTTCCGAGCGCCTGAAGTTTCGGCAGGTTGCTTCGGGCTGGCCGGAATCGGTCGAGGAAGCGGCTGTCTTCGACGAAGGCCAGTTTCGCTTCGCAGTGATTCGCCAGATACTCAATCTGGCCCTCGGAAGACGAGTTGTAAATCGATACGGGCGCGGCGCCGAGGAAATAGGCCGCGGTATCAATAATGTGAAACTCGGGGATATTGCGCATCATCAGAACGAGCCGATCGCCATGCCCGATCCCGAGACGAGAGAGCCCACCGGCCACGCGCGCCACAAGCTCGGCATATTCGTCGAAGGTCCAGCTGCCATAGCTACCGTCGTCGTTTTTCCAGCGCAGGGCTTCTTCGGGGCCATGTTCGGCAACGGTTGCGAGAAAGCTCGTGGCCAAGGTCTGGCCGGCTACAGTCTCTTCAATGCTCATTATTTTCTCCCCCGGGGGGCCCGCCATGGGCGCCAACTCCTGTTTTCCTAGCGAACAGCCTCGCCGATTCACAAGTCCCCGGTGTTCGGGTTTGCCGAGAGGTCCTGCTGGCTTTACAGTTTAACTATGCCTTTCCGTACAGCGCATCCTCTCGACCCCTCCGACACGTTTATTTCTCGCCATATCGGCCCGCGTGAGGCGGACCTCGCCGATATGCTGGCTGCTCTGGACTGTGAGTCCCTCGAGGCGCTCGCCGCGAGGACGGTGCCGGAGGCGATCCGGCTGGAAACGCCGCTGGAATTGACGGATGAAGGCGAACGCGCACTCGGCGAAACCGAGGTTCTGGATCGCTTGCGGGAGCTGCTCGCCGAGAATCGCCCCCACCGCTCCTGTATCGGCATGGGCTATTCGGACACGATCGTTCCGCTCGTGATTTTGCGCAATGTGCTCGAAAATCCGGGTTGGTACACCCAATATACGCCTTATCAGGCCGAGATTTCTCAGGGGCGGCTCGAGGCGCTGCTGAATTTCCAGACGATGGTGGCTGACCTGACTGCTTTGCCGCTGGCCAACGCTTCTCTGCTGGACGAGGCAACGGCGGCTGCCGAGGCGATGGCGATGTGCCGAGCAGCCTCTCGAGGCAAGCGGAGCCGTTTTCTGGTTTCGGCGGCTTGTCACCCGCAGACGATTGGTGTCGTGCGCACGCGCGGGACCTCCATGGGTATGTCGGTTGAAGTTGCCGACGTGCATGAATTCAAATTCGACGCAGACGTCGCTGGTATTCTGCTGCAATACCCGGATACCGAGGGGCGTCTTCTCGATCCGAGTGCGGCAGTCACGCAGGCCCATGACTGCGGGGCTCTGGTGGTCATGGCCGCAGATATTCTGGCCCTGACCTTGATCAAGCCTCCCGGCGAGTGGGGGGCGGATATCGCCATCGGATCGACGCAGCGATTTGGCGTCCCACTCGGTTATGGCGGACCTCATGCGGCCTATCTCTCGACGCGCGAAGAGCACGCCAGACGAATTCCCGGCCGCCTGGTCGGTGTTTCGCGCGACGCTCAGGGGAAATCGGCCTATCGTCTCGCTATTCAAACCCGCGAGCAGCATATTCGTCGAGATCGCGCGACCAGCAATATATGCACAGCGCAGGTTCTCCTTGCCAATATTGCCGGATTTTACGCGGTCTATCATGGACCAGAGGGTTTGATCCGGATCGCCCAACGGGTTCGCGGAATGGCCATGGCTCTTGCCGAGGGGCTGCGCGGTGCGGGAATCTCGGTCGGCGAAACGGAATTTTTCGACACGATCAAATTTGCTCCGAATCAAAGGACGGCCGCCGACGTTCTGGCGGCAGCGCAGGAACTCGGATTCAACCTTCGGGCCTTCCCCGATGGGGAGGTGGGGATCGCACTCGATGAGACCACAACGCGTGCGGACGTCGCGAGCTTGCTCGCTGTTTTCGGTGTCGAAGGTGCGGACATCGACACACTTGCGGCGAATGGCGATCGTTCCCTTGGCGGCTTTGCCCGGACCTCTGATTTCCTCGAGCACCCGGTGTTTCATTCCTACCGCGGCGAGCACGATATGTTGCGATACCTCCACCGGCTCGAGAGTCGAGATCTCTCGTTGAATACCAGTATGATCCCTCTCGGGTCCTGCACAATGAAACTGAATGCCACCGTCGAGATGCTGCCGGTGACCTGGCCTGAAATCGGCTCTGTGCATCCCTACGCGCCACGTGATCAGGTTCGGGGTTACCATCGCATGCTTGATCTGCTCGAGGTTTGGCTCGCGGAGATCACCGGCCTGCCCGCGGTCTCCCTCCAGCCGAATGCCGGTTCTCAAGGCGAATATGCAGGCCTTTTGGCCATTCGACGTTTTCACGACGCCAACCAGGGCACGGAGAGAGACGTCTGCCTGATTCCCGTCTCGGCGCACGGCACCAATGCAGCCACAGCCGTGATTGCCGGGTTTCGTGTCGTCGCCGTAGCCTGCGATGCTCAGGGGGATGTCGACCTGAAGGACCTTGCCGCGAAACTGGCAGCTCACGAGTCCCGGATCGGGGCCCTGATGATCACATACCCATCCACGCATGGCGTTTTTGAAGAACGAATTCAGGATATTTGCCAGATGGTTCATGAGGCCGGGGGGCAGGTCTATATGGATGGCGCCAATATGAATGCGCAGGTGGGACTGACTTCACCGGCGAGAATTGGCGCCGATGTCTGCCACCTCAACCTCCACAAGACCTTTTGTATTCCTCATGGCGGTGGCGGTCCGGGTATGGGACCGATTGCCGCACGCGAGCATTTGCGTCCATTCCTGCCCGGCGATCCGATCGAAGGCGAGGGCGGGGTGTCGGCCGCTCCTTACGGGAGTCCGAGTATCTTGCCGATCAGCTGGGTTTATATCGCTCTGATGGGCGGCGGTGGGCTGACCCGAGCAACCCAGGTAGCTATTCTCAATGCCAATTATATGGCGCGTCGTCTGCATAAGGATTTTGATGTTCTCTACACCGGACCTGATGGCCGAGTTGCCCACGAATTTATTATCGATTGCCGTCCTTTCGAGAAATCGGCCGGGGTAACCGTCGAAGATATCGCCAAGCGCCTGATCGATTACGGATTCCACGCACCCACGATGAGTTTTCCGGTGGCTGGGACGTTGATGATCGAGCCGACCGAGAGCGAACCAAAAGCCGAACTCGACCGCCTATGTGACGCCTTGCTGGGGATCCGCGACGAGATTCGTCAGATCGAGTCGGGCCAGATGGATCGGGACGATAACCCCCTGAAACACGCACCCCATCCTGCTGTCGCAGTGACGGCCGACGAGTGGGGCCATGCCTATAGTCGGGAGCAGGCGGCCTGGCCTGCCGGGTGGCTCCACGAGCATAAATTCTGGCCGGCGGTCGGTCGAATCGATAACGCGTGGGGCGATCGCAATCTCTCCTGTACCTGTCCACCGCTGGCGGACTTGGCAGAACCCTAGAGCCGACCTCGGGACCGGTACTCTAGAGTCGGTTCAGGCCATCGAGCGCGGCAACTTTATAAGCCTCGGCAAGAGTCGGGTAGTTGAAGACCGTATCGCGCAGGAACTCCATGGTGCCTCCTAACGTCATCGCGGCTTGGCCGATATGGATGAGCTCGCATGCGCCATCGCCAAGGATATGGACGCCAAGTATTTCCAGCGTTTCGGCATGGAATAGTAGCTTGAGCATGCCGGAGCTGTCTCCGATCATATTGCCCCGGGCCAGTTCGTCGAACCGCGCAGAGCCAACCTCGTAGGGAACCTTCTCGTGGGTCAGTTCCTGCTCCGTTTTACCGATCATGGATACTTCGGGAATCGTATAGATCCCGTAAGGAAGGAGTGGTGGTTTGCCCGGCTCGTGGCCCGCGAACATATGGGCGGCGGCAAGCCGTCCCTGTTCCATCGACGTCGAGGCAAGTGCGGGGAATCCGATCACATCTCCCGCTGCATAGATATGCGGTTGGGCGGTCCTGTAGGCGGCATCTACCGGGATCCGACCACGAGCATCGGTTTCGATGCCCAGCAGGCCGAGACCCAGACTATCTGTGTTGGCGTCGCGGCCGACCGTATACAGAAGTGTATCGCCGGTCACCCGCTTGCCGCTTTCCAGCAGGGCGCTCACCCGGTCCTTGGAATCGATCTCGACGCTGGTGACCTTCTCGCCCAGACGGAATTTTGCCTTGCGGGATCGAAGGTGGAAACAGAGCGACTCGAGAATCTCATGATCCACGAACTCGAGAATATCCTCGCGTGCATCCACGATGGTGACCTCTGATTTGAGGGCGGTTGCCATCGATGCATATTCCAGGCCGATGACGCCTGCACCGACCACGATCGAGCTGTTGCCCACCGGGCTTCGCCCATGGCTTTCGAGCACCATTTGGTCGGAGTCCATGATTCGTTGCCCGTCGGTGGGTACGGAGGGCGCATGAGCCGGACGCGTTCCTGTGGCGATCATGATGAAATCCGCCGTGATCTGCTCGCTCCCCTCGGATGACTCGACGAGGAGAGTATGCTCATCGAGAAAGCGAGCGACTCCCGAGATCAGACGGATGTGATTGCGCAGGAGTTGATCGCGTACAATCTCCTGCTCGCGACTGACCACTTCATGGACGCGCACCGAGAGATCGGCCCACGTGATCTGTTCTTGAAGTGTATAGCTTCGTCCGTAAAAAGCCCGCTGGCGGAAACCGGACAGATAGAGGACGGCCTCGCGGAGAGTTTTGCTCGGAATCGTCCCAGTGTGGGTACAGGCCCCGCCCAGCATGACCTCGCGATCGACGATCGCCACCTTTTTGCCCATTTTGGCGGCATTGATCGCGCCCTTTTGGCCGGCCGGACCGCTGCCAATTACTGCCAGATCAAAATGTCGCGCCATGAGAACCTCATTGTTCAGGACGAATCGCTCGTAGGGTCCGCCGGTTGCCCTGGCAGAAGACCCTGAACGTCCTCGAGGGTCAAGTACAGCATGGGAACCACATACAAGGTCAGGAGGCTGGCCACCCCGAGGCCGAAGACGATGGAGGCTGCGAAAGGGCTGAAGACTGTCGAATACCCTGACAGACCGATGGCCATGGGTGCGAGTCCCATCACGGTGGTCACGGTCGTGAGAAAGATCGGACGGAAGCGTTTCTCGCATCCGCTCATCACGGCATCGACCGAAGAGAGGCCTCGCTCCCGCTCCTTGTTGATGAAGTCGATCAGAACCAGCGAATCGTTCACCACAATGCCTGCAAGGCCTACAATTGCATAGAGCACATACATCGAGAGTGCATAGCCACTCCACACCAAAGAGAGCAGATAGAGTCCGAAAGTGACTCCGATAAACGAGAATACAATCACGCTCATCACGATCGCGGGCTGAGCGTAGGACCGGAACTGTGCGGCGAGAATTGCATAGATTGCGAGAGCGGCCAGCAGGAACGCACGGCCCATATCCGCGAAGGCATCGTCTGTGGCCTGAAACTCGCCTCCGAAGACAAGATCAACTCCGGGGTAGCGATTCGGGATATCCGAGAAGGTGTCCTGCATCAGGTTATTGACCGAGACGGAGGTCGCGTTTTCACCGTCGACATCGGCGTAGACCACGACGGCTCGTTGTGCGCCATAGTGGTAGAGCCTTTGGTAGCCGCGCTCTAGTTCCAAATCGGCAACGTCGCCTAGTTGGACGAGGTAGCCATCTCTCGCACGGACCTCGATATCCATCAGATCCCGAATGCTGTCGCGATCGTCTTGTTCCAGAAGAACGCGGATGTCGATATCGTCGGATTGGTCCGGTGGCCGGAAGCTGGATGAAATCAGACCTTCGTTTGCTGCCGTCAATGCGAACCCGACGTCCTGAAAAGTGAGCCCGTGAATCGAGGCGCGGTTTTCATTCAAGACGACGCGCATTTCTCGCGGGCCGAGCGGGACGTTATCCTCGATATTATAAACCCCGGGGAGACTCGCCAGTTTGAGCTTCATTTCGCCGGCGATCTGCTTGGCCTCTTCGTAGTTTTCGGACTGGATTCGGATCGCGACGGGTTTGCCTATAGGGGGGCCGTTGCGCGGTGGCGCCACAATCAGGCTTTCGATTTCGCCGGGGTGGTTGTCCTGGTAGACCGTCAGTCGGTCGCGCACCATACTCAGCAATCGGTCGGGATTGGAGGTGTTCTCGGCGGTTTCGGGGAAGGTGATATAAAGCACCGCCCAGTTCACTCCAAGAACGGGTCTTTCGTCGGACGTCATTCCCATGCCGATGTTGGTGGAGATGTCGGTGATTTCGTCCCCGAGGTCCTTGAGAGCGGTTTCGACCCCCGCGATAATTTTGTCCGTGGTATCGAATCCCGCGTCCCGCGAGGATTTGATGGTGACAAAAAGCATATTGTAGTCGCTGGGAAAGAGATCGACTGGCACGCGTGTGAAAAGCGCGATTGCGAAAAGGAATGCTGCGCCACACGTGGCGAGAAAGGCATGACGCTCGGGCAAGAGTCGGGTCTGAGATCGAAGGTAGCGTTCCCGCAGGCTCGCGAGCCGTGCGTCGGAAGCGGTTCGGATCGCCTGAAATCGCTGCGTAAGACGATTCCCGCGGGTGGTCTCTCCAATCGAATGACGACTTCCCCAGTCCAGATAGTGCACCGGCAGGATCAGCAATGCCTCGAAAAGCGAGCCGATCAGGCATACGACAACTGTTTTGGGCAGAATCGACATGAATTCGCCGGACGTGCCCGAGATCGTCAACATCGGGATGAAGGCGGCTGCTGTGGTCAGCACGGCAGCCGTGACAGGCCACATCACCTCTTCGGCACCGGCGATCACAGCCTCGTGAATCGGCTCGCCGTTCTCCACGTGCCGATAGATATTTTCCACCAAAATAATGGCATCGTCGACGAGCATGCCGCTGACCATGACGAAGCCTACAAGCGAGAGCGAGTTGATGGTGATGTCGAAGAAAGGAAAGAGCGTCAGGGCGACCAGGAAAGCGAATGGCACGCCGATGACCGCGACCATCGCATTGCGCAGTCCGACGGTCAGCCAGAGCAGGACGATCACGAAAAGAACCCCGAGAAGAAGGTTCGAGGTCATGATGCCGATGCGATTCGCAACGTAGCGCGAGTCGTCGGTCGGAACCTCGACGGCGATGCCGGGTGGAAGCAACTTGCGGTAGGAAACAAGTTCTACGCCCACATTCTCCATCAACTCGATGACATCGTAGTCGCTCTCCTTGGAAAGCCCCAGGAAGATCGTACTCTCGCCATTGAGGCGGGAAGAGAGACGGCGCTCCTCAAAACCTTCTTCGATCCGCGCGAGTTCGGAAAGACGAATATGAGTGCCGGAGGCGCTCTTGCCGACAATCGTCGCGGCAATGGCATCCATGCTTTCGTACTGACCAAGGCCGCGCACGGTGATCTCGCCGAGGGATTCATTGGTGAAGCTGCCGCCGGGAAAATTCCGATTGTTGCGCGATAGCGTCGCGCTGATCTCGGGCAGGGTCAGGTTGTATTGGAGCGCTTTCTCGCGGTCCACGACAATCCGTAACTCGCGGTCCCGTTCGCCGCGCAGTTCTGCCCTGCGTACGCCCGGGACTTTCTCCAGCTTGCGCTTGAGGTCCTCGGCCACATGCAAGATGGCCGATTCTCCGACGCCTCCTGTATCGGTGACCGCGACTGTCGCGACGTGATAGACTTCGGAGACCGAGATTTCCCTGAGGATCGGGCGCTCGGCATCCTCGGGAAGGTCCGATACGCGCTCGATAGCCGAGCGCAGGTCGTTCAGGGCCGACTCGGCCTCGCTATCGCTGAGCGATTCATCCCATTCAATATTGATCTCGGAGAGCCCGTAGGTCGAATAACTCGACATATTCTTGATGCCGGAAATTCCGTCGAACTCCTCTTCAAGTTTGGACGTGATGAGACGTTCAACCTCGCCGGGAGAGGCGCCGAACCAGGGGGTCACGACGATCGCTGTATTGAACGAGATGTCGGGGAAGACATCGATAGGGATGCGTTTGGCCGTTTGGAATCCCGCCACGATCAAGAGCGCGAATGCCAGATTGATCAGAACCGGCTGGCGGACGGCGAAACGGGGCAAGCTCATCGATTTTCCTCGGGGTCGAGCGATACGAGCTCGTTATCGCTGAGTTGGCGCAGGTCGGAGGTTGCGATACGCTGTCCCGGTTCAAGGCCGCTGACCACCTCCACCAGAGTGGCTCGAAAGGGAACTGGTCTCACACGAATCGGGATCTGTCGAAGCCGTTGGAGGTCGGTGTCGGGCTCGTCTTCGGATAGAAATACCGAGGTGACGCCGAGCTGGCTGAGGACCGCCTCGCGTGGAATCGCGAGGATTCGGGTCGAACGTGCCAGCTCGATCCGGGCTTGCGCGACCATTCCCGGACGAAGGTTTCGGTCGATATTGGGTACTTCGATCTCGACAGGGAATTTCCGGTTGTCGGCATTCGCGGCCCGAGCGATTCTTTGAGCAACGCCCTTAAATACACGATCGGGCATCGCTTCAACGAAAACCTCTGCTGTGGAGCCCTGCGGAACCCACGCGATGTCCCGGTCGGTAAGCCCGACCTCGAGGGTCAGTAAATCCAACGAAACCAGTTCGCCCACTTCTTGCCCGGTTCGCACGAATTCGCCTTCTTGCGGTTGGAAGGATCGCAGCACACCCGAAAAGGGTGCTCGGATGGTGCGCTTGGCGCGGTCGTCGAGCGCACGATCCAGTTGCGCTCGTGCTGAAGCCAGGGCTGCGCGAGCGACCCCGAGCCTGCTCTCCGTGCTGTCGATCTCGGATTGGGAAAGCACTTCCCGTTCGGCGAGAGAAGTGCTTCGTCGGCTCTGTGCGGTCGCGAGCGCCAACTCACTCTCGGTTCGATCCACCTGCGCCTGCGCCTGGCGTACCGCTATCTCTGCGGGAATCGGGTCAATTTCGAGAAGGATCTGGCCCTTGGTCACCGGATCGAGGGCTTGTGCGCCCATCACGACAACTCGCCCGGAACTCTCTGCCGAGAGTCGTACTTCGCGGTCGGCTTCCAGAATGCCGGACAGCCGCACCTCGGCATCGACCAGTTGCTCGCTCACGAGAGTGCTGGAAACGACACGTCGCCCTCGGTCCGGTGACGGCGCACCGGAGTCCCCGCCATCGGGCGCTGTTGCAAGAAGAACCACAAAGCCTGCTAGGAGCACGAGGCCTGTCCCGAGAAGCTTGCGCCGCAGCGAAGAGCGGTCCGAGGTTGATTGCGTATCTTCAGTCATGACTCGTTGGCTCTAACGGAATCTCGGGCAGGGGCAATATTTGACAGTTGGCATAATCCGGAACGCATAGGCTAGAAATCCAGCATGAGCGATCTTTTATACGAGAAAGAAGCGGGTGTCGTCACCATCACCATGAACCGGCCAGAGCGTCGAAACGCGATCAGCCCCGAGATGATGGTGCGGTTGGGTGAGGCCTGGGTGAATTTTCAGGCCGATGATGATCTGCGGGTCGCGATTCTGACGGGCGCTGGTTCCGAGGCGTTCTGCGTTGGCGGGGATCTCCAGCTGTTGATTCCCCTGTTCACCGGCGCGCGTCAGCCCGAAAGTGAATGGGACCAGAAGTTGATGGGGAACCTCGGATTCACCATGACCTCGTTGCTCAAGGGTTTCGAGCTCTACAAGCCGGTGATTTCAGCGGTCAATGGCACCGCAACCGCGGGTGGCTGCGAGATCTTGCAGGCCACTGACATTCGGATTGCCTCGACGAATGCTCGGCTGGGTCTGGCCGAAGCCAAGCGTGGGCTGGTCCCGGGGGGTGGTTCGTTAGTTCGATTGCCGCGACAGATTCCCTACTGCAAGGCTATGGAGATCCTGCTCCTAGGCGATCTGATCGATGCTCAGGAGGCTTGGCGGATCGGGCTGATCAATGAGGTTGTTGCTCCCGACGAATTAATGCCGCGTGCGCACGAGATTGCAGCCAAGTTGGCAGCGAATGGCCCCTTTGCGCTGCGCAAGATCAAGGAAGCCGTGCTTCGGACCAGCGGCCTGCCTTTGGGTGAAGCTCACGATATCGAGAACCAATTGTCCGGGGAAGTGATGTCCTCGGCCGATGCCCGGGAGGGGCCGAAGGCTTTCGTCGAAAAGCGCACTCCGAATTGGAAGGGTCGCTGAGAAGTCTCAGTCTTGCTGGCCCTCGTCCGGCGCGAACCCAAGGCTCAGAGAGTTGATGCAAAACCGTTGGCCTGTAGGTTGCGGCCCGTCGGGAAATACATGCCCCAGGTGAGATCCGCAGTTGCGGCAGAGCACTTCGGTGCGCACCATGCCGTGGCTGTGGTCTTGTTCTTCCTCGACCATCTCGAGATTGGCTGGCTCGTAGAAGCTGGGCCAACCCGAGCCGGATTCGAACTTGGATTCGGACCGAAAAAGAGCTTCCCCGCACGCGGCGCATAGGTAGGCACCTTTTTCGTGGTGGTCGCAGTAGGTGCCGGTAAAGGCCCGCTCGGTGCCTTTCTGGCGGCATACGGCGTACTGCTCGGGCGTCAGGGTCTCCCGCCATTCCTGCTCGGACTTCTGAATCTTTCGCGTCATGAGTCTTTTCCTCTCTCGTCTACCGAGACTAGGGGACTTTCGGAATTCTTCAACTCCCCGAGTTCGCGGAGAAACGCGGGCCCGTAGTCGGCGAGTTTTTTGGGACCGACGCCGGCAATCTCGGCGAGCGCGACTTCCGACTCCGGGTTTTCGATCGCCATGGATTGAAGGGTGGCGTCGTTGAAGACCAGATACGCCGGGATCCCGCGCTCAGCTGCAATCGTTTTCCGGAGGGCCCTCAGCGCAACAAAGCGTGCTTCGGCTGCAGGGTCGAGGCCTGTGGTCACGCCGAGTCTGGGACCCTTTCGACGGCGATTGCGGGCTTCTTCAATTCGATCGATCCCCAGGCATCGGTCACAGGACTCGCCGCAATTCTCGATGGTTTCTCCGAAATGGCCAACGATTGCCCGATGTCGGCACTCTTCGCGCTCCACGAGGCGAAGCATATGGCGGACTTTTCTTTTCTGGCGGTCGGCGGTCTCGGCATCGAGTTCCTGAAGCATATATTCAGCGCTTTTTACGTCGCTCCAGCCATAAAAAATAAAGCAATCGCTCGGGGCGCCATCGCGGCCAGCTCGTCCGATCTCCTGGTAATAGGCTTCAACGGAACGGGGCATGTCGCGGTGAATGACAAATCGAATATTTGGTTTGTCGATGCCCATTCCGAAAGCAACTGTGGCGACGACTACGTCGACTTCGTCCCGGCGGAAGGCATCCTGAACACGGTTCCGTGTCTCGATTTCCATGCCCGCATGGTAGGGCAGCGCGCGGATGCCCTTGCGCTCAAGAAATGTCGTCAGTGACTCCACCGATTTTCGAGTCTGGCAGTAAACGATGCCACTCTCGTCGGGTCTTTCCCGGACCAGTGCGAGAATCGCATCGCGGACTTTGAGATTGGGTCCTTTGGGCTTGCCGTGCAAGCTCAAGTTGGGTCGAAAGAAGGAGCCGCGGACCTCGAGTGGTGCGCGCATGCCGAGCTGCTCGCCGATGTCGTGGATGACATCTTGTGTCGCGGTAGCCGTCAGTGCGAGCACGGGAATTCCTCCAAAGCGACTTTTGAGTCCGGCAAGATTTCGGTAGGCCGGACGGAAATCGTGGCCCCATTGGCTGATGCAATGAGCTTCGTCGACCGCCACGAGCCGAATATCCGCACGGGTCAGGACATCCCCGAGCCAGGCATCGATGCCTTCGGGCGCGGCGTAGACCAATTCGTAGGACCCCGCGATCAAGTTGCGGACGCGGTCGCTTCTTTCCGATGAGTCGAGGCTGGAATTAAGATAAGTGGCTCGGACGCCCACCGAGGTAAGTGCGTCTACCTGATCCTTCATCAGCGCGATCAGCGGCGAAATGACCAGGGTTGTACCGCCAAGAAGCCGCGCCGGGATCTGGTAGGTCAGCGACTTGCCGGCGCCGGTCGGCATCACGCCGATACAGTCGCTGCCCGAAAGGACGCCGGCGATGAGGGGCTCCTGCCCGGCACGGAACTCGCTATAACCAAAGGTTTCGGCAAGCACCGCTCTGGCCGGCGCGCCGGCGCCTGCCTCCGGGCCGATTCGGCGGGGTTGTTTGAGCGCAGTGGCGACGACCTTCAGTCGTGAAATGAGCTCTGTCGGGAAAGTTTCCTTGTTCGTGGACCAGAGGCTGCGCAGCCGAGCGAGTAACGATTGGCAGGCACTTCGGCCCTGAACATCGGTGTCGTCGAGGTTCGCGACGCGTGTCTCGAGTTCCTCGACGAGGACGTGGAGTTGATTGATGTCGAGACCGGTGGCGGGAATTGCAGACATGCGGAGTCACAGGTTCGAGGATCGCGAGGGTATGTGCAACCCCGATGGATCTCGGGATCGGCCGATGGAGCGCTTTCTGTTAGCAATAGGGTCATGTCGGAGGCAAAAACGCGTTTGGATTTGGCTTTGCGGCATCGCGTGGAAGCGAATCTGGCGAGATTCGACCGTCGACGTCTCGCTGATCCGGGTCTGCGTCGTGCCGCGGTTGCGGTCGTTCTGGTGGCGGGTGACGCTGGAGAGCCAGCGTTTATTTTGACGCGTCGCGCGTCGGGGTTGTCCGACCATCCCGGCCAATTCGCATTGCCCGGCGGCCGAATCGAGCCCGGGGAGACTCCCGCAGAAGCCGCGTGCCGCGAGACCGCCGAGGAAGTCGGTCTGGTTTTGGATCGCAGCGCCTTGCTCGGGCGCCTGGACGATTACCGGACGCGTTCGGGATTTATTGTAACGCCGTTTGTGGCCTGGGGAGGGCCGGCTCCGGATCTAAAGGGTAATCCGGATGAGGTTGCCATCGTGTATCGGGTTCCGTTGTCGGACCTGGACCAAAAATCGATTCCGGTCCTGCGCAGGATACCCGAGAGCGAACGACCGGTCTTGTCGCTTCCTTTGTGTGCAACGCAGGTGCACGCGCCCACCGCGGCCTTTATTTTTCAATTCCGTGAAGTCGCATTGCGAGGCGTATCGATGCGTGTGGATCGATTCGAGGAGCCAGTATGGGCCTGGAAGTAGGACCCGTGCTTGGGGAAGGTTGGAGTTGATGCGTTTATTTAGCTTTCTCTATCGATGGGCGAGACGTTTTTACGAGGACGGTTGTCTGCTCCACGCGTCGGCATTGGCGTATACAACGATGCTATCGATCGTGCCGGTGCTGGCGCTGATGTTTGCGGCCCTGAAAGGACTCGGCGTGGAGTCCCATCTCGAAGATCTGCTCTTGCAGCGGCTGTCCTTGAGTCAGGAAGTTGCCACCCAGATTACGGAATTTGTTTCCCGAGCGAACGTGGGAACTCTAGGCACAATGGGTGCCATAGCCTTGTTCGGCTCGGTGCTTTCGGTGCTCGGCAGTGTCGAGTCGAGTTTCAACTATATTTGGCGAGTCCGGGCGGGCCGGCCCTTGCTCCGCAAGATCACGGATTACGTCTCGGTGATTATTCTGGCGCCATTTCTGATGGTGGCAGCAACCGGAGTGACTTCCTTCGTGCTGCAACAAGAACTCATGCACGAGGCCTTGGCCCGTCCGGTCCTCGGGGAGGCCTGGCGTAGCCTTCTTCCACTGGTGCCCTATCTTTGTAACGTCATTGCCATCGGGTTCCTTTATGTGGTCATGCCGAACCGGCGGCCTCAGCCTCGAGCGCTATTATTTTCGGCACTCTTTGCCGGGATTGCCTGGCAGTTGGTGCAAATCGGTTACGTGCGACTGCAGGTCGGTGTCGCGAGCTATAACGCGATCTACGGTGCCCTGGCGCAATTGCCGGTGACCTTGGTCTGGATGTACGTCAGCTGGGCAATCGTGCTCGCCGGGGCGGAACTCGCGGCCTGCCTGGAGTTGGGCGGCGCGGAAGGTGCGGGCCGACGTGTCAGCCGGCGACCACTGGCCTTGGCATTCCTTGTAGAGGCGGCCCGAAGGCTCCGATCGGGTGAGGGTCCGACAGATCCCGCCGAGGTCAGCCGCCAATTGGGTGTCGATCGGGTCGATGTCTGCGAGGCAGTCGAGGCTATGGAGGACGTTGGTCTGGTGCTGCCTGTCGAGGGCGCCAACGGTCGCTACCTCCTGGCACGTGACCCGGCCTCCATTTCACTGGCCGAGGTCTTCACAGTGTTTGCAGGGGATGGCTTGCCACTATTCCTTGATGGAGCCGTCGCAGGTGAGTTGGCTCGGGAGGCCACCGTCAACGAATCGGAGCTGCGGACGCATTCACTGGCGGATTTAGTGAAGCCTGACATCGAAAGTTGATGGCCTGGCTTCAGCTGATTTTTTCCTTACCGAACGATTCAGAGTCCGAGAATCTTGTCATAGCGAGCGAGTCGGGTCGCATCACCGCTGAGAATGCGCTTGGCGTTGAACTCGACCTCCAGCATCTTGCGATTGATATAGGCCTCGGCCAAGGCACCTTTTTCCTCGGACGCATCAGCTTGGAAGAGGAGCTCGGTGCCGACCATGACCGAAATGATCATGTCGCAGATCCGTTTGGAGTTCAGCATCGCGTAGGAAATGTCTTCGAGCATCGTCGGTAGCGCGTTGCCGATGTCGGCAATGCCCTGGTTAAGCTGGGCCACTTGCTCCGGATGATTTTTGCGCAGGGATTTCAGGTCCTGCACGAGGCTGGCGAGTGCCGGGTCCAGAGCACCCTTGCCCATTTCCTTGAGCGCGAAGCTGGCTTGAATCTCCGATGTGCCTTCGTAGATCGTCGTGATGATCGAGTCCACGTGGTAGTGCGCGGCTGATGACTCTGCCATGAAGCCACTGCCCCCATGGATCTGAATACCCCGCCGGGAAACGTCATTGGCGACCTCAGTCGCGAGATATTTGCAGAGGGGAGTCAGGAAGCGAAGTAACTGCTGTCCGGACTCGAGTTCCGCTTGCAGGGTCACACGGTCGGTTTCATAGTCCTCGCGGTCAGATGCGAGGTATATTTCGGTTGCCTCCATCCGATCGGAAAGGGCGGCTGTTCGATAAAGCAGGGCGCGCGCGGCCTCGATTTCCATGGCCATCTGCGACAGCATGGATTTGATCAGAGGTTGCTGAATGATCGGAATACCGAATTGAACGCGGTCGGCCGCGTGAGCGCGCGCCTGGCGGTAGGCGGCCTCGGCGATGCCGAGACCCTGTGCCGCAACTCCGAGGCGTGCGGCATTCATCAAATCGAGCATCGCCCGGAAGCCGTTGCCGCGTTCGCCGAGCAGGAAGGCTTCCGCGTGATCGAATTCGACGGCGCAAGTGGGTGAACCGTGCAAACCCATCTTTTCTTCCACGCGAGAGACGCTGACTGTGTTTTTGCTTCCGTCGGGCAGGGTGACCGGGCAGAGCATCAGGTTCAGGCCGTTGGTGGTGCCCTTTGACTGGGCGTACGTTTCCGCATCGCGTGCGAGAACCAGATGGACTTCCGCCCCTCCGTTCGTGATGTAAATTTTGCCGCCATCAATAAACCAACGTCCGTCGGTCAATTCGGCTTTCGTCGAGATGCTGCCCAGATCGGAACCTGCCTGCGGCTCGGTCAGATCCATGCACCCTGCGATCTCTCCCGACGCAAATTTCGGGAGGTAGCGCTGTTTGATTTCCTCGCTGCCGTATTTCTGGATGTCCGACGCCGCGCCAGCCGAGAGCCCGACGATCGTCATCAGGCTTGTGTCGGCTCTCGAGAGCATTTCCAGGTAGAAAATATTCAGGAGGTTCGGGAGGCCATAGCCGCCATATTCCGGCTTGAGCATCATGCAGGTCAGACCGGCATCTC
Organism: Candidatus Binatia bacterium; assembly: GCA_029248525.1. Taxonomy (NCBI): domain Bacteria; phylum Candidatus Binatota; class Binatia (SeqCode); species Binatia bacterium. The sequence continues at coordinate 100,857 of JAQWJE010000039.1, forward strand.
GGAGCCGGTTGTACCCGGCCACGATATGCGCAGGTTTCTGAACATCTCCGTCTTTCAATACGACTTCATCGTGCCATGCCGGCTTCGAGTCGGTCTCGATATCTTCGCAAATATCACCGAGGGAGGAGAGAACAGTTTTGTAAGTTTCGAGTTCCTCGCCGAGATCGACCGCCTCGGGTGATTTCAGACGGAAGAATCCCTCCCAGTCGACGCGTTTTTCGAGGAATATTGAGATGTCTTTGTGGAAAAATTCAGAACTCATAATAGTTATCTCCTGTCAGCCTCTCAAGACTACCACGCCCGGCCGGTGTGGCCACCCTCGGGATTACGTTCCGGGCTCATTTTCTGTGGGCAAAAAGTCGAGGCACTTCCGGGTTGCTCCGGGCGCGCTGTTGCCGTACCCAACGGTCGGTGAAGTGGTGTTCTGCGTTATCGACTGACGAGAATCTTGTCAGCGCCACACGTTCGGTGGTCGACGAGGTCCATGCGGGTATGGGCTCTCTTGAGCCGAATCTCGTGTTGATCTTCGTGTCCGAACAGCACGATTCGCACTACCGAGAGGTCGCGGCGCTGGTTGGCGGCGAGTTTCCCGCAGCTCTGATCGTGGGCTGCACGGCAGGGGGCGTGATCGGCGGGGGGCAAGAAAAGGAATCTACCTGCGCACTTTCGCTGACCGCGGCTTCGTTGCCCGGCGTGACGTTGCGTCCCTTTCATATCGATGCCGAGGAACTGCCCGAGGCGGAGCGAGCGCCCGCGTTTTGGGAGGGCCGCTTCGGTTCTCCTCCCGATGAGACACCTTGCTTCCTTTTGTTTTCCGACCCGTATTCGATGAATATCGAGCGTCTGGTCGAGGGACTGGAGGCCGCCTATCCGGGCGTGCCTGCCATCGGGGGGATCGCCAGTGGTGGTCGTGCCCCCGGCGAAAATCTTCTCTATATCGGTAGTGATGTTCACCGCAGCGGGGCTGTGGGGATCGGTTTCTCGGGGAATATTACTCTCGAGACTGTGGTCTCTCAGGGTTGTCGACCGGTCGGCCTGCCGATGTTTGTCACTCGTTCGCGCGAAAATATATTGTTCGAACTCGATGGCCGGCCGGCTCTGCACGTTGCCGAGGAAGTCGTCGAGGGACTTGACGCGGGCGATCAAGCTGCCGCGAAGGGATCGTTGCTTCTGGGACTCGGGATGGGCGATGGGCAAGGACCTTTTAACAGAGGCGATTTTCTTGTGCGCAACCTTGTCGGTCGCGATGAGCCGTCTGGCGCTCTCGTTGTGGGCGCGATGCTGAGCGACAAGCAGGTCGTCCAGTTTCATTTGCGTGACGCCGGCGCGGCCAGAGAGGACCTGGCGGAGCGACTCGGGCGCGTAGGTTCGGATTTCTCGGGAGCCTTGCTCTTCTCCTGCTTGAGCCGTGGCGCCGGACTGTATGGGGTCTCGGATCATGATTCCGATCAGGTCCGCGCGCACTGCGGTGCGATCCCGGTTGCGGGATTTTTTGCCAACGGGGAAATCGGTCCGGTGGGTGGAGAAACCTTCGTGCACGGCTACACGAGTGTCATCGGTCTGTTTCGCAGCCGCGATGAGGCAACAATCTAATCCAGATAACCAAGCGCACGGAGGGACTCCTCCATCCGCTGCGGGATGCCCTGCGTTTCGCTGGTGCCGTTCGGGTTGCCTGCGCTCGCCTCGGCGAGCGCGGCCCGGATCGCCGAGCTTTCTCGTTTGTGGTCGTCGAGGACCTTCTGACGATCGGCGGGCAAGCTGGGGCTCTTGATCGTATGCCACTCGAACGGGTCGGTCTTTAATTCGTAATTTCGAGTTTCAGCGCGTGTGGATGTGGACTTCCATTCGCGGTTGCGGGCTCCGATTGCATCATTTTGATACCATGCAAAAAATACATCCCGGTCATCTGGAATGGGTGTCCCGGACATCGCAGAGCGCAGGCTTTCGCCTTGGCCCTGGGCGAGTTCCGGAAGGTTCAGAAGGTCAAGAAGGGTCGGGGCGACATCGGTCAGGCTGACGCTTCCGGGTATACGGACATCCGCAGGCACCCCCGGCCCGCGCAGGATCAGCGGGATCCTGAGTTGCTCATCGTGGTGCGCAAATCCGTGGCCGGGCAGACTATGTTCGCCGAAGGATTCGCCGTGGTCCGATAGGAGTACGATGAGCGTATTGTCCATCAGTCCCGTCTCCTCGAGGACGGTGAGAAGTCCATCCACCAAAGAGTCGGCCTCGCGAATGGTTCGATCATATCGATCGACATTTTTATGTTGGACGTCGGGCACGTAGGGCGGCGGCCCTCCCTCCGCCCAATGGTTGTCGCCGCGGAACATCGCGTCGAATTCAGGGCTCGAGTCGTAAGGATCATGCGTCTGGTAAGTGTGCAGGAAAAGAAAGAATTGTTGCTCGCGATTTTCTCGCAGATAGGAAGCTGCATTCGCAAAGCTGGTCGGGCCGAGTTTTTCTTGCACCACCGACCGCTCGGTAAATGCGTCGAAGCCGCGCCAGAAACCAAACAACCCCGAGATCAAGGCATTCTCGGTAATCGCGTCTGTTTGGTAGCCGGCATCTCGCAGGTTTTCTGCGAGGGTGGTGATCGAACTCCCCGGACTCAAACGGCCGCGGGTGGGTTGGGCCTCGGGGTAGAGGCCTGTGAACAGGGACAGGTGGGAGACATCCGTTTGCGGAAACGTACTGAAGGCTTCGAGGAAGGTGGTTCCCTCGGCGATCAGTCGTGTGTCGATGGTGGGTGTGGTTTGGCGGGGATAGCCGTATCCCGACATATGATCCGCGCGCAGCGTGTCCAGAGAGACCATCAGAAGGTTTGGCCGCACGGATGGACCGGGCGTTTTCACAAGGATCTCCGGCCATGCCCAGATCCCTTTTGTCGAGGGTTCCCCCTGCAGCGAGCGCACTTCCAACCGGAGTCGACAGTTGAGTCCGCCTTTGGAAATCCCGACGCGTGCTTGCTCCCAGGAATCACCCGAGCCGTCGATACGTTGCTCCGTGTCGAGGATGAGCATGGACGCTCGTCCGTCGCAGTTCAAGCTGGCCTGGTATCGGAGCTGCGGCCTGGCGTGGCCGGCAGCCGGTTTTGTCGATCCGAAAAAGAGCCGAATCTCCGACCCGTTTGGTAGGGGGAAGCTCTCGCTTTCTTGCACGCTCGGGCTTGGTTGCGTCAAGAATACCCGAGCGTTGACGAATCCTGTGACCTCGGCCCCACGCTCGTCGCGAATGGAGATCGTGTAGCCATCCTTCCCCTCGTCGAGGGACCATCCGCTCTCGAGGCGCCGCCAGAAAACCTTTTCGCGCAATGTCCCGGCGAGGCTCGGAACATCGGTTCCGAGCGAGGTGAAGGTCTGAATGCTGAGGTTGGCGCGCGGAATGTCTTCGGACGCGATGTCGAGTTTGAATTGAGCGACCCCGTCAACGAGAGGAACGCCGGTTTTCTCGATATGGAGATCCTCGGCGAGTACGCCCAGGACGGGTCTGGCTGTGGCCCCGATGATCGCACGAGCGACAGGCTGGCCCTGCGGTAACCCGAAGCGCTCAGGCCCGAGCCGTTCCTGAACCACCCATCGCGGCTCCGGTTCGCTGCAGCCGCTGTTGAGCAGGAAGGCGGTGGCGACGGCAGCGATGGCGTGAATCCACTTCATCAGCTTCCTACTTTCGCAGATACAGGCTGGCTGCGGACACCCGGGTGTCTCCTCGCCAAGTTTCGAGACGAAAGGCAAGCTCCCCATCTGCGCCATCGAGTTCTTTCACGCGGAAGTCCAATTCTTCCCCGGGCCCGCTAAACGCACGTATCTTCACGCCGCTGACCTTGATGATCTCCGGCAGGGAGCCATCGGCGCGAGCGGCATAGGCGCGCCTGGTTGCGTCGATCTGGGTTTGCAGAAGCAGAGTCGCCGGAAAGACCGGTTGCCTCGGAAAGTGATCGGCGTAGATGGCAGACTCGGACGGAAGTCGAAACGAGGCGCTGAATCCTTCACCGGCAATCACCGGCTGGCACGTGATCTCGGGCTCGTAATCCTCGGGAACCACTGGTGGCCGGGGTGGTATTCCTGCCCCGCAGAGAAGCTCATAAAGATTTTCGATGCGTGCCTTGTCATCAAATTCCTCAATCGGGAGGAGGGGCCCAATCGCTCGCTGCAGGGTCAGGCAGACCTCGCCATCGCAATTGGCGGATCCTTGGTAGGAGATGGCTTGATGCCGAATCGAAGTCACCTTCACCTCGATTTCGATCGGCATACCGGCGCGGGGGACTCGGAAGACTTCGACCAGGCCCGCGGACGCAGCAACTGGCCGGTAGTCGAATTTCAGCTGCGGCATAGCCGTCCACGAAGCGAGTTGCCCGACGGCTTCTACCAGCAGGCCAAGCGGGAGGACTTCGGTCGGGAAAGAAGGCCGGTGAATTCCTTCGGCGCGCTCACCCGGACGAATGCATGTGATTTGATCAACCAGTTGGAAAGACATTTCTACAAGCCTGAAAATGCTTTAGCATAAAATTCTGGAGGTTCTCGATTGTGTGCAGACCTCCGGAGCGGATCGAGGCAAGTTCAACTATGAAACTTCAGAAGAATCCAGTGGTTCGGGGCATTTGGGCTCTGGCGTTCTGCGTCATTCTGCCAGTGAGCGCGATAGCGGGGGATGGTCTCGAGCGCGCGTTGGCCAAGGGCGAAGAGGTGCGAGTGCTGGTGCGCATGGCGTTGCCTGAGGCGCCTTCCAAGGCACGCGGCATGAGCCGGGAGACCGGACGGCGTGAGCGTATCGCCCGGGCGGGGCGTCGCGTGGCAGAGCGGCTTGGTCGGCGAGGCTCTGCTCGTGTGGTACGTCGTTTCTCAGACGTCCCCTGGATGGCGCTCGCCGCCGATGCGAGTGCGGTGGCCGCTCTAAGAGCCTCTCCCGACGTGACTTATGTCGGTCTGGACCGCCTCGAGCGTATTTCTCTTCTGGAATCGACGCCCTTGATCGGCGCTACAAAACTGAACCAGGAAGGACTTCGCGGCAAGGGATGGTCCATCGCGATCATTGATACCGGGGTGGATGCAAGCCACCCATTTTTGGGCGGCCGGGTCGTGCGCGAGGCTTGTTTCTCCCTCGAGGGTAGCTGTCCTGACGGTTCTACCCAAATGATCGGTCCAGGGGCCGCCGAACCCTGTGACTTCGCGCCCGATGCCTGCGCGCACGGGACACACGTGGCGGGCGCGGCGGCCGGCAGCGGACGGACCGGGTTCGGGGTGGCGCCAGAGTCCGATCTGATCGCGATTCAGATTTTCACCGAATTTACAGGCGAGGATTGCGAAGACGCCGGGGAGGACCCGTGCGCGCTGTCCTACCTCTCGGACATCGCGCTGGCGCTGGAGCATGTCTACTCCCTGCGCAACGAGATGCCAATCGCGGCCGTGAACCTCAGTCTGGGTGGCGATTTGTTCTCGTCCGTCAGCGAATGCGAGGCGGCAGATCCCCGCACCGAGATCGTGGGCCTGTTGCGGGATGCAGGGATCGCTGTGGTTGCAGCGGCCGGGAACGAGGGTTCCTCCGATTCGCTGACGACTCCGGCCTGTCTGGGGGATGTGTTGAGCGTATCGTCGAGCACGGATGCGGACGATATCTCGTCTTTCTCGAACACCGCGCCTTTTTTGGACTTCTTCGCGCCCGGGGACCGGATCGTATCGGCATTCCCGGGCGGTTCATATCGTTCCGCATCGGGATCCTCGCAGGCCACGCCACATATCTCAGGCGCCTACGCGCTTCTCTTTGAAGGTCTGGGGCGCTCCGAACTTGAGCTCGCGACTGAAGCTCTGCGTGTATCTGGCGTGCCGATCGTCGACTCTCTATCTGGCAACAGTTTTCCCCGAGTGCAGCTCGATTCGGCGATCGAGCTGCTCGAGAGGGATCGCCGCGCGACTGGTCTGCAAATTACTCCCGATCGGAAGCGGACGTTGCTCAGCAAGGATCTTGCGAACGAGAGATGGGCGATCGTGCTGAATGCGGATGACGGCACGGTCTCGGGGAATGTTTTTCTCGACAATGGCGGCGAACCCGCCTTCGTTTCGTGCGAGGGGATAGGTGACGACGGGGCAGCTGATCCGGCAAGCCGGCAACTGCGATTTGCATGCGAGGGCGCGCCCAAATGTGCCGGGGCCTGCTCGACGGAAGATTGGGCTGCGCTTGGTTCGGTCGAACTTCCGGGGGCCTTCTTCCTCCCCCGGGATCGGTACCCCTTGCCGTCGCGCACGACTCGCAACGGAGCGGCGGCCTCGGATTCCAGTGCAGGTGTTCGGGAGATCAAGTCTCGCGGTCGAACCTTGATCAGCAAGGACGCCGGCGGCAAGCGCTGGGCCATCGCCTGGAACGAGGACGGTACAGTTACCGGCAACGTCTACGACCCTGCCGGAGGGCCGCCCCAATTTGTCTGGTGCGCTCCGCTTGGCGACGATGGAAATAGTTCGTTGGCGGATCGAGTCTACCGGTTCCGGTGCGAAGGAGCCGACCCGTGTTTTGCCGATACCTGTGGTCCCGATACGTGGACGAATATCGGGGAGGTTGCCTTGCCCGGGTCTTTCTTTCAGCCCTGAGGGACTTCTTCGAGCTTGGCGCAGAAAGTTGCCAGGCCCTCTTGCCAGCTCGGCAGTTCAATCGGCGGATTGCGACTCGTACTGAGGGGGGCATAAGCCGGGCGGTGGGCCGGTCTGGGAAATGCTTCGGTGGCTACTGGCGAGACCTCGACATCGATTTTCAGGTTCTCGAGCAGCGCTCGGGTAAAGTGGAACCAACTCGTCTCTCCTCGACCAGCCATATGCCATGTCCCATAAGCGGTTTGGGTCATCAGCCGCGCGATTCCTTCCGCGAGATGCGGCGCGTAGGTCGGCGATCCTATCTGGTCGTCAACCACTCGCAGGGGCCCGTTGGCCGCCAGGCGGATCATGGTGCGTGGAAAGTTGTTTCCCTGTTCGTGGAACACCCATGCGGTGCGTACGATATGGTGGCGCGGGTTGATCCTCCTCACAGCTTCTTCGCCTGCGAGCTTGCTGGCCCCATAGACGGAACGAGGCCGGGGCGTGTCGGTTTCGACGTAGGGTCGGCCGGTTTCTCCGTCGAAAACGTAATCGGTGGAGACATGAACCAAAATGGATTGGCAGGCTGCGGTCGCGACTGCCAGATTTCGGGGGCCTATGGCATTTGTGCGATAGGCCGCCGCGATATCGGTTTCGCTCCTGTCAACCTGATTCCAGGCCGCCGCGTTGACGACGATATCCGGGCTGTGTCGGCCGATCATCTCGGCGACGTTCTCCGCGTTGGCGATATCGAGAGTCTTTCGACTGCAAGCAACGACTTCGTGATCGCGGAGAGCTTCGGGGAGGGATCGGCCCAGCTGGCCGTCGGCACCTGCGACCAGGATTTTCATGGCTGCTTGATCCAGGCCTTTTGCAAATCCATCTCCCAGTCGGCCAGCGGTTTACCGACGCGATCCTTTTCGGAAAGAATGGGCTCTCCCACAGGCCAGATTACGCCCACGGCGGGGTCATTCCACAAGAGACAGAGTTCATGGCTCGGGTCATAGATATCCGAGCATTTATATTCGACCTGCGCCGTGTCGCTGAGGACGCAGAATCCGTGCGCGAAGCCGATGGGTACATAAATTTGCCGGAAGTTTTCCGCCGATAATTCAACCGAGAGCCACTCGCCGAAGGTCGACGAATCGGGTCGAATGTCCACGACGACGTCGAGGATCGAGCCTTCGATTGCCCGGACCAATTTCGCCTGCGGGTGCGACAGTTGAGCGTGCAGTCCGCGCAAGGTGTCACGACAACTCCGGGAGTGATTGTCCTGAACAAAGGTCGCCTCGATTCCGGCCTCGAAATAGCGGTCGGCATGGTAGGTCTCGACGAAGAAGCCCCGGTCGTCGCCGTGAACTTTGGGGTCAATCAAAAGGACTCCAGCAAGTTTTGTTGTGGCGACTTTCACCCCTCGGGTCCTTCCTGTGCGAGCATTCGGATGAGGTACTGACCATAGGAGGTCTTGGCTAGCGGCTGGGCGAGTCTCTCGACGTCCTCGGCCGAGATATAGCCTTTGCGCCAGGCGATCTCCTCGAGGCAAGCCACCTTCAAACCCTGACGTTCCTCGATCGCCTGGATGAAGTTCCCTGCCTGCAGCAAAGCCTCGTGTGTGCCCGTATCCAGCCAGGCAAGCCCGCGTCCCATGCGTTCGACCTGAAGCGAACCGTCTTCGAGGTATTTGCGATTGATGTCGGTGATTTCCAACTCGCCCCGAGGCGAAGGCGCCAGATTCCGGGCCAGGTCCACAATCCGGTGATCGTAAAAATAGAGACCGGTGACAGCCCACGAAGACTGCGGGTGCGAGGGCTTCTCTTCCAGACCAACGGCGCTGCCGGAGGAATCGAATTCCACCACCCCGTAGCGCTCGGGGTCCGATACCCAATAGCCGAATACGGTGGCGCCATCCTCGCGCTGGCTGGCGCGTTGGAGCATGTCGGTAAGCCCCTGTCCGTAAAAAATATTGTCTCCGAGAGCGAGAGCTACGCGTCCACCCTGAAGAAATTTCTCGCCGATCAGAAATGCCTGAGCGATCCCTTCCGGGCGTTCCTGGACTGCATATTCCAACTTGAGACCGAGTTCGGAGCCGTCGCCGAGCAACCGCTGGAAGGCGTCTTGCTCGTGAGGCGTCGTGATGACCAGGATCTCGCGAATCGAAGCCAGCATGAGTGTCGACAGAGGGTAATAGACCATCGGCTTGTCGTAGATGGGCAGCAGCTGCTTGCTGGTGGCGCGAGTAACGGGATGCAGGCGCGTGCCGGCTCCCCCTGCCAGGAGAATTCCGCGAATCGGTGTACTCATGAGCGACTCCCGAGGCCCAGCCGGGCCCGATCGTATTGGTCTTGTTGTACCTGCTGACACCATTCCGGGTTGTCGAGGTACCATTGCACCGTCGAGCGAAAGCCCTCACTCACGCCGACCGAAGGCTCCCACTTCAGCTCACGGGCCGCCTTGCTGCCATCAATGGCGTAGCGGCGGTCGTGTCCGGGGCGGTCGGTCACAAACTTGCGGAGCTCGCGGTAGTCGTTCAGGCCGCGCTTTTGCAAGGATGGATTTTGTGCGGCTGGTCTTTGCTCCTCCAACAGGCTGCAGAGAGCGTCGATCACCTCGAGATTGGTACGTTCGCCGCCGCCACCCAGATTGTATTTCTCGCCCGGTTGGCCGCGGTGCAGGACGTTCAGAATGCCGTCGCAATGATCTTCGACGTAGATCCAGTCGCGCACGTTGCTGCCATCGCCGTAGACCGGAAGATCAATGCCCTCGAGGGCGTTCAGGATCATCAAGGGAATCAATTTTTCGGGGAACTGGAAAGGGCCGTAGTTATTGGAACAGTTCGTGAGAAGTGTCGGCACGCCGTACGTATGAAACCAGGCGCGCACCAGATGGTCCGCCGAGGCTTTGCTGGCTGCGTAGGGGGAGTTCGGCGCGTAGGGCGTGGTTTCTGCAAAAGAACCTTCCGGACCGAGACTCCCATAGACTTCGTCCGTCGAGACGTGCAAAAAACGAAACTGTGCCTGCTCGGAATCGTTCAGCTTGGTCAGGAGTTGTCGGGACGCCTCAAGTAATTGGAAAGTTCCCAGAATATTGGTTTTCAGAAACTCGTCCGGACTCTCAATCGAGCGATCTACGTGCGATTCGGCTGCAAAATTCAGGATCCAGCGGGGTTTTTCGGCAAGCACCAACGCGCGGGTCTTGTCGGGGTCAGCGATATCACCTTCGACCACCTCGAGACGTTCCGGATCGAGGCCGGCGAGCGAGATCGGGTTGCCCGCATAGGTGAATTTGTCGAGGACGAGGATTCGTGCGGCTGTCCTCTGCAAAGCCAGGCGGACAAAATTGGCGCCGATGAATCCGGCTCCGCCTGTGACGAGCATTGTTTCCATGCCAGACGATATACCCGAGGTCCGGGAAGCCTGCCACCGCCGCAGTCGTTTGACTGGCGCTCAAGGCAGGGGAGCGTGGCCCTGGCCCAGCAAATCCAGCAGAGATTTCACTGGCTGGAACGTCTCTCGAGGCACCTCGACGAACACCGTGGTCCAGCGGGCCATCGACCCATTCCAGAGGCCGGGATGCTCAAGCGCGCGCAGGTCGCGACCTTCACTGGATTTTTGCGCGACAAATACGGCGTTGTGATCGACGAAGTCGGCCAGACGGAAAGCCTCCCCGTCGGATTTTCGTAATGAGCAGACCATATCGGTGGGATTGAAATGCGTGGCGGCATCAAGGTGCCGGGTCTGGCTGACTTCGTCGGGATCAATCTCGGCGGTTTCGACGATCTGCAACGAGAGACGATGGTCGTCGCCGCGGACCCAGAAGGGGCCGCCTCCGGGGTCTCCCGTATTCGCGACGACGCCACAGACCCGCATGGGGCGGGCGCGGACCTCGGCAAGGAGTACCTCCTCGCGTGCGTCGCTCTGGATTCCGAGGTCGTTGCGAATGAACTGCGCCGCCTGCGCCCGGAGGTCGGCATCTTCAGGTGCTGCTTTGAGGCGATCGATCCAGAGCCCCGTGTCCCGCTCCAATTGAGCAAGCAGACCGCCGAGAATCCGTCGCCAGGCCAGAATCTGTGCGCGCCGATCCTCGGGAACGATATTGTCGATGTTCTTGATGAAGACAAAGTCCGCGGGCAGTTGGTCGAGGTTTCGAATCAAGGAGCCATGCCCCCCCGGTCGAAAAAGCAGACTCCCATCGCGCTGCCGAAATAATTCGCCATTTTCGTCCAGAGCAATGGTGTCTGTGGCCATTGACTGAGTCGAGAAGCTGACGTCGAGCCGGGATTGAGAGGATGCTTCGACTGCGGCGCGTCTGAGATCGAGTGTCTCGCTGAAGCGCTGCTGGTGTTGCGGTGAGACCGTGAAGTGACATCGCGCGAGACCGCTCTTGTCGGGCAGGAGCTCGGCAGCTTCTCGGAGATGTTCTTCGAAGGCCGTCCGAGCGCCGGAGGCGTAAAGGTGAAATGGGAGCAGCCCCTTTGGTTCCGCTGGAAGGTTGAGGCCGGTCGGCTCGAGGAGAATGCGGGCCAGCTGCGTATAGTCGCCCTGCGCCAACTGTTCAGCCAGTGGGGGTGCCTCCGTCTTGCAAGCCTGGCGCAGGGCTTCCCGGATGGCCAGATGATCGATCTGCTCGAACATGGTGAGGAGATCGTGGTCTTCCTCGTAGTTGGATGCGTGCAGGCTGGAACGACTCAGGGGCCGCCCGCTGCTCAACGCGGCCAGAAAGCTCTTGAACATTCGGGAGGCGGCGCCGGAGGCGGGTACAAAAGAGAGATAGCGGCCGCTCATGGCGGCGCGATCGAACTCGGCGCTGCAGGCCTCCTTCTCGGCTTCGGATAGTTGCCGAATGCCATCGCCGAGAGTCGCCGGCCGATCCAGGTCCCGATAAGTCGCTCGACCCGCGAGCAGGGCCCGCTGCCGCTCGATCTCGTCCGGGGAGAGTTCGTGCGCTTCGATGAGCGCATGGTCGGCGTCGCTGAGCTTGAGGGGCCGTCTATCAATCATGTGCGAGCGAGATAACACGTCGGGTGGGCCCGGGAAATGGGTTCGTTTTGGCCGTGGCGTGCTGTTTGGTAGATGGATAGCTTCTGGTGCCCCAACCATGAGCAATGACAAGGAATTGATATCCACAGACCCGGAGGATGGCGGTGGAACTGCCACTCGAATTCTGGATGCTGCGGAAGGGCTGTTTGCGGACGCGGGCTTCGCGGGGGTGTCGGTGCGGGAGATTGCCGGCGCGGTGGGCTTGAATCAGGCGAGCATTTATAACCATTTCTCGAGCAAGCGAGCACTCTACGAGGCGGTTCTCGATCGCGGCTTTACACCCCTGCGCGATACTCTTGCGGCCGCAGCCCTGTCTCTTGACGAACCGGGGGCCGGAGACCGACTTTTGGAAGAGCTCTCGGAGCAGCTTTGGCGCTCACCGAATCTGCCTCGACTGATCCAACGCGAAATTCTCGATGACGGAGAATATCTCGAACGTCTGTCAGAGCAGTGGTTGCGGCCAATTTACGAAGAAGGTCGAGCCGCGATGGAGAAATCCGCCTGGGCGGCCAGCTGGGATAGTGATTCTGACTCTTTGATCATCCTTCTGATGTACCACTTGATTTTTGGGTACTTTTTCTCGGCTCCGCTGACCCGACGGGTTCTTGGCGTCGAACCGTCATCGGAGGCGATGCGCCATCGTCAGATCGAGTTTCTGAAGCTGGCGGCGCAACGCCTCATGGTCACACGCTGAAGCGGCTGACGACCCACTTTTTTGCGGATCGCATTCCGCTTGGAGGTAAAGGGGCCTAGATAGCGCCCTTGATCTCGGTTTCGCCGGGTCCGACCTCGGTTCGCTGTTCCAACGAGACGTAGTCCCGCGGAGCAGCCCCGATATAGAGTTGTTTGGGTCGGACAATCCGCATATTCGGATCGTCGAGCGCTTCCGCCCATTGCGCCACCCAACCGGAGGTGCGGGCGATCGCGAAAAGGACCGTGAACATATTGGTCGGAAAGCCCATCGCTTCATAGATGATTCCCGAGTAGAAATCGACGTTCGGGTAGAGCTTCCTCTTGATGAAATACTCGTCTTCGAGAGCGATCCGTTCCAACTCGAGGGCGATGTCGATGATCGGGTTTTTGCCGGTAGCCTCGAAGACCTGATAGGCGATCTGCTTGATGATCTTCGCTCGCGGGTCGTAGTTCTTGTAGACACGGTGTCCGAAACCTTCGAGTCGCAACTCACCGTCCTTGACCCTTTTGATCATCTCGGGCACACGATTGACCGAGCCGATCTCGCGCAACATGCGCACGGCAGCTTCGTTGGCACCGCCGTGCCGCGGTCCGGACAACGCGGCGGCGGCCGCGGCGACCACAGAGTAGGGATCGGCATGCGAACTGCCGACGGTGCGTGCGGCTGTCGCCGAGCAATTCTGCTCATGGTCGGCATGGAGAATGAAGAGCACGTCGAGAGCCCGCTCCAAAATTGGGTCCGGACGGTACTTCAGTTCGGTCATCTTGAAGAGCATGGAGAGGAAGTTGCCGGTGTAGGACAATTCGTTGTCGGGCGAAACGTAGGGGAGGCCCTTGGAATGTCGGAATGCCATCGCGGCGATGGTCGGAATTTTTGCGATCAGGCGACGCGTTTGCACGCGTCGGGACTCATCATCACCGATGTCCTTTGCTTCCGGATAAAACGTCGAGAGTGCGCCGACGGTGCCGATCAGAATCCCCATGGGGTGGGCATCGTAGCGGAAGCCCTCGATAAAGTTTTTCACGTTCTCGTGCACAATGGTGTGCATTTTGAGGTTGTGTTCCCACATCGAGAGATGAGTTGGGGACGGGAGTTCGCCCTTCACGATCAGATAGGCCGTTTCGAGATAGGTCGATTTTTCCGCTATTTGCTCGATCGGGTATCCGCGGTACCGCAAGATGCCCTTCTCGCCGTCGATATAACTTACGGCGCTGCGGCAGGCGGCCGTGTTGGCCAGCGCCGGGTCGAAACTGACCAGACCGGGACTGTCGTCGTCCAGGCGAATCTGGGACAGGTCGGAGGCCTGAATGGAGTTCTCGTCGATCGGGAGCTCAAACTGCTTGCCAGTTCGATTGTCTGTAACGGTAAGGGTATCGGGCATCCTAATTTACTCCATGCCTAGTTTCGCGCGGCCTTCCGGCGAGATCATATTCGGGTTCCAAACGGGAGCCCAGACGATTTCAACTTCTGCTTCTTCCACTCCGGGAATATTGAGGATTTTGTAACGCGCATCGGCCGCAATGGTGTCTCCCATCCCGCATCCGGGCGCGGTCAGGGTCATTTTGACATCGACCTTATGGCGTCCCTCATCGATCGGTTCGGCACTCAGGTCATAGACGAGCCCCAGATCCACGATGTTGACGGGAATTTCAGGATCGTAGCAGGTCCGCAGTTCAACCCAGATGCGCGACTCCAACTCTTCCCCGGCGAGAGGATCTTCGGTGGATGCCGGTGCTTCGGGAGCGGCTTCCCGTTTTTGCCCAACAGCGTCGGCATCTCTCTCGGATATGCGGACCAAGCCGCCATAATCCGGCACGCTGAGGGTGTAGGAGCTGCCCAGGGCCTGCGTGATTACCGCGCGGGTTCCCTTGGGGATCAGGACGGTGTGCCCGGCGGGCACAATCACGGCTTCACAATCTCGTGAAAGTTCGATCCAATCGGTTGATTCACTCATTTGGTCTGATTCCCGATGTTGGCGAGAGAAAAGTGCATTTTCGCTCGGCTTTTCGAGGGGCCACCTGGTCAAAACGACGAACAACCCGGGGGAAGCCCTCACCGGTAGCTTACCGAACGCGGCCCCTTGTTGCCACTTTTGGGGATTTCATCAGCCGATTTATAGAGTGCGACATAGTGCTTGCCGATCGAGTCGACGGGCCCATCGGAACATGTATTGCCCGGAGGGCATCTGGCCGATAGTCTCTCCGAGTTCCGTTGTTTTCGTTCACTTTTTCCATGGCTTCGATCTTCCAGATATCACCTGCCTCGGCTTTGGACTCGATGCGCCCCGAGCGCTGAGGGAATCCGTTCATGAACATGCTGCTCCAGTTCCTCGCCATCGTTGTTTTGATGGTGCTTACCAATCGCTTTGTGGGAGAACCTCTCAAGAACCGCCTGAGCGGTTTCTTCAAACTGCTCCTTACAGTCGGGATGGTCTACCACCTGCTGCTCTGGCCAGTGAGCGATGGAGCCGGGGAGAAGGTCCCCGCCTGGGATCTGATGGTCGATCTGCTCCGGAATATCGATCCCGTCGTCTTCTGGACTTTCGCCGGAATCGGCGCTGTCGTCCGTTTTCTCGGCGTGGTCGCCTCGATGTATCGTTGGCAATTGGTACTTCGGGGCCAGAGGATCGAACTCCCGTTTTGGCATATTCTGGGAGCTTTTCTTATCGGCCGTGCGATCGGCTTCTTTCTACCCAGCACGGCCGGGTTGGACGGCTACAAGCTCTATGATGCATCGAGGTTCAGCGGGCGCACCGTCGAGGTAACGGCGGGAACCGTGTTGGAGAAGGTTCTTGGAATTACGGGAATCTTCCTTACCTATCTTGTGGCTCTGCCCTTCGGAATGTCGATATTCGGGGAGAATGCTCTGACGGTGGCGATGATCACGGTGCCGTTGGCTTTGGGCATCATTGCCGGGCTGCTGACCCTTTTATGGTTCCCCGGGGTCATCCAGTGGGTCATCGAGACGGTTCCAATCCCCGCCAAGGCCCAGATCCAGGGCGTGATTCTGCGAACCTCGGCGGCGGCTGCCGCCTATCGTAACCAGAAGCCGCTGGTTCTCTTGATGTTGTTGATGAGTTTTCTCGTGCATTTCTGCACCGCGGCGATGTATTTCTTCATGGCGATTGCCGTTGGTGCCGGGGCGGAGGCCGTGTTCTGGCCCGTCGTGTTCGGCTCGGCGATCCAGATTTTCGCTACCGTCATCGGGCCCACGATCGGCGGGATCGGCATTCGAGAAGCGGCTCAGGTCCTGACGCTAGGCGCTTTGCTGGGCCCGATCGTCGCTGCCGTTTCCGCAACTCTCGGTTTTTGGGTAGGCGAGGTTCCAACTCTCTTCGGGTTTGTGTTCTGGATGGTGCGCGGCCCCGATTATACGCCGAGCTATTGTCGCGTGAACGGCGAACAAGTGGACTACGAGGAAACCGCGCGGATGGCGGTGGAACTCGAGAGCACCGGCGAGCGCGAGGCGCGTGAAGCCCTCGAGGCGGCAGGAGAATCGTCGAGCGCAGCCGTTCTCCCGCAGCCGAGACGGCTATTTCTGGCGGCCGGTTTGGGTATGGGTGCGGGCATTCTCGCCGGGATCCTGATTGGTTGTGTTGAGGCCGCGGTGATTGGCTCGGGCGGATTCGGTCCGGAATCTCAGGTGCTCTGGTATGGTCCGCTTGTCTACGCTCTGATCCTCGGTGGTTTGGGCACGGCGGGCGGCGCCGTCCTGAGCGTCCTTCCCATGCGCGAGGAGGAAGTGCGCGGGTGGGTTCCTACCCTCGGATTTGCGGCTACTTTGGTCCCGCTGGGGTTGGCCGTTCTGCTGTTCCGGGTTCGGCGGGATGTCTATCTCGAGCAAATGCCCCCGCTTCCGGTTTTATTGGCGATCCTGGGCGGGGCTGCTGTGCTGGCCATCGTGATTCTCGCTTTCGGTCGCCGTTTTTTCCGGTCGCCGCTGGGCGCAGTCGCACGGCCGGGGCCCGCGATTTTACTTCTCCTCACCGTGATGGGCGCCGGAGCGATTTTCGGGCCGAGCGAAACGACGGCCATTGTCGAGGTCCGCGACGAGATTCCGGAGCACCTGAAAGATCGCCCCAATGTCGTTCTGGTCATCGCCGATACTCTGCGGGCGGATCATCTCGGTTCCTACGGGGATACCCGTGGGCTGACACCCAACCTCGATGCCATGGCAGATGAGGGAACCGTTTGGCAGGCGTTTGGGCAGTCCTCCTGGACCAAGCCCTCGGTGGCGACGATTCTCACGTCTCTATATGCGGCCTCGCACGGGGCGATGAGCAAACCTGCGATTTTACCGGATGTGGTCACGATTGCGGATGCCCTTCAGAGTGAAGGCTATGCGACCTCCGGCTTTGTTTCGAATATCAACCTCGCACCTTCATTCAACTTCCAGCAAGGGTTCGATGAATACACATATTACGCGCCGGACTATCTCTTTGGTGCCGAGGAATCTTCGTCGAAGCTGGTGATCTACAGCATTCTGCGCGTCGTGAATTTCAAGATGCAGAAATCCCAGTGGGTGGAGCAGTACTATCAAGATTCCCGGACCGTCAATGCGGATGCCCTCGAGTGGTTGTCTCGACATAAGGACGACCGATTCTTCACCTTGATCCATTATATGGATCCGCACGATCCATATTTTGTGCATCCCTACGAAGGCCGCGGCATCGCACGCGTCGACAACCAGAATCCGGACCCGGATCAGGCAACGGAAATGCTGGAGCTCTATGCCGGAGAAATTCAGTACATGGACGAGAGCTTCGGTGCGCTTCGCGACCAGCTGCGCGAGCACGGTATCTATGACAATACCCTGATCGTATTTACCGCCGACCATGGCGAGGAGTTCCAGGAACATGGTGGCTGGTGGCACGGAACGACGCTCTATGAGGAGCAGGTTGCGGTGCCATTGATTGCTAAATTTCCCGCCGGAAGTCTGGTGCCAGCGAGGCCCGGGGGCGTTGGTCGGCTGCTTGACGTTGCCCCGACGATTCTGGCGGCTTCGGGCATCGAGATTCCTGCCGAGTGGCAGGGTGCTGATCTGGCGCTGCCGATCCCCTCGAACCGAGTGGCTTTCGCGGAAGAGGATCACGAAGGCAATATTATCACGGCGGTCCGGAATGCGCGGCTGAAGTTGATCCGCGCCAATCCGGGCAACCCCCGAGGCCTCCCGGAAGTTGAGCTCTTTGATCTGCAGAAAGACCCCGGCGAGCAACTGGATATCGCTGCGGATCGGCGTATCGAAGTCGAGGATCTGGACCGGGAGATTGTGGCGATCACGACGGGTGCTGCCGAGGAAGCGGTGGCAAACGAAGGTGAGGTCCAAATGGATGATGCCACCCGGGACAGGCTGCGGGCCCTGGGATATATCGAATAGACCAGGGGTCCGGAACGTCAGCATTTCCCGGCCGCCACGTTATGCGTTAGGTTGCGTCTGTGCGTTTCAATACCGCTCTGGCGGCGATACTCCTGCTCGCTTCTTCGACGTTCATGATGCGCTCGGTGCTGGATGCACCAGCATCCTTGCTCCAAGCTGCGTCCGACGGAACCCCGAGCCTTTCGAAATGGGAGACCATCGGGCACGCCGATCAGGAAATGGTGGTCGCGTTGGTCGTCCGCAATGCCGACCTGATGACCTCCAATCTCGGCGGCCTGCAAGGGTTCGGACAATGCTTCCCGTTTCCAGCGAGTTACACTCTCGGCGAGCACGGATTCGCGGAAGGATTGCTGGCGGCGATTCCCTGGGTGCTCACGGGCGAGCCGATCCTTTCGTATAATTTCATGCTCTGGATAGGGTATTTCCTTTCCGGTTTCAGCATGTTCCTTTTGGTCCGAAATTTTACCGGAGATGCTCGAGCGGGTTTGTTGGGCGGGCTTTTTCTGCAGTGGGTTCCCGGGCGGATTGTGGACGGCGGGCATCCATTTCTGCATGCAGAATTCTGGCTGCCGCTCGCGCTGCTATGCCTTCATCGGCTCTTTGTGACCGGAAGGGTTCGTGCAGCAGCGGGCGTCGCCTTTTTCCTCGGCATGCAGGCCTTGGGGAGTTTTTATCTGATTCTTGGCGTGATCCCGGTGGTTCTCGTTTATGTGCCCTTTTTGTTCTGGCGGCATCGGGAACATCGGTGGAAGGCGCTGGGCTTGAGTCTGGCTGCCGGTTCGTTCGTGGCGGTTGTGGGCCTTTGGGTCTTGTTGCCGTACCTCGAGACGCGAGAGGCATGGTCGGTATTGGGCGGGCGCGAGTCGCTCCTGCTGCCTCTTGAAGCCTTCTTGCCGGGTCAATACTCTTTTCCCGGCTGGATTTTCGCCAGTCTGATCTTGCTCGGCATTGCGGATCGTTTTCGCGGGCCACGCTCGTGTGATGGCGAAGATCCTCGTCTGGTCATGTTGCTCGCCTCAGGAATTATTCTGAGCTGCTCGACCTACGGTCTGCGGATTCCGGGTACGGATATTGTCGTTCCGTCCGTTCTCGCACTCCTGTCGGGAACGGTACCGGGGCTTGATGCGGTTCGAGCATTGGGCGTCATGAGCAATATTCTCTGGGTGCCCCTGGCCTGGATCGCCGGCTACGGCGCGCGGGCCGTTCTGGAGAACTTCAGCCTACGCCTGCAGGGGGCCTTGTTTGTGGCGCTGGCGCTCGTGGTAGGGGCTATCCGCTTCTGGCCGCCTCTTGCCGTCGCGAACTTCGGGCGACCGCTTGCCGTCGAGTCCCGCAATGTGAGGCCATCGGAAGAGGATATCGCATTGGTTCGTTCCCGACGAGCTTCAGCCTTGCTGCATGTCCCGATGGCCAAGCGAGGGCCTGACTTGCCCACGGGGACCGCCAGTGCTCAGTTGCTTTTGGGGAGTTTCTCTCCGAGTCCGACGACGAGTTGCTACAACTCATTTGCCTCTCCTTTTGCCAGCCAGATCGGGCAATTGGCGCAACGACTGCCGCGCGCCAGTTCGAGCGAGGCTCTGTCCGCATTGGGCATCGATACTGTGCTTTTTCACAGAAGCGAATCTACCGTTCGCCACGAGCAGTGGTTTGAGGACCACTTCCGTGAGTCGCCGGAGGCCGCTGCACGTGTCGTGTCGTTGGGCGAGACCGAGACTCTGAGCGGCTACCGCCTGAATGGCAGGCTTCCGACGACCTCATCGAGCAGCGTTCTGCATCGGGGGATGGCTTACGAGCAGCTTTGGAAGGATCCGGACTCCCGCACCGTCAGCTTCTGGGTCCGCAATCGAGGACGCGAGGTGTATCTGGAGCCCGAGCCTCGGAAATTACGAGAAGGTTATATCATGTGGGTGGACGAGGCCGGTGCGCCCGTCTCGCGCGTGCCGGTAATGTTTCTGATGCCGATCGCGCTCGCGCCCGGCGAGCGGATGGCTTTGAATATCGACGTCGAACCGCCGCCGGGAGATGACGTTCATCTTGGGTACCTGAGTCTCCGCGGTGGAAAATGGAAGGGAATCGCATTGGCTCGGGTCCGCCGCGAGAGCGAATCTCTCCCGAGTGATTGAGGACTATCGGAGGCGGGTACGCCAACGCAGAGAGTAGGTAGAAATGTCTTATCAACCAATCGAGAACTACGGAATTATCGGGAACCTTGAGACGGTCGCTCTGGTCGGCAAGAACGCGTCGATTGATTTCATGTGTTTTCCGGACTTCGATTCGCCATCAGTTTTCGGGGGCCTTCTCGACGCTGCGGGCGGTGGAAATTTCTCCGTGGAGGTCGATCTCAGAGATGCCCGACATACCCAACTCTACCTTCCCGAAACCAATGTTCTGCTGACGCGATTTCTGGCCGATTGCGGCGTGGCGGAGGTCAGTGATTTTATGCCGATCGACGCCGAACCGGGTCGTTGCGCATTGGTGCGCCGAATTCGCACGGTACGCGGTTCGGTGCGTTTCCGGATTCGTTGTGCGCCGCGCTTCGACTATGGGCGGGCGACCCATGATACAGAACTGGATTCGGGTGGGGTCGTCTTCCGTTCCCGGGGGGCGGACGGTACGGCACTCCGGCTCAGGAGTCCGCATGCGATGCGAGTGGTGGATGGAGCCGCGGTTCTGGAGGTGGAGCTGTGCGCCGGGGAATCACTTCATCTGCTGCTTGAGGGCGCCGAGAGCAAGGCCGAGAGCATGGGGGACGTCGCGGCATTTTGTGATGCCGCCTTCGATGAGACAGTGCGCTACTGGCGGTCGTGGTCGGAGCGTTCAAACTATCAGGGCCGTTGGCGCGAGATGGTGCAACGCTCGGCCTTGACGCTGAAGCTGCTCACGTCAAGGAAATACGGGTCGTTGGTTGCCGCTCCCACGTTGGGGCTTCCCGAGAGTATCGGCGGGGAACGCAATTGGGACTACCGCTATACGTGGATCCGGGATTCGGCTTTTACCGTCTATGCATTGCTTCGGCTTGGGTACACCGAGGAGGCGGGCAATTTCATGCGGTGGGTGGAGAAGCGTTGCGAGGAGTTGGGACCGGACGGCTCACTGCAGATCATGTACGGGATCGATGGGCGGCATCGGCTGGCGGAGTCCGAACTTGGTCATTGGGAAGGCTACCGCGGTTCTGCGCCGGTCCGTTTGGGCAACGGTGCATTCGATCAACTGCAGCTGGATATTTACGGTGAATTGATCGATTCGATCTACCTCTACGATAAATACGGCACACCGGTCTCCTTCGACTTCTGGGATAATATCGTGCGGCTGGTCGAATGGGTGTGCGCGAACTGGCAGCGAGCGGACGAAGGGATTTGGGAAGTGCGCGGGGGCCAGCAGGAGTTTCTCTACTCCCGTTTAATGTGCTGGGTTGCGATCGATCGAGGGCTACGATTGGCCGACAAACGCTCGCTTCCCGCGCCGATTGCTCGCTGGCGAGATGTGCGTGACGCGATCCATAAGGAGATCGTCGAGGAATTCTGGTCCGAAAAAAAGCAGCACTTTGTGCAATATAAAGGCTCCAGCACGATCGATGCGTCCTGTTTGCTCATGCCGCTGATGCGCTTCATCAGTCCCCGGGACCCGCGCTGGCTCTCCACTCTCGACGGCGTGACCCGCGACCTGGTCGATGACTCGCTTGTGTATCGATACCGCAACGATGAGGCCGCGTCGGACGGGCTGTCCGGGACAGAGGGCACATTCAATATCTGTTCCTTCTGGTACGTGGAATGTCTCTGTCGCTCGGGGCAGGTAGAAAAGGCGCAACTTCTTTTTGAGAAAATGCTTGGGTATGCGAACCACCTCGGCCTTTATTCCGAAGAACTCGGCGCCGCCGGCGAGCATCTGGGTAATTTTCCGCAGGCCTTTACCCATTTGGGTTTGATCAGCGCTGCCTTCAGTTTGAACCGGAATCTGGACGGCGGTTGGCGGCCCTGACCGCCCGCGGGAGCGGCTCGCAAGCAGCACTTATGCTGTTGCGCTCGTCTCGCGCCTGAGCGAGACTCTCTCCATGTCAGAGCGACCGTTTCGAATTCTAGGGGTGCAGCAGATCGCTGTGGGTAGCGAGAGCAAGGATCGGCTGCGGAAGTTGTGGGTCGACCTTCTCGGGCTTGAGGTGCATGGGACGTTCCGCAGCGAAAAAGAGAACGTCGACGAAGATATTGCCGTGGCGGGAAAGCCACCTTTTGCCGTGGAAGTGGACCTGATGGAGCCGATCGATCCCCAGTCGCGGCCAAAGGTGCACGTCCCGCCCCTGAACCATGTGGGTCTGTGGGTAGATGATCTGCCCGTTGCGGTCGAGTGGTTGGAAGCCCAGGG
Source organism: Candidatus Binatia bacterium (assembly GCA_029248525.1). NCBI lineage: Bacteria > Candidatus Binatota > Binatia (SeqCode) > Binatia bacterium. Next base: position 122,879 of record JAQWJE010000039.1, read on the forward strand.
GATGCGTTTTGCTCCGGGCGGCATTCGGAAGGGGGCTGCCGGCTTTGATGTCTGTTTCGTTCATCCGGTCGGGAATGAGGCATCCCCGATCGGCGGGGAGGGCGTTTTGATCGAACTTGTTCAGGCTCCCGACGATATTATCGAGTCTCTGGGCTGACGGGACGAGAATCCCGGATCACTCGCGTCCGGTTGCTGTCCCGCAGAATCGTGGGGCGGCTGTTTCTTCCGCAGCTGCGGGAGGTTAGGCTTGTCAGGGCATGAAGCGCCTGTGGCAAACTGTACTGCAATATCGCGCCCGCTGGATCGCAGGCTGCGTGATGCTGCTGGTGACGGCATCGCTGGCGATGGTCATCCCGCTCCTGCTGCGGGAAGCGGTCGATCAAATCGCAGGGAGTACGCCAGCGCCGTCCGGCCGTGGCGTTGGATTTTTTGTGGGCTGGATCCTCGCAATCGCGGTCGTGCAAGGCGTGACCCGCACGATCTCGCGTTTCCTGATCTTCAATACGGGCCGCGATGTAGAATATGATCTCCGAAACGACTTGTTCCGACATTTGGAATCGCTCTCTCCGGAGTTCTACAAGGGGCATCCGACCGGCGACCTGATGTCGCGATTGGTGAATGATATTTCGGCAGTCCGCCTGATGCTCGGGCCGGGCATTCTGAACCTGATCAATACCCCCATCTACTATATTTACGCGTTGACGATCATGTTTTCGATTGATCCCGCGCTCACGCTTGCGGCATTGGCGCCCTATCCGTTGGCCCTTTTGTTCATCAAAAGCACGACGCGTCAATTGATGGAGGGGCAGCTGCGGGTGCAGGAGGGCATCGCAAGTCTCACCAATTCAATTCAGGAACACGTGAGCGGTATTCATGTGGTCAAGGCCTATACGATGGAGGAGCGCGAGCAGGAGCGCTTCGCGGGGGAAAACGAGTCCTTCCGCGAAGCGAGCGTGGACCTTGCCAAGCTGCGTGGGATGATCGCTCCGGTGACTCGTCTGGTCAGTGCTTGTGGCATTCTGATCGTCCTCTGGTTTGGTGGCGCCAAGGTTGCCCGGGGAACTCTGCAGTTGGGCGACCTCGTGGCGTTTATGGGCTACCTGCACCTTTTGGCCTGGCCGACAATGGCATTGGGTTGGATGATCTCCATTGTCCAGCGTGGTCGCGTAGCGATGGAGCGACTTGAGGAGATCTTCCTCGTTGAGTCCTCCCTCAGGGTGGAGAGGCCTGTCGCCGAGCGTGTCACGCCGACCGTTCGTCGGGGCGCGATCGATTTTCGGAATGTGAGCTTTGCCTACCCGGATGATCCAGAGAATTTGGTTCTCGAGGATATCTCGCTGCAAGTCGAAGCAGGCGCCACCGTCGCAGTCGTGGGCCGGGCGGGTGCCGGCAAAAGTAGTTTGATTCAGCTGATCCCAAGGCTTTTCGATGCCACCGCAGGCGAGGTTCGTGTGGATGGACGGAACCTTCGTGAGTTTGATTTGGTGCGGCTGCGACAATCGATAGCATTCGTGCCGCAGGATCCATTCCTTTTCTCGACCTCGATCGCCGATAATATCGGTTTCTCGATTCCTGGCGAAGGGGAACACGATTCCTCTTCCCAATCGGAAAGGGTCGAGGAGGCCGCCGCCTGGGCGGCCGTTGACGGTGATGTGGATTCCTTTGCCCACGGCTACAGCACGATGGTTGGTGAACGTGGGATTACCCTCTCCGGTGGCCAGAAGCAGCGCGTGACCCTGGCGCGGGCGCTGCTTCACGACGCGCCGATCCTGATTCTTGACGATGCCCTTTCGAGCGTGGATACGCAGACCGAGGAAGATATTCTGCATTCGCTCGGCGACCGCCGGCAAGGACGGACGTGCCTGATTGTCGCCCATCGCCTTTCGACGGTGCAGGACGCGGATCTGATCGTCGTTCTTGACGAGGGGCGGGTGGTCGCGCAGGGCAAGCACGAGGAATTGCTTCGTGATTCCCGCCTCTACAGCGATTTGTTTCGACGGCAGATCGTGGAAGAACGATTGGAGGCGCTGTGAGCAAGGCCGCCAATACTTCGCTCGCTGATCAGGGAATTCACGAAGAAGCGAAGGTCCAAAAGGCCTACGACCGGCAGCTTCTCGCCCGGCTGTGGCCGTTTTTGCGTCCCTATCGTGGGGTGTTCGCATTATCCTTGATCTTGTTGCCGATGATCTCGGCATTGATGCTCCTCCAGCCGTATTTGATCAAGGTTGCGATCGATGAATACGTATCCAAGGGAGATCCGGACGGACTTGGCCGTATTGGCGGTTATTTCCTCGCGGCGCTGCTCGCCGAGTTCTGTCTTCTTTATATCCAGTACTACCTGACGATGTGGCTGGCGCAGCATGCATTGGCCGATTTGCGTGCGACCCTGTTTGCTCATCTGGGCCGGCTCCCGCAACGTTATTTCGATCGGAATCCAGTGGGCCGGATCGTCACGCGATTGACGACGGATGTGGATGTGCTGAACGAAGCATTTTCGTCCGGCGGTATGACCATCTTCATGGACCTGCTGACCTTGGGCGGAATCGTGGGCGTGATGCTCTGGATTGACTGGCGTCTCGCGTTGGTCACCTTTTCGGCCGTTCCCATCCTGCTTTTTTCGATTGATTTTTTTCGGCGCAAGGCCCGCGTTACCTACCGACTGATTCGCGAGCGAGTGGCCGGGATCAATAGCGTCTTGCAGGAGTCGATCTCGGGGATGACCGTGATCCAACTTTTCGCTCATGAAGCTGCGAGCTTTGTCACTTTCGAGCGACAGAATAAATTGCATCGAGACGCCTACCATCGCGCCAACCTCTATGAGGCGTCTCTCTTTTCGGTGGTCGAGGCGGTGAGTTCCATCTCGGCTGGGCTGGTGATTTGGTACGGGTCCGGGCAGATTCTGGCGGGAGTTGTCGCCTTCGGTACATTGGTGGCGTTTATCGAGTATCTGCAGAAGTTTTTTGTCCCTATTCGAGATTTTTCGGCAAAATACGCAGTCCTGCAATCGGCGATGTCTGCGGCTGAAAGGGTCTTTCAATTATTGGACGAGGAGGTCTCGATTGCAGGCGGGCAAGACTCCAGGACCCCCGCACCCGACGCTGTGGCCCGCGGATCGGTCTCCTTCAAGAATGTGTCTTTCGCCTATCGAGGCCGGGAAAACGTACTCCATGATATCTCGCTCGAGATTCGGCCGGGCGAGACGCTTGCGGTCGTCGGGGCCAGTGGTTCGGGCAAGACCACGTTGACCAAATTGATTGGTCGGAGTTTCGATGTGAGCGAAGGATCGGTTTGCGTATCCGGCATCGATGTTGCGGATTGGGATCTTCATGCTCTGCGTCGCGAGGTGGGAATCGTCCTTCAGGATGCCTTTCTTTTTCGGGGTACGGTTGGGGAAAATGTTTCGCTTGGACGGGCGGATACCTCCGAGGCCTTGGTCCGCGAAGCAATTGAGGCAGCCAGCCTCACCGAGTTTGTCGCAGGCCTCTCGGGAGGGCTTTCCGAGGAGATCCGCGAGCGCGGAAATAATGTCTCCGTGGGACAACGGCAGCTTCTGGCATTCGCACGAGCGCTTGCCTACGACCCCCGGATCCTGATTCTGGATGAGGCCACGTCGAGCGTGGATACCGAGACGGAGAGCCGGGTGCAGCACGCTCTGGATCGATTGTTGGCGGACCGCACCGCAATTGTGATTGCGCACCGACTTTCGACAATCGAAAAAGCCGATCGAATCGTCGTGATGCATCACGGCCGGATCCACGAGATTGGCACCCACCGTGAATTACTGGAAGCCGACGATCTTTACGCTCGCCTGCACGCTCTGCAGTACGTTCGGAGGCAAAACCGGGGCGGTTCGGCGGCATGATCTGGCGCCGGTTTATGATCGGTTGTCTGCTGACCGTGACTCTTGTTGGATGCGGGGGTTGTTCGCCCCTCTATATTCTGGAGGGAGCGGTGGTTCAGGGGCGAATCTTGCTGAGTCGTGAGCCGTTGGTTCGTGTGCTGAACGACCCGACTCTCAAGCCGACCGCGCGTCTCAAGCTCGAACTCCTGATGGAGGCGCGGACCTTTGCGGCCGAGGCGCTCGATCTCGATGTCGGCGATGCCTACGGCAGTTATGCCGAGGTTCCCGACGGCGCTCTGGTCTGGGTGGTGTCCGCGGCGCGGCAAACTCGACTGGAGAGTTATTCGTGGTGGTTTCCGATCGTCGGCACGGTCACCTACAAGGGCTTCTTCGACCGAGGTGATGCGGACGAGCTTGCGGCCTCGTTGCAAGCTGATGGCTGGGATACCTATGTACGGCCATCGGGCGCATTTTCTACTCTTGGTTGGTTTGATGATCCGGTCTTGTCGAACTGGCTCCGTCGCGACGACGTGGCCTTGGTCGACCTGCTTTTTCACGAGCTGATCCATCGAAGTTTTTACAGGGCGGGGTATACCGATTTCAACGAATCCTTTGCGTCCTGGGCGGGGCGCGCGGCGGCCTACGAATTTTTCCTCGAGCGGGAGGGATTGGAGGCAGCCAATACGAAACTGGCTCGGGAACGTTTGGAGGCCTCCTTTACCGGCTCTGTACAATGGGGGAAGCGCATCGATGCCTTGCGAGATTTCTACCGGCGAGCGGCAATGGGGAAATGGCCACTCGAGAGAATTCTGGTGGATCGGCAGGAATTCTTCCGAGCCTTTGGCGATCCGCAGCGAGTGAATAACGCAGTGATTCTTGCCCGTTGGGCCTATCGCAAGGACCTTGGCGATTTCCGCTGCGCGCGGGAGCATTCGGGGCAGGAACTGGCTGTAGCGATTGCGCAAACCTGGGAGCGTAGCCTGAGCTCCAAGGACCCTTTTGCGGCGATCGGTTGTCAGGGTGTGTCGGGGCAGGCCGAGGGCGACCCCTCGGGTCGCTCGTAGTCGCTCAGGGAGGCCGGAAATTCGGGTGGGTTTTCGCCGGACCAGCAAGCGCTGGTGAGTTGTGCTGCAGTGAGGCGTTGCTCATGAGCCTGGCCGATCGCATGGGGCCATCCCATGCGTGCTCCACTCAGATTGGCACCGGTCAGGTCGGTGGCGCGCAGAAAGGTGTGTCGCAGGTCGGCCTCGCGCAGATCAGCGCCCTGAAGGTTGGCCTCCTCGAGGTTGGCCCCGTTGAGCTTTGTTCCACGGAGGTTGGCTCGTTTTTGCTCGTCGCTGAAATCGGAGCGAGCGAGCTCGGCATTGGTGAGATCTGCGCCCGGAAGAGCAATGCCCCCGAGGTTTCGACCTTCAAGCTCGATCCCGAGCATGGAAACTTTGCACTCGCCCAATAATTCCAGCTGCGCGACGCTGAGCTGAGGCTGCCGATCGGCCTCATCGAGGAGGAATCTTGCCTGAACGAGGGCGAGACTATCGCATCCCGGCGCGGCAGCGGCCTCCTTGGCTTTCGGTTCCGACCCGATCGCCTCGGCCGCATCGGCTTCCCTCGGGACGGGAACTATGAGAGAAAACAGCAGGGATACGCGAATGAAGAGGCTCATGATCTTAGAATCCACGGAAAGGCTCGCAGCTGCAACCTCGCCACGGAATCCCGGGGCTCGGGTTTCGTGCTGAGCGAATCCGATTGGTTATCGTCTTCCGCGGGTCTCCCTTCGGGCTTTTGTGCGATCTGCGATCGCCAGGTGCTGCTCAGTCAGGAGGAGGGCGACCTCTGGGCTTGTGTTCACTGCGAGGCAGCCGTGGCCTCGGCGGAATTGGTGGCCGAAGAAGAAATCGGCGAGTTGGGCTATTCGGTGGTTGAAGAACCCGCCGCCGGTTGCGGGACCGGGTGCGGCGCGGGGGGATGCGGCCCCGGACGTCTTCAGACGACCGCTAGCTGACGTAGTCCTTCGTAAAGAACGATCGAGACGGCGTTGGCGAGGTTCAGGCTTCGGACGCCGGTCCCCGGCATCGGGATATGCCACAGCGGGTCGAGCGATTGTTTGAGCTCGGCTGGTAGGCCGCGCGATTCCGACCCGAAGATGAGGGCGTCGCCCTCGTTGTACCTCGCTTCGGTATAGCTCCGTTGCGCGTGGGTACTGAATCCAAACAGGGCGGAAGGCTCAACCTCCGCGACGAAGTCAGCGAAGTCGTCGTGCGTATAGAGGTCCACAAACGGCCAGTAGTCGAGGCCAGCTCTTTTCAAATAGCGGTCCTCAAGGGAGAAGCCCAGTTCACCGACGAGATGCAGGGGGCTTCCGGTCGCGGCAGCCAGGCGAGCGATGGATCCGGTATTCTGGGGAATCTCGGGCTCGACCAGGACGATATGCATCAGCTTGCGCCCGCATCCGGAAGGATCCATCGTCGTTGATCCGGGCCGGGGAGGAAGAACTGACCGTTTTCTTCGATGGCATGCGATAGCAGTTCAATTTGCGGGGCGCGAAGGAAACGTACTCGATGCTGGCCCTGCTTCGCCCGGCCCGAGAGAACATGCTCTGCCGAGAGGGTGAGGGTCTCGGGGTCGAGCGCCTCCGCGGTACCGTCGTTCAGACCGATGGTGAACCCATGCGGGCCGTTCCCGTCCACGCGAGCCACAACCCAGGGCGTGTCCTCGATGACGACCTGAGCGCGTTCGTCTCCCATCAGGATCCACCATTGGCCGTCCTCAAGTTGCACCAGATGGCGTGAAAAAAGATCCGCTATTCGGGGGTTCTCGATTGGTTCGCTGTCGGAATACCACCGGCCATCCTTGCCGAAGCGAATCTCGCCGCTCTCAATTGCCCAAAATCCTGCCATTCCCATAGAATCTCAGCATTCCACCGGATTGTGGGTCGGGCAAGCTCCCCAGACCTTTCGGGTTGGGCGAGGAGTGTATAAGGAAGAGTCTGCATGGTTCCTGTTCTATTTTCGATTGGTCCGGTCTCGGTCTACAGTTTCGGTTTGATGCTGGCGCTGGCTTTTCTCGGGGCGTCTGCAGTGCTCGTCCGGAATCTGGAGGCCCGAGGACTCGATGGCGAATGGGCCGGACCCATCACCTGGCGCGCAGTACTCGGCGGCGTGGTCGGAGCACGGCTACTCTCGGTCGTGAACAACTGGGACCTTTTCCTCGCAGATCCGGTTGGTCAGCTGTTTACGGGCGCCGGCTTCGTTTTTTTCGGAGGACTGGCCGGTGGTCTCATCGCTGTGTCGGTATGGATCTATCGGCAGGGGCTGTCGTGGATGATGATGGCCGACACGATCGCCCCGTCTGTGGTGCTCGGGCAGGCGGTGGGCCGAATTGGCTGCCAGCTCGCAGGGGACGGCGATTGGGGCACGGTCACAACGCTGCCCTGGGGCATGGCTTACCCGGACGCGATCTTCGGCTGGACGCACGCCTCGGGTGTCCTGGTGCATCCGGCTCCCGTTTACGAGAGTCTGATCTACTCGCTGATTTTTGTAGTCCTGATTCGTATGTTGCGCGCACCCGAGCGCTGGCGTGACGGGTCGGTGATGTTCACCTTTCTGGCCCTGTCGGGTCTGGCGAGGTTTGTCGTGGAGGACGTTCGTATCGAACCAAGGATCTTTATGGATTTGACGGAAGCACAGTGGATCGGTCTGCTGATGGTGGTGGTGGGTGCCGTCGGTGTGTATCTCGTTCAGAAATCTTCGCGGGGCCTTGCCGGGATTGGCGGGATCCTTCTGCTCGTTCTGGCGGGAGCGTGTACCTCGGGACCGCCGACGGCACCGGATTTCCGCGCTCAGACGCTCGAGGGCAAGTCGTTTCGGCTCTCGGCGCAACGCGGGAAGGTCGTGCTTTTGAATATTTTCACGACTTGGTGTCCGCCGTGCCGGGAGGAAATGCCTTCCATGCAGCGACTGGCGGATCAGCTGGCCGATGAGGACTTCATGATCGTTGCGGTGGCCGAGGACGATGCCGGAGCACCCGTCGTCAAGGAGTTCGGAGAGGAACTGGAAATCCGCTTTCCCCTGCTCACGGAATCGTCGGGTGCTGTCGGTCAGAGTTACAAGATCTCCGGGTATCCCGAGACCTTCGTGATCGACCGGAACGGTCGGCAATTGGCGCGGATTATCGGCCCACTGGATTGGGACCGTCCAGCGCTCGTCGCCGACCTGAAGCATTTGATTCGAACTGGAGAATGGCGTCGCGGCCCGGATGGTCGGCCCTAAGCAAATTATCCTTCCGGGGCTTCTCCTACTACTGGTGATCACGCCGGCTATCGGCAAGGTAGGACTGCCACGCGCGGTACAGGTCGAGCTTCGGGTCGTCGCTCGCGAACTGGCGGTCAGTCGACGAGCTCAACTCCTCGCGAATCGAAATGCTGTAGCGGCACAAGAGGCGGTTCTGGCAGCCACGACCGATGAAGGCGGGCGCGACCTCCCCGACCTTCGTCGACGTGCCGAGCGTGCCCGAGAGGTCTTCTATTTCTGGCAATCGCGTTGCGTCTCCCTTGAGCAACGCCGCGGCGACCTGCGAGAAAGACGTCGTGCGTGGCGTCGCTCGGATGGCGCGATCGCACCGAGGCAAATGCCCGCCGCGGGGGCAGTTGAGGTCCCCTTCCGTTCGGATCGAAGTCGCTCGGGCTGGGACGGGGGGATCGGAATCCGGGTGGAGGCGGGCGATTGGGTGCGGGCTGCGGCTCCGGGAACCGTCGTCTTTGCCGGAACTTTACCGGCCTATGGGGGCGTCGTGGTTCTCGATCATGGATTGCGGGTCTTCACAGTCTATGGCGGTCTGGGAGGCGCTGAGGTGGCGCTGGACGCTCCGGTTTCGGTCGGTGCTCGCCTCGGCCAGGCGGACCTGGAGGGCGGCGGCCTGGTGTACTTTTCGGTTCGACGAGGCCGGGAGGCCCTCGACCCGCAGAGTTGGCATCGGGAGCTGGAATCAGGAAAATCTCTCGAATCTTCGCAGGAGTAGGCGCAAGCCTCAATTATCGGCTAAGATCCAATGATGCTTTTGTTTTGTGGAACTGCTTCTCGGGGAACGCGTGTATGATGCGGCGTCGTGCACCTCGAATCAATCCGATTTTGCTGGGACTCTGCGCGGGCATTGTGATCGGTGCTCTACTGCTCGGCGGAGGCGGAGCCCAGCGGGTATCTGCGGTCGATCAGGACTCCTACGACGAGCTTGAGACCTTCACCAATATTCTGACGATCGTCCAGAAAAACTATGTCGAAGAAGTCGGTACGCAGGAGTTGATGGAGGGCGCTGTCAACGGGATGCTCGCCTCGTTGGACCCCCATAGTGCGTATCTCACGCCTGAACTCTACAAGGAATTGCAAGTCGACACCAAGGGCAGTTTCGGGGGACTGGGGATCGAGATCACCAATCGGAGCGGTGTTTTGACAGTGGTCTCGCCGATTGAAGACACCCCCGCTTTTCGTGCCGGTATCCAGCCGGGCGATCAGATTATCAAGATTGAGGAAGAACTGACCAAGGATATGTCGCTGATGGATGCGGTGAAGCTGATGCGCGGTCCGAGGGGAACCGACATCACCATCTCGATTCGTCGCGAGGGCGTAGCCGAATTTCTGGAAGTGACTCTGACCCGCGAAAATATTCAGATCGAGAGCGTCAAGTTCAAGACCCTCGATGGCGGGTATGGATATATCCGGATCACCCAGTTTCAGGAGCGAACCGGACCGGCCGTCCTCGAGGCTCTGGCCGAATTGGGCGATGGCGCGAACGGTCAGATGGAGGGTTTGATTCTGGATTTACGGAATGATCCCGGAGGGCTTCTCTCGCAGGCGGTTCAAGTCTCGGATGCGTTCCTCGATTCGGGAATGATCGTCTATACCGATGGCCGGCTCGAGAATCAGAAGCAGAAGTTCTTTGCCCGCAAGGCGGGCAGTCATATGGACTTTCCGATGATCGTCCTCGTCAATGGCGGTACGGCAAGTGCCGCGGAAATCGTTGCGGGCGCCCTTCAGGACCATCATCGTGCTCTGGTTCTCGGAACGGAGACCTTTGGCAAGGGATCGGTCCAAACCATTTTGCCACTTGATGAATCATCGGCACTACGATTGACGACGGCTCGTTACTACACGCCGAGCGGTCGGTCGATTCAGGCGACGGGGGTAGTCCCCGATATCTACTTCGAAAACGAAGTTTCAATCCAGCGGGGCCTCAAGCCGGCGGGCAAGCCGCTGGTGCTTCGCGAGTCCAATTTGCCAAAGCACCTCGAGAGCGGTGAACCGGGCCCGGAGGGCAAGGATGGCGAAGCAGTCGAGCCGGTCGAGGACGCCGAGCCTGTGGCCGCCGAGGAGGGCGAAGATCTCTCCCTGCCGAAGCTGGGCGAGCCCGGACGTGATCCCCAATTGGATAGAGCTCTGGATCTGCTCAAGAGCTGGCAAGTCTTCAGCACCATCGACGCGCAGCGCGGCTGAGGTTGCATGGGGACCGATCCGTCAACGCGTGATCGCCGACGTGCGGTCTCGATCCGCCGGTTCGTGACCCGGATTCAGGTCGGGCTTGAGGAATCCTTCCCGGGGAAGTTCTGGATTGAGGGCGAAGTATCGGGCTTGAGCACCTCTCCGCAGGGCCATTTGTACTTTTCTCTCAAGGAGGAAAAGGCTCAGGTGTCGGTTGTTGTCTGGGCGAGTCGGGTGAGCGGACTCGCCGTCAAGCCGGCGGATGGAATGGCCGTTGTGGCCCGTGTCGCAAAGGTCGATTTTTACGGACCGAGCGGGCGTCTGTCGCTCCATCTGGATGGTCTCGAGGCGTGCGGCGAGGGGCAGATTGCCCGGCAATTGGAGGCGAATCGAAAGAAGTTTCAGGCAGAGGGTCTTTTCGCGGAAGCTCGCAAGCGTGCCCTGCCATTTCTGCCGAGAACGATTGGTGTCGTGACGGCTCGGCAGGGTGCCGTGATCCACGATATCCGGCGGACGATCGAACTTCGCTTTCCTGAACGGCGAATTCTTCTGCGGCCCGCACGCGTGCAGGGACCAGGGGCGGCGCGGGATATTGCCGAGGCAATCGATGACCTGAATCAACAGCCAGAGGTTGACGTGCTGATCATCGGCCGTGGGGGTGGTTCGGTGGAGGATCTTTGGGCGTTTAATGAAGAGGCGGTGGTTCGCGCGATCGCGCGGTCCGAGATTCCGGTAATTTCGGCGGTGGGCCATGAATCCGATTGGTCCCTGGCCGACGCCGTCGCCGATGTGCGCGCCGCGACGCCGACAGCAGCGGCGCAGATGGCGGTGCCCATCAGGGTGGAGTTGGAAAATGAAGTTGCGCAGCTCGCTCGTCGGTTGGACACAGCCGTCGCGGCCGGGTTGGAGAAACGACGCAGCTTTCTCGAACGCGCGGCTGTGGTCCTGCGGGATCCGGAACGTCTGGTGGTAGAGCGCCGGTCTCAGTTGGGAGGAGTTGCCGGCCGCTTGCGGGGTGCACTTTTGGCCCTGACTCCGGTACGGCGACGTGACCTGGAGCTCTTCGGGCGGATGTTGCGTGAGCGACTTCCCCGGCCCGAAGTGCACGGCCACCGACTCGATGACCTGAGCCGGCGAATGCTCCAGAGCATCTCGAAGCAGACCGACCGGGAAGGTACCCGGCTCGCTTCGCTCGGAGCGCAGCTGGATGCACTGTCGCCGCTGGCCGTGCTCGATCGAGGGTTCGCTCTTGCCCGACGCTCCGATGGTTCGATCGTGCGCGAGGCAGCGAGCTTGAAGCCTTCGGAAAGTCTCCACTTGCGATTGGCTCAGGGGGCCGTTTCTGCTCGTGTGGAGAAGATTTTTGACACACTTGATGTGGATGAGGAGAACGATGACGGCAAAGAAATCTGAGAAGCCGGGCAGCGACCTTACCTTTGAGGAAGCTATGGCCCAACTCGAGACGATCGTCTCCCGCCTGGAGCAAGGGAATGTTCCGCTGGAGCAATCGCTGGCGTCCTTTGAGGATGGTGTTGGTCTGTTGCGTGCCCTCCACAATCGACTCGGGGACGTCGAAAAGCGCGTCGAGGTATTGGTGCGGGATGCGGCTGGAGTCTTGCGTCAGGAAGATATGGGAGGGGACGAGTGAAGCCCGTTGATCTGGATGCTTATCTCGCGCAACGGCGCTCGGAGGTGGATCGGGAACTAAGGAGGATCCTCATCGCCCGTGAAGGGCGTCCGACGGCGCTGACTCGGGCAATGCAGTATGCAGTGCTGGGTGCCGGCAAGAGAATTCGTCCGATTCTGGCCATGGCGGCGGCTGAAGCCGTCGGTGGCGGACGTTTGCGGCGCCGTGCGTTGCGCCCGGGCTGTGCTGTGGAAATGATCCATGCGTACTCGCTGGCACACGATGATTTACCTGCCATGGATGACGACGACCTTCGTCGGGGCAAGCCCTCCTTGCACAAGAAATTCGACGAGGCGACAGCCATTCTGGCTGGCGACGCCTTGCTCACGGATGCGTTCGAGGTCCTGGTGCCTCGGGGTTCGCAGGGCCCCGAAGATACGGCTCGCAGCTTGCGTGTCGTGACGGAAATCGCTCAAGGCGCCGGGAGTACCGGGATGGTGGCAGGGCAGGTCGCTGACATGGCCTCAGAGGGGATGAAGCGACCGACGCGGCGCACTGTGGATGCGATTCATGCACGCAAGACAGGCGCATTGATTCGAGCTTCCGTCCGCGCGGGAGCCATCGTTGGCGGAGCAGATTCCGGGGAGCTGCGTGCTTTGACGCGCTTTGCGGAGAGTTTCGGGTTGGCCTTTCAAATTGTGGATGATCTCCTGGACGAGACGGCCGATGTCGCCATACTCGGGAAGGCCGCCGGGGGGGATCGTGCAAGAGGCAAGGCCACGTATCCGGCGATCCTCGGTCTTGAGGGCGCCCGTGCCGCCGCCGAAAAGGAGCGCAAGACAGCGCTGCGCGCGCTTGCACGTTTCGGGCATCGTAGTGAGCCACTAGGAGCGATCCTTGACCGCGTCTTTGCGCGAGCGTCTTGATACGCGGATCGTTGCGCTCGGCCTCGCAGAGAGCCGGGAGCGCGCCAAGGGAGTGATTCTCGCTGGTCTGGTCAGCGTTGACGGCGAACGAATTACGCAAGCCGGGTTTCGCGTGCGCGAGGAACAGTCGATCGTCGTTGCGGGTCCGGAGCATCCCTTTGTGTCTCGCGGGGGTGTGAAATTGGATGGCGCGCTTCGGGCATTTGATTTCTCCGTGCGTGAACGGGTCTGTTTCGATGTGGGAGCCTCAACGGGCGGCTTTACGGACTGCCTTTTGCAGCGGGGCGCCTCCATCGTCCATGCGGTAGATGTGGGCTACGGTCAGCTGGCATGGAAGCTTCGGGAGGACTCTCGAGTCCTCGTGCGTGAGCGTACCAATGTGCGAACGCTCCCAGCGTCCTCTCTCGACCCGGTTCCCAGCCTTGCGGTCATCGATGCATCCTTTATTTCCCTGCGATTGCTGCTCGCACCGACTCTCGCTCAACTCGGCGGATCGCGAGAGATTATTGCGCTGGTGAAGCCTCAATTCGAGGTCGGTCGCGAGAAGGTCGGCAAGGGCGGGCTGGTCAGCGATCCCGAAGTTCGACGCGAGGCGGTGGAAACGGTGTCCGAGGCCGCCGGGCAATTGGGTTTGCGGGTGGCGGGTATCAGCGATTCGACGCTCCCGGGTGCAAAAAAAGGCAACGTCGAGATCTTCCTGTACCTGCAGGCCTCTGCCAGTTGAAAGAAAAGCGCCCCCCGGGTAACTAGGGACACCGTGGGATGGTTTACGACAGAGAAAAGCGCGGTCGCCGATGAACTGGAGGCTCTCTACAGCGAGTACCGTCGACTCGAGCGACAACTCGACGAGCATGCCGAAAAAGCGCCGTATCCGCAGGTCGCCACCCGACTCAAGGCGCTTTTGGTGAACGAGGGCGAGAATGCAGCCAGCGTGTCGGCTCGTTTGGCCGTGCTGGGGCGCTACGCCGAGTCGGATGGCACCGCTCGTCTTCGTGACGGTAGCAACTCATGGGAGCGCCTGATCGGGAATCTGGACGATTATCGGGCCTTGATTCGCACTCTGGGGCAACTCTTTGTCCGCTGGGATGATGAGAGCCCGGAGGACGCCCTGCTGGTTCGAGACCTGCGAGAGAGAGCGCAGTTCGGTCGGATGGAAATATCCGATATGATCTCCCGCGCCGATCCGCATGCCTTGAATTGATTGATTTCAGGGGGCTTTTTCTCTTTGCCGGGGCACTCGCGGTTCGTTAAGGTCTCCAATATGGCACGAGTTACCGTTGAAGATTGTCTTGAAAAGGTCCCTAGTCGTTTTGAGTTGGTCACTCTGGCGGCCCGAAGGGCAAAGCAGTTGCTCAAGGGTTCGCGTCCGCTGATCGATTCTTCGAACAAGGAAGTCGTCAGCGCACTTCGTGAGATCGCCGCGGGTAAGGTAACCGCGGTGCGATCCGACGAGGACTGATCAGGGTCTCGTTTCTGAAACCTCGCAACAAGCAATCCACACCGGAGAAGACCCCGGTCCTGGAAGCCGAGATTCTTTCTCCCGAACCGGGGGAGAGCAAGGAGGTACCGCTCTCGACGGATGATGTCGAGGAAGCGATCCTTGTCTCGGAGGAGGAAGCAGGCTTTCCGAATCCGACAGATGATCTCGTCGAGGTCGTGACTCCCGAGCCCTCCACGGGTGGAGGGGGCGGGTCGGAAGGGTTGGTACCCGCCGATCCCCTCCAGCAATATCTCGCCGAAGTGCGGCGCCATCCGCTTCTGGATGCGGACGAGGAACATGCCCTGGCGGTTCTCTGGCAGGAGGACGGCGATCGAGAAGCGGCCCGACAATTGGTGACTGCCAATTTGCGGCTGGTCGTCTCCATCGCGCGTCGCTATGAGCGAGCCTTCAGAAACCTTCTCGATCTGGTGCAGGAAGGGAATATCGGTCTGATGGAGGCCCTGAAGAATTTTGACCCGCACCGTGGCGTTCGTTTTCCGTCGTATGCCGTCTGGTGGATTCGCGCGTACGTGATTCGCTACGTGATGAATAATTGGCGCCAAGTGAAACTTGGGACTACGCAGGCTCAGCGAAAGCTGTTTTTTAACCTGCAGAAGGAGAAAGACCGCCTGGAGCGGGAAGGTTTCTCTCCTGACCCGAAGCTGATTGCTGACCGTCTTGCGGTCAAGCCATCGGAAGTCATCGAGATGGACCAGCGTCTATCGGGCCGCGATCTGTCCGTCGATACGCCGGTGGGCGAGGGCGGCGAGTCCACGATGCTGGACTTCCTCGGCACTGGCTCCGAGGACGCCGAATCCAGTTATGCTGACGCGCAAGCCCGCCATCTCATTGCCACGAAGATCCGCGAGTTTGGCGATGAGCTGACCGGCAAGGACCACGAAATTTTTCACGAACGCATGATCGCCGAGGATCCGATGACCCTTCGTGAGTTGGGCGAACGTTACGAGATCAGCCGTGAGCGAGTCCGGCAGCTTGAAGATCGGATTCGAAAGCGTCTCCGACTTTTTCTGGTCGAGGCGATCCCTGATATCGCTGATGTTGAAGTGCGGCAGTCCATCACCGAGAGCTCCTGACCTTCGCCCATCATCGCGACGAAGCGAGGCGGGCTTCAGGGCTCAATATCCCATGGCCGAGAGAAAGTCCTGCAGTTTACCAAAGCGCATATAGGGATTTGTGCGGACTTCCTGTCCAATGGTCGACGTCGTCTGGGGAGAATAGTTGTGGCCCGGAAAGAGCACGGTAGGCTCCGGAAGCTTCTTGAGTGTGTCCTGGAGCGAGCGGTATAGATCCTCCGGGTTGCTGCCGGGGAGATCGACCCGTCCGCAGGCGCCAATGAACAGGGTGTCTCCGGAGACTAAATGGCCGTCGACCAGAAAGCACTGGGATCCCGGGGTATGGCCCGGCGTATGCAGGAACTTGATTTCGATATCGCCGGCCATGCAGGTGTCGCCGCCTTCGGTGGCGACCATATCGGAGTCCGAGAGTTCGGCTACCTTGTGGGCATACGGGACCTCGCTCTTGTGCAGGTGGATCTTGACCGACTTTTTGGCGATCAGCTCGGCGGCACCGTCGATTTCCATCCCCATCATCGAACCTCCCATATGATCGGGATGAAAATGGGTGACCAGACCTGCGGTGATTTTCATGTCGTCGGCCTCGGCAATATTGCAGATGGCGTCGATATCCCACGCGGCATCAATCACGACGCACTCATGTTTCTCGCGGTCCCCCACAAGATAAGCAAAGTTTTGCATCGGGCCGATTTCAATTTGTTTCAGGTACAAGCGATCTTCAGGCATTGCCCTCTCCGTTATCCGATTTTCCGAGCCGCAGACCTTTTTCCCAAAGGATTTCGGGCGTCCCGGTGTGATGTGATATCCACCGCGCCAGAACGAAGAGGAGGTCCGAGAGTCGGTTCAGATACTTCAGAACCTCCGGGCTTGCGGTTTCTTCGCGGTGCAGTCGGAGGACGTCTCGCTCAGCCCGACGACAAACGGTTCGTGCAAGATGGAGACTGGCAGCGACGCGTCCACCAGCGGGCAGAATGAATGATTTCAGATCTTCAAGGTCCTCCTGACAACGATCGATGGTCTGTTCGAGTGCGAGAACTTCTGCCTCGCCGATCGTGATCATGCCCGGATACGTTTCCCCGGCCGGTGTGGCGAGTTCGCTTCCCAGGTCGAAGAGTTCGTTCTGCAGGCCCTCGAGGATGTCTCCGAGCTGGCGAGCCGCTTCGACGCCTTTCCCGACCGAGATTTCGTCGTTGGCGGCGCGGGCGACACCGAGGACGGAATTAAGTTCGTCGACCGTACCATAGGCTTCGACTCGGAGAGAATCCTTGTGTGTGCTGGCGCCCCCGACCAGTCGAGTCTCACCGGCGTCGCCGGTTCGGGTGTATACGCGATTGATCCGAATTGCCATTTTCTACCTTCCGAGGTCTTTCAGGACCTTCCGCACTGGTCTTTCACAATGCCTACCAGTTTGGCGGGTTCTACTGGTTTCTTGAACAAGACGCCCTCGAGACCTTCGAGTTTGGAGCGCTTGATGATGTGATCTCGATCATAGACGAAAGCCGTCATCAGCACGACAGGGGTCTCGGAGTGATTTTCCTGGACGTGAAGGAAAAGCTCATAGCCGTCGAGGCCGGGCATGACCACGTCGCTGAGGACGCAATCGAACTTCTTCTCCTCAAGGTGCTGACGCGCTTCGAGCCCATCGGCCGCCGTAACAACGTCGCAGCCTTCCAATTGCAGAATGGCGCGAACGGATTGGCAAACCGAAAGGTCATCGTCCGCAACGAGCACACGCAGGCCGCTGAGCGAACCTTCGGTGGCGGAATGTTTCGCATCGAGGGGTAAACGAGCAGGCCCGTCTTTGGTGACGGCGGGTCCGAGGTCCGTCATCCTGGCACCGTGCAGATATTCCACGGTCCCGTATTCGTCCGAGCCTGCCATTTCGGAGAGCCGGTTCACGATATTCTGAATCTTCGCCAGCGACGTCTCGATCGAGTCGATTCGTTCCTGCTCGATACAGGTGTCGTCTTCACCGGCGAGGCGGCGCACATCTTTCTCCAGCATCACCAGGTTGTTCAGGATCGCGGCGAGGGGATTGTTCATTTCGTGCGCGACCGTCACGGCGATCTCTCGAAGGGTATCGAGTTGGTCCTGCTTGTGGATCTCGCGGAGATCTTTGGCGAAGCCGATCGAACCCAATTCCCGACCGGCCGAGTCGAAGATCAAGGTTCCGGAAATAGCGACCTCGATTTCCTCGCCGGACCGGGCACGCAGGCGGGTCTGGAAATTGCGGACCTTCCCGGCAGCGTCCGTCGCCGGATCGCGCATGGCCTGCATCAGCTGCCGTGCTTCGTCGATCGATGGGTAGATCAACTTGACGGAATGACCTGCGACCTCCTCGGAGGTGTAGCCCAGAGAGGTTCGCGCACCTTCATTATAGAAGATGATCTCGCCGCGGCGATCGACACCGATAATGATGTCGGGGGAATCCTCGAGCAAGCGCTCGAAGTAGATCAGTGGTAGTGTCGGCATGGCAATTGTCGCCAAATCTCATGCTAGGAATTCGAAGGCATATGGTCAAGAAGCATAATCCGTTTGGCGTTCGGGGACTTTTGGTCCTTTCCCTTCTACTAGCCTCGAGCTGTTACTTGTTTCGTTATGAGGCCGTGATGGAAACGCACCTGACCCTGATGGAGCAATATAGCACTAAATTGCAATATATGGCGGATAACGGCTTGGAAGTTTCCGGCCCTGATTGGGTCGAATTCGAATACCCGGGCGAAAGAGCGGAAGAGTTTGTCCGGATCGTGAGCCCAAGCTTCGCTGACCAGGAATCGCTCTCTGCCTTCGCCCGCTCTCTCGAACTCTACCAGCTCCTCGTCGCGAGTCCGGAGATTCTACGAGGCGCGAACGCGCCCCAAAAGGTCGCTGATTTACGGGTGGCGCTTCTGGAAGCAATTCGTGTGAATCGGGAATTGCTGGCTCGCGAGAACTAGATCCCGGCCCCGAAGCCCTTGTCAGCGAGGGGGCAGGAGGGTCACTTTCTTGTCATCGAGGCTCGAGGCGAGGAGCTGGGAGATGGTTTGCCCGCTTTCCGGATGGCTCTGCTGGGGGGCGATCTCGGCCAGCGGCAAGAGTACGAATCTCCGCTGGGTCAAACGCGGGTGCGGCAGTTTGAGCTTGCGTCCATTGAGGACGACGTTGTCATAAAAAAGCAGGTCCAGGTCGATAATGCGGGAGCCGAACTTTTTCCCTTTCACGCGTCGGCGGCCCATTGCCGTCTCGATGGCCAGCATTTCCTTGAGGAGATCCTGCGGGCTCAGCTCCGTATCGACCTCGAAAGCAGCGTTATAGAACCAGGTCTTGGCATCGCCATGTGGTTCGCTTTCGTAGAGAGAGGAGTTGCGGATCAGGCGTGTGCCCTCCAATTCCCCTGTCTTTTCAGTTCCTTCGGCGATATTTGCTCGTCGGTCTCCGAGGTTGGATCCGACTCCAATAAGGGCTCGATGAGGCATACGGGTTCCTTGTCCACGCCACGATTGGTCATCGATTGCTCTGCGGTCGCAGCGGCCTTTTGCCGGCGATCGAGCAATCGACCCGAAGGCCAATTAGCGCACTGGCCGACCAAAGCCAAACCCGGGAGTCTCAGAGCTGCAGTCCGAGTACGTCCTGCATTCGGTAGGCGCCCGGGGCCTGGTCCGCCAGCCAATGGGCCGCGCGGAGCGCCCCCGAGGCAAAGGCATCACGGCTGCCGGCCTTATGGGTCAGCTCCAGGCGTTCGCCGGTGCCGAAAAAAAACACCGTATGGTCTCCCACGACGTCACCCCCGCGGAGCGCCATGACTCCGATCTCGTCAGATTTTCGCTCGCCGACCATCCCCTGGCGGCCGAAAACGCCCCATTCTTTCAAGTCTGCATCGCGTCCCCGGGTGGCCGCTTCCGCGAGGGTGAGAGCGGTTCCGGAAGGTGCGTCTTTTTTGAGGCGGTGATGGGTTTCCATCACTTCCATATCAAAGGACGGCCCCAGTTTGCGCGCAACCATCTCCACCACCTCCGTCAGAAGGGTGACGCCAACGCTCATATTGGTTGCCTGCAGGAGGGGTATCTTTTCTGCGATACGATCCAGTTCCTCCTGCTGTTCGGGATCGAACCCGGTCGTGCCCAGGACTACCGGGCACCCGGCTTCCGCGGCAACTCGCAGATGTTCGAGTGAAGGTTCGGGCCAGCTGAATTCGATGAGCACTCGAGGAGCAATCAGGGTGGATGCCGGATTCGCCTCGACGCACACGCCATTCGCAGTTGTTCCGGCCAGAGTTCCGGAGTCCTTGCCGAGTTGTTCATGGCCAGGGGCTTCCAGTGCCCCGGCGACAACCAGTTCCGGCATTGCCTCGGCGAGGCCTATGAGAGTCTTTCCCATGCGCCCGGTTGCGCCCGATACGACGATCGGCGTGGCTGCGCTCAAGGTGTCGCTCCGGCGCTGGCCACACCGGCTCTTTCCATCGCGGATAGCAGGATCGCTCGGGGCTCGGCGGACATGGTCAGCAGCGGCAGTCGCAGCTCATCCTCGCATAGCCCCAACATCGCGACCGCAGCCTTTACCGGAATCGGATTGGTTTCGAGGAACAGGGCTCGCATCAGAGGGAGCAGCCGATAATGAAGCGCGCTTGCCTCTGCTGTGCGGCCATCAAGGGCGAGTTCGGTGAGTTCTGCGATCTCGCGCGGTGCAACGTTTGCCGTGGTCGAGATCAGGCCGACAGCGCCCAGAGAAATCATCGGCAAGGTCAGCGGATCATCGCCTGAGAGCACGGCTAGTTTGTCACCGCAGGCGGCCACGACGTCCATGACCCGGTCCAACGATCCTGTAGCTTCCTTGACCGCTACGATATTATCGATGTCGGACAAACGCAGCAGCGTGCTGGTTTCAATCGTGGACCCGGTTCGGCCCGGGATATTATAGGTAATCAGAGGAATCTGGACGGCCTCGGCGACGGCGCGGTAATGCTCGTAGATCCCGTCCTGCGTCGGCTTGTTGTAATAGGGTGAAATGAGCAGGGCACCGTCGGCGCCGGCCGACTCGGCAGCCCGCGTCAAATCGATCGCTTCCGCGGTTGCGTTGGAGCCGGTTCCGGCGATGACAGAAACACGCCCGTCGGCCTTGGCGACGACGGCCTCGATGACCTGAGCATGCTCGTCATGGGTCAGCGTGGCGGACTCCCCCGTGGACCCACAGGGTACGATAGCCTTCTGTCCGGCGACAATCTGACGCTCGACCAGCACATCCAGTGCGGTGAAATCGACTTTGCCGTCCCGAAAGGGCGTGACAACCGCGACCATGGATCCAGTAAATGGACATTTCGTTTGACTCATAAGATTATCTTTCCGGAGTAAACCTCGGTCGCGCCACCCGTCATCAGGACGTGATTGTCCTCGGCGCGCCAATGGATGTCGAGTGAGCCGCCAAGCAGTTCGATGCGAACTTCCCGGCGAGATTTTTCGGTCAACACGGCTGCGACGGCAGCGGCGCAAGCGCCGGTACCACAAGCATGGGTTTCACCCGAGCCTCGTTCCCAAACTCTGAAACGAAGATTGCCAGTCGGTTCGTCACCGACGACTTCGACAAACTCGACGTTGATCCGGTTGGGAAACATCGGATGTGACTCCAGCACAGGCCCGAGTTCGTGAACCGGTGCGCTTGCGGTTGAGGGTACAAAAAGAATGCAATGGGGATTCCCCATCGACACGCAGGTGACCTCGTATTCGTGACCCTGGACCTCGAGCGGAGCTGCGACAAGCGGGCCGGCGGCGTCCATGGGGAGGTCTGCCGGGCGAAGCGAAGGCTCGCCCATATCGACAGTGACCATGTCGATTTCGTCAGCTCGAGGACCTGAGAGAGTCAGGTTTTTGATGCCTGCGTCGGTCTCGACCGTCAGTTGGCGGCTGTTCACCAAGCCGTGGTCGTAGCCGAACTTGCCGACGCAGCGGATCCCGTTTCCGCACATCTCGCCGCGGCTGCCGTCGGCGTTGTACATTTCCATTCGTAAATCGGCGGTCTCGGAGGGCGCGATCAAAATCAATCCGTCCGAGCCAATCCCTGTATGTCGCGGAGCCACGGCACGCGCGACCGCTGCGGGATCAGCGAGCCGGGTCTCGAAGGCGTTGACGTAGACGTAGTCGTTGCCGATCCCGTGCATTTTCGTGAAATTGAGTTCCATCGCAGTTGCTCCGGGCCCATATCTAGCACATGGCGCGGGCAGGAACACTCTGCGCGACGGTCGGTTTCCTACGATTGTAGGACCACAGGTACTTGAAGAGACGCTTCGCCGGGCGCTAGGATTATTCCATGGGCGATAATCGATTTACCGAAATGGACCTTCTGGAGAGAATCACGGAGCAGGTGGGGACGCCTTTTTTCCTCTATGATGCGGAAATTCTCCGAGATCGGATTCGACGGATCGTGGATCTCACGGCCAGTGAGGGTCTGCAGGCGCGTTATGCAATGAAAGCATTGTCGGTAGCCCCAGTTCTTCAGGAAATGCAGAAAGCCGGGCTCTGGATCGATGCAGTCTCGGGAAACGAAGTGCTTCGGGCCAAGGCCAGCGGCTATCCCATGGGAGCCCAGCCGCCTGAGGTTCTGCTGACCGCCGATGCCTTTCGTGACAACGCTCTGGAAGTCCTTCATGCCGAGGGTGTGCTTCCGAATCTGGGCTCACCAGGCCAACTGCACGAGTTGATCCAAGGTGGCTACAAGGGGTCCGCCGGAATTCGAGTCAATCCCGGCTTCGGGCACGGGCACGTTCAGTCGTGCGATACCGGAGGGCCCAGTTCGAAGCATGGGGTCTGGCCCGACGAACTGGCAGGCTTGGCACGTGCGGCCGAGGGAACCGATGTTTCTCTGGTTCTGCTCCATGCGCACGTCGGCAGTGGCCCGCAGATTGAGGAACTCGAGGGAAATCTTGAAAAACTTAGCGGCTTCTTCGCTGAAATGTTGGGCCTCTTTCCGGACCTCGAAGCAGTCAATCTCGGCGGGGGGTTCCCCCACGATTATCGTAACGAAGGGTCGATTGCCGACCTGTCCGGATTGGGACGGATTCTCAGGGCCGCTCGCGAACGCTTCTGCGAGATCGCAGGACGGCCTGTGCGCGTGGAGGTGGAGCCCGGCCGTTTCCTGGCAGCAGCCTGCGGGGCTCTGGTCTCGCGGGTGACGGATCGGAAGCAGACCCTTGATAACGACAAGGGCAAGGGGCACGATTTCCTGATGGTTGATGCGGGATTTTGTGATCTCGTGAGACCGGCAATGTACGGCGCCTACCATCGTATTTCTGTGGTGGGCCGCGATCTGGGCGCGCCGACTCCTCTCGCTGTCGCCGGGCCCTTATGTGAATCGGGAGATCTCTTTACTCGAGATGCGGACGAATTGGTGGAAACGCGGATGCTACCGGCTCCAAATCGGGGCGATTTTCTGGTGCTCCATGATGCCGGTGCCTACGGGGCCTCGATGTCCTCGAACTATAATTCACTCGGGAAGGCTCCTCAGGTCTGGCTCGGCGATTCGGGGCCGATTCTGGCGCAACGTCGCGAGACCCTCGCGGATATTCTCGCGCTGGAATGCAATCGTCCCCTCTAGGGGACGAGGCCGATTTCAAGGGTTGGTGTCGGCGGATGGAGGGGGCTGACGCAGGATCGGCTCCGTGCTTACGGGTTGGCTTCGATACCCGTCCCAGGTCTCCGCGATTACCTCGTAGGTGCAGGTGTCGCCCTCAGTCGGTTGGCTGTCGGTGATTTCTGTCCATTTCGCTTTGCGCATGGTGCCGCGATCGATCACCGGATAGCGAGCGATTCGGGTCCGGGGCAGCGCCGGTGGGCATGTTCGCCAAAGTTCCAGATACCCGAGGTCGCGCATATCCATGCCATCCACGGTCTCGGTCGGCCGTCGAAATCGCACCTGCAGACCCTCTGCGGCGTTCATTACGGATAGTTCGGCGGGTGGTTTGGGTGTGACGAACTCCGGAGGACGGATCGGCCCGACGCGCCCACAACTGGAGCCGCCGATCAGAATTAGCAGGCCGAGCGTGCGCATGCCCCTGACATCGAATCGAGACATCTTCATCGACTTTTCGAGCCGGCAAGGCCGTCGGCCTCCAGCTCTGCGAGACGCCGTTCGATATTCGATCGAGCCGTGCCTCCCGTGAGCTTGCGCCGTGCGAGTGCACTTTCGACTCGTAGTCGCTTCCGCGCGGGGGCTCCGAGGAGAGGTGAGAAGCCTGCCAGATCGGCTGCGCTCAGGCTCTCGAGGGTGCGATTCTCGAGCACGCAAAAACCGACGATTCGACCGACGACTTCGTGAGCTTCGCGGAAGGGCTGGCCTTTCTCCACCAGGTAATCGGCGAGTTCTGTCGCGAGCGAAAACCCACCCGCAGCTTGCGCCATACGCGCGTCATTTGTGCGCAATCGGGGGAGCATCCGCGCCAGCACGTTGAGCGCGGGTCTGAGCAGGTCTGCGGTGTCGAAGACTGGCGGTTTGTCTTCCTGTAAATCGCGGTTGTAGGCGAGGGGCAGTCCCTTGAGAGTGACCAGTAGAGATTGCAGCGATCCGATAACGCGTCCGGTTCGGCCCCGAATCAACTCGGCGACATCCGGGTTTTTTTTCTGCGGCATCATGGAGCTTCCGGTGGCGAACGCGTCGGGAAGGCCGATGAAACCGAACTCTTCTGACGACCAGAGCACTAGCTCCTCGCTCAAGCGTGAAAGATGAATCGCGATCAGGGATGCTGTCGCCAGATACTCCGCGGCAAAGTCGCGATCAGACACTGCGTCCAGGGAGTTCCGTGATACGGAATCGAACCCCAATTCGCGCGCAACGGCTTCCCGGTTAATGGGAAATCCGGCACCGGCGAGTGCGCCGGCTCCAAGAGGGAGAATATTGGTTCGTCTGCGGCAGTCGTCGAGTCGCTCGCGATCGCGCAGGAGCATCTCGACGTAGGCGAGCCAATGGTGCGCGAGCAGGACTGGCTGCGCGCGCTGCAGGTGGGTGTAGCCTGGAATGACGACGTCAATATCGAGCTGTGCCCGACGCGTCAGCGAACGAATCAGCTGGTCGATCGAGTCTCGT
Source organism: Candidatus Binatia bacterium (assembly GCA_029248525.1). Taxonomy (NCBI): domain Bacteria; phylum Candidatus Binatota; class Binatia (SeqCode); species Binatia bacterium. Next base: position 147,365 of record JAQWJE010000039.1, read on the forward strand.
GTCGCGTCGATTTCTTCGCGGAGCCAAAGGCGAAAATCTGTGGCGACCTGATCATTGCGACTGCGGCCTGTATGCACCTTTCCGCCGACGGGGCCTACCAGTTCGGTGAGCCGGCGTTCGACCGCCATATGGACATCTTCGTCCGCAGGTTTTGCTCTGAATTTGCCGTCGCGAATTTCCTTTGCGACTTTTCGGAGCCCGGCCCGGAGAGTTCCCGCCTCGCGAGCGGTCAGGATCCGGCAGCGTTCGAGCGCATTCGTATGAGCGATGGAGCCTCGTATGTCCTGGTCTGCCATGCGCAGGTCGGATTCCAGGCTGACCGTGAAAGCTTCCACAAGAGGATCGGTGCCCTCCTCGAATCTTCCGGCCCAAGCCTTGCCCGGTTGCTTGCGTTTGGTCATTCGGGCTTCCATCCGCTGCGTGCACGGGTGCGAAGCCGCAGCCCTGCGAGCGAGATGAATCCTGTCGCGTCGGCCTGCCGGTACCCGCCCGCCTCATCGAAGCTGGCGATGTCCGGGTCGTAGAGAGACCGTGGTGCCTTGCGACCGACTGTCGATACCTGCCCTTTGTAGAGCTTCATTCGGGCCGTTCCATTCACAGGCTTCTGGCACTCGTCCATGGCCGCCTGAAGCATTTCGCGTTCGGGAGCGAACCAGAAACCGTCGTAGATCATACTGGCATAGCGAGGGACCAGTGAGTCTCGCAGGTGCATGGCTTCACGGTCGAGCGTCAGTGATTCGACAGCCTTGTGTGCGGCCACGAGAATCGTACCGCCCGGCGTTTCGTAGACACCCCGGCTCTTCATCCCGACATACCGGTTTTCCACGATATCGATCCGACCGACGCCATGGTCGCCACCCAGCTCGTTGAGTTTTCGGAGCAAGGCGGCCGGCGCAAGGCGTTCTCCATCGACAGCAACCGCGTCTCCGGACTCGAAATCGATCTCGACGTAGGCCGCTTGGTCGGGAGCTTCTTCCGGGTTGCGGGTCATGATGAACATATCCTCGTAGGGCTCCTGCCATGGGTCTTCGAGGACGCCGCCCTCGAAGCTGAGGTGCAGCAGGTTCCTGTCGCAGGAATATGGCTTTTCGCGACTCACCGGGATCGAGATCGAGCGTTCCTCGGCGTACCGAATCAGATCTTCTCGTCCCTCGAAGGACCAATCTCTCCAAGGGGCGATGATTTCCAGTTCGGGTGCCAGGGCCGCGAACGTGAGCTCGAAACGGACTTGATCGTTGCCCTTGCCCGTTGCCCCGTGGGCAACCGCCTGCGCACCGGTTTCTCGGGCGATTTCAGCGTGGCGTTTGGCGATGATGGGGCGGGCAATGGATGTGCCCAGCAGGTAGCCATCTTCGTAGCTGGCGTTGGCTCGCAGCATCGGGAAGACATAATCTGCCACAAATTCGTCGGTGAGGTCTTCGATGAAAACGTCGCACGCACCCGCGGCGACGGCTTTTTCGCGGACGGGATCGAGTTCTTCTCCCTGTCCGACATCGGCGCAATAGGCCACGACCTCTGCGCCGTACTCCTCGCGCAACCACCCGAGAATTACGGACGTATCGAGGCCTCCCGAGTAGGCAAGCACGATCTTATCGATTTTCTTTTTCATTAAATCCGTCTCTCAGCGGTCAGAGCCGCGGTTTTCGTCAAGCCAGCACATCACGGCTTTTTGCGCATGCAAGCGGTTCTCTGCCTGATCAAACACGACCGAGTTCGGTCCGTCGAGTACCTCGGCCGAGATCTCTTCTCCCCGATGGGCGGGTAGGCAATGCATGACCAACGCATCACGCTGTGCGCAAGCCATCAGTTTACGGTTGACCTGATATCCTTCGAAGGCCGCGCGCCGCAGTTGGGTTTCTTCCTCTTGCCCCATGCTCGTCCAGACATCGGTATATACCGCATCCACTCCTTCGCATGCTGCTAGTGGATCGTTGGTGACCTGGATTTTTCCTCCGGCTTGCTGTTCGGCGTGGGCCAGAATCTCGGAGGTGGGCTCGTAGCCGACCGGGCAGGCGAGACGAAAATCCAGATCGTATTTTGCCGCCAAGTTCAGCCAGGAGTTGACCACATTATTGCCGTCCCCGATAAAAGCGACCTTCAGACCGTCCAGATGACCGAAGCGTTCGATCAGAGTCTGGGCATCGGCGAGAACCTGACACGGGTGCAGGAGATCGGTCAGTCCGTTGATTACAGGTACGTCCGAGGCTTCGGCGAGTTCTTCGAGCACAGCATGGGAATAGGTTCGGGCCATGATCAGGTCGACCCATCGCGAAAGATTCCGCGCGATATCCCCAACGGTCTCCCGCGCACCGAGTTGGATATCCGCGGGGGCCAAATACACAGCGGTGCCACCAAGCTGCTGAATACCCGTTTCGAAGGTCACCCGGGTGCGGAGGCTCGGTTTCTCGAAAATCATTGCAAGCGTGCGACCAGCCAGAGTCGCATCATAGATGCCGTCACGGAGTCGGCCCTTGAGGTGGGCGGCTCGATTCAGCAGTCCCTCAATTTCGTCGCGGCTCAACTCGGCGAGCGAAACAAGATCTCTTTTCATGGGCGGAATACTCCTTCGAGAATGGCGAGCCCCTCGTCGATCTCGGCATCGGATACTGTCAGGGGTGGGGCAATACGCAGCACGCCGTTCCCCGTCACATTAATCAACAGTCCCTGCGCGAGCGCAGCTTGTGCGATTTCCCTTGCGGTGCCGGCGCTCTCGATTTCGACGCCGAGCATGAGTCCGGCTCCGCGCACCTCGACTGCGGTCTCGGGATGGTTGGCGGCAATTGTTTCCAGGCCCGCCCTCAGCCTTTGCCCGGCGGCGACCGCGCGGGGCAGCGTTTTTCCGTCGGTCAGCACGCCGAGGGTAGCGACGGCGGCGGCGTTGGTGACGCAATTACCACCGAACGTACTTCCGTGCGCACCGAGGTCGAAGGCCTCCGATGCGCGCGGTCCCGCGCAGATCGCGCCTGCAGGCATGCCGTTTGCGATGCCTTTTGCCAGTGCCATCACATCGGGGACGACGTCCGAATGCTCATAGGCGAAAAGACGCCCTGTGCGCCCGCAACCAGTTTGAACTTCATCGAAGATCAGCAGGAGGTCCTCGGAGTCGCAGAGGTCACGCAGGCCCTGTAAGTAGCCGGGGGGCGGTACGATGATGCCACCTTCACCCTGGATTGGCTCCACCAGGATAGCGGCCGTCCGCTTGGAGATTTGTGCCTGCATCGCCTCCAGATCGCCGAAGGGAGCATAGCGAAAGCCTTCGAGGTTCGGTTCGTATCCGACGCGGACTTTCTCCTGTCCCGTCGCAGCAATGGTTGCCATTGTCCGCCCGTGGAAGGAGCCAAGTGCGGTGATGATCTCATGTCGGCCGCCATTGGCGTTGCCGCGACGACGCGCCAATTTGATCGCTGCTTCGTTCGCTTCGGCACCGCTGTTGCAAAGGAAAACTCTCTCGCCGAAAGAGTGCTCGACGAGCATGAGGGCGAGCGAGGTTTGGGGCAGGCTGTGGTGCAGGTTCGAAATATGGACCAGCGTGGCCGCCTGGTGCTGGATGGCCTCGGTGACGGCAGGATGACAATGCCCCAGATTGGTGCACAGGATACTGGAGAAAAAATCCAGAACTCTTTGCCCGTCTGCCGTGATGAGTTGCGTGCCCTGACCTGAAACGAAAACGATTTCTTCGCGGCCATATACGGGGAGAAGGTTCATGCCGTTGTTTTCCACGACGTCTCGCGTGGTTGCCGGCACACCGTGCTCGATGCCGCTCAAGGCTCGGCTCCGTCGGTTGCCGGCAGATGTACGGCTGTTCCGACCCCCGAGTCAGTGAAAAGCTCGAGCAAAAGGGCGTGTTTGATTCGACCGTCGAGGATATGGACTTGCGAGACTCCGCCCCGCAAAGCCTGCAGGCAACAAGCGATCTTGGGCAGCATGCCGCCCTCGATCGTGCCATCCTCAATCAACTCAGCGGCCTGATCGGCATTCAGCGAGGTGATCAGCTGACGGTTTCGATCGAGGATACCCTCGACATCGGTCAGCAGCAGGAACTTCTCGGCGCCAAGCGCCTCGGCGATCCGCCCCGCAGCCGTATCGGCGTTGATGTTCAGGCTCTCCCCATCCTGGCTGCTGCCGACCGGCGCAATGACCGGGATGAAGTCATTTCCTTCCATCGCTCGGATCAATCCCGGATCGACTGCCGTGATCTCGCCCACCTGACCCAGATCTCCGGCCGCATGACGCAGTCGTTGCGCCTGCAAAAGGCCGCCGTCCTTGCCCGAGAAGCCGGCGGCTCGGCCGCCGGCTTGCTGGATATTGGTCACGATTCGAGCGTTGATTTCGCCAGCAAGAACCATCTCGACCACACGCATCGTGGGTGGGTCGGTCACGCGCATTCCTCCAACGAAGCGAGATTCGATCGCGAGTTCCTCCAACATCCGATTGATTTGCGGTCCGCCGCCATGCACCACGACAGGATGAATGCCCACGTATTTGAGGAGAACCAGATCCTCGGCGAAGGCCTGTTGGAGGTCGTCGGCAATCATCGCGTTGCCGCCGTATTTGATGACGATCGTCTTGCCTGCGAACCGCTTGATATAGGGAAGCGCTTCGAGCAGGATTTCGGCGTTTTGTATGATGGTGGCTTGGTCCACGACTCGGAATTACGGAAACCGCTGCGTAAACGCAACGAATTCGACTTGAGATCGATTATACGTCCGTCGAACGGGGCTTCTTGAGGCTTGGAAAATGCTCTCAGAGAATAAAGCGGGACAAGTCCTCATTCCCTAAAATTGGGTCCAATTCGCTGCGTACGAGTGCCTCGGTGACCTCGAATGCCTCACCACGCCGGTCAGGAGCTTCAAACATGAGTTTGTCGAGAAGCCTCTCAAGGATCGTATGGAGGCGTCGGGCGCCGATGTTTTCGGTCCTCTGGTTGACGTCGGCGGCAATCGCCGCCAGGGCCTGAATGGCCTCCGGGGCGAAACTCAGAGCGATCCCCTCTGTTGCCAGAAGTGCCTCATATTGCCGCGTGAGAGCATTCTGCGGCTCGGTGAGGATCCGAACGAAGTCTTCCTCGGTGAGAGCCTCAAGCTCGACTCTGATAGGGAAGCGGCCTTGAAACTCCGGGATCAAATCCGACGGTTTCGCGATATGAAAGGCTCCTGAGGCGATGAAGAGAATATGATCCGTGCGAACCGGGCCGTGCTTGGTCGTGACCGTCGAGCCTTCGACAATGGGGAGCAGGTCGCGCTGCACGCCCTCCCGTGAGACGTCGGCATTTCCTGCCTGCGCGCGACCGGCAATTTTATCGATCTCGTCAAGAAAGACGATCCCGGAGCTTTCGACGCGGCGGACGGCTTCGGTTTTTACGGTATCCGCGTCGACCAACCCGAGAGCTTCCTCCTGCTCCAGTAGCTCGAGGGCTTCGGGGATTCGCAGTTTTCGCGGCTTGGTCGTCTTTTTCCCGAAACTGCCAAACATCTCCTTGAGATTGAATCCAACCTCTTCCATGCCCTGTGGTGTCATGACTTCGATACTGGGGGTTGATTGCTCCGCGACTTCGATCTCGATCTCCCGGTCGTCGAGAACGCCCTCACGGAGTTGTCGCCGCAATTTGTCGCGGGTTGAGTTGCTGCCGGGATCGCCGGTAGACGAGAATCCGGCTGTTCCGGAGGGCAGCAGGGCATCAAGAACGCGCTCTTCGGCCGCTTCGCGTGCGCGCAGAGCCACCTTGGACCGCTCTTCGTCCCGGACCATGACAATGGCCAACTCGACCAGATCACGGATGAGCGATTCAACGTCTCGCCCCACGTAGCCGACTTCGGTGAATTTGGAGGCTTCGACTTTCAGGAATGGGGCTTGCGCGAGCTTTGCCAGGCGCCGGGATATCTCGGTTTTGCCGACGCCGGTTGGTCCGATCAGGATGATATTCTTTGGGGTGATTTCATCCCGCATTTCCTCGGGGACCTGCTGTCGACGCCATCGGTTGCGCAGCGCAATCGCCACAGAGCGCTTCGCGGCGTTCTGGCCAACGATATAACGATCGAGTTCGGATACGGTTTCCCTCGGGGTCATCGAGGGAACTGTCGGGTTTTCGCCGGCAGGGGTCGCGACGGGAATGGCCATGGATGAAGGTTCCGTGTTCATGAGGGTTCTCTTTTCAGCTCTTCGAAGATGAGTTGATTGTTGGTGTAGACGCAGATTTCGGACGCGATCGTCATCGCAGCCTCTGCCGCTGCTCGTGCATCAAGCGAGCTATGCTGAAGCAGGGCTCTTGCCGCGGCGAGCGCATAAACCCCGCCGCTTCCGGTAGCGATCGCCGATGCGCCGCCGGGCAACGGGTCGGGTTCGATCACGTCGCCTGTCCCGGAAACGAGGAGTGTATCTTCGGCGTCGGCGACGATGAGCATGGCTTCGAGCCTTCGCAAGGCGCGATCGGAACGCCAATCCTTGGCGAGTTCGACGGCGGCGCGCCGCAGTTGGCCGCGGTGTTCTTCGAGCTTTTGTTCGAAACGCTCGAAGAGGGTGAACGCGTCAGCGGACGCCCCCGCAAACCCCGCGAGAATCCGGCCGTCATACAGAGTCCGGACCTTCCGAGCACCGTGCTTCATGATAGTTTCCCCAAGGCTCACCTGGCCATCACCCGCGATGCAGGTGGAGTCGCCCTGACGGACGGCCAGAATTGTGGTGGCATGCGGTACGATTTTCGACGGATCCGTGTTCACGGCGATGCACTAATCACGGTCGCATGGGTTGTCTAGGCTTTATCGTGCTCTTGGATGACAATCGTCGTAGACGGCCCGCAACTTTCCGAGGCTGACATGGGTATATTTCTGGGTGGTTTCCAGGCTAGCGTGACCTAGAAGGTCCTGAATCGACCGGAGGTCGGCGCCGGAATCGAGCAGGTGGGTGGCGCAACTATGTCGCAGGGCATGAGGTGTGACATGGGGAAGGCCTGCCTGATCCAGAAAATTGGCGACAATGCGGCCCACGCTGCGCACGTGCAGGCGGGATCCCCGAAGATTTCGAAAGATGGCGGTGCCTCCGAGAGTGGAGCCGGATACACCCTGAGCAGCGCGGAGCGACTGCAGGGTCTCGACCGCGGCACGCGTGGTCGGGACGATCCGGTCCTTGCCGCCCTTGCCGCTGCGAATATGCAGGGTTCCACGGCGAGGGTCGAGATCGCGCCAGTCCAGGGCGACGCTCTCGCTGGCCCGGAGCCCGCTGCCATAAAGGACTTCGAGCAGCGCCAGATTCCGAAGATCGCGCAAGCCGTCTCCCGAGAGTTGGGGCCCGAATGCGGCCCCGAGCGTTGCTTCGGGCAGGGCGCGTGGCAAGGCTTTCGGATATTTCGGTACCTTGAGGGGTTCGGCCGGGTTTTTCTCGATTCTCCCCATGCGGCGAAGATAGGCGAAGAAACTCTTCAGCACGCTTACGGTACGCCCGATACTGCGCCGGCCGACCCGCTCGGCCCGATCAGCGAGGAAGCGTCTCAAATCATCCGTCTCGATGGTATCCCAGGGGTTATTGCTCGCGTGCCCGAGGTCTCGCTGCAGCCGGGAGATTTCGGTTCGATAGGCGCGGATCGTATGGTCCGAGCTGCGTCGTTCGGCACTTAAATGAAGGAGAAAAGCACTGATGCTCTCATCCTCTTCCTTCTCGACGTCCACCACCAACTATCCCCCTCGCAGCCTCTATGGTACCACTGGATCTGATGAGAGTTCCAGCGGGTTGGCGGATAGGAATCGTTGCGGTCGCGCTTGCGGGGGGGCTGCTCCCGGGCTGTGAGCCGCAGGATCCGGCGGAGGCGGCCGCCGGCCGCTTCGTCGACCGGTATTATGTGGAACTCGATCTGAAGGCGGCACGGCCTCATGCGACGGGTCTCGCGTTGGCAAAGCTGACTCGGGAAGCGGAGCTTCTGGCCGGAATCGATGCTCCCGCCAAGGCGGGAAAGCCGACGATTCACTACAAACTCGTCGAGGAAAGCGGGACCTCGGGTCCTGACCAACGCAGTTTCCTTTACGAGCTGACGATCCTTTTCGCCGACGCGCAGGTGACGCGGATGGCTCTGGTGACCCTGCAGCAAGACCCGGGTGGGGCGTGGCAGGTCGCGAACTTTGAGGAGCTTCGGTGAGACGTTCCCGACTGATCGGGTTACTTCTTGTTGTTCTGCTCAGCCCCGCGGTGGTGGCGGGGGCGGTGATGCTCCGAGCACATCGATTACTGGCAGACCCCGGCACTCTGGCCAAGGGTTTTTCTGTCGGCTTGGGACGTGGTTTGACCTTTGAGTCGATCGACGTTGCCCTCTGGCCCCCGGGGATCGTGATTCGGGGCGTGGAATTGGCCGATCGTTCGAACTACGGCACTGGCGAGTTGGCGCACGTCGACGCAATCTGGTTGCAGGCGGGGATCCCGGCACTCGTACGGGGGGCCGTCCGCATTGAAGAGGTTCTTCTCGAGAAACCGACTCTGCGAGTCGTGCTCGGACCGGAGGGATGGAACCTCGGGGCTGGTGAGCAGTATTTGGAGACCCCGGAGGCATTTGACGTGCGGCGCGTGACCGCGACCGGCTTGCGGCTGGTATACCGGGACAGGACGCGTCCCGGCGTCGCCGAATTCGAAGTGCGCAACGCTTCGTTGAATGCCGTTCGGGGTGATGTCGAAGAGGGTTGGTCGATCGATTTGGATGGGAGTACCGAGGGCATCGCGGGCCCCGAAGTCGTGCCAGGGTTCGTTCGGGTTCAGCTCCAGACACCGGCAGTCGACGAGGGATTGCTTCGGTTTGAGGGCTCGGTCGAGGGGCTGGGGGGGGATCGAGTCGGTGAGCTGGCCCAACTCCTCGGAGGGGATATGCCTTTCGGAAGTCAGCTCGTAGGGGCTCTGTCGGGGCGTGTGGAAGGGGCAGTCGGGGTTCGGGGAGATTCCTCCGAAACGAAGCTTGCTGTCGACCTGAACCTTGGTGAGGCCGAGCTGCGCACGCGTGACGGCTGGATCCTCAAGCCGAAAGGCCTGCCCGCGCAGGCACGACTGGAGGGATCCGCGGCGTCTGGCGGCCTCGAAATTGATGCATTTACCGGAAAGGCCGCTGATCTCGAGATTCGTGCCACGCGCTCTTCCGGCGGAGATCAACTCGACTTGAGTGGATCGGGTCTGGCGGGGCGTGATCTGGAGCGAGTGCTGCCGCTTCTCGCGAGTATTCGTCCGCGTGGCAAGCTGACTCTTGCTGGTGTGGTGCGAAGCGTGACGGACGGTCGACAGCTGAATCTGGAATTGGAAGGCGAAAGCCTTACCCTTTTGCCAGAGGAGGAACGCTGGACTCTGGGCAAATTTTCGCTTGCGCTGGGTCTGGATGCGAGCGGCGACTATGCGCTGGCAGTGCGGGTAGCCGAAATTGCCGGGCAAGAATTCGCTATGGACGGGTTGGGTTTCGGATATCTGGTTCGTGGTGATGGTATGCCACTGGTCGATTTGCATGCTTCGGGCTTGCGACGCGGAGGTGCCCGGGTCGACGACGTGTGGCTGCGGGGAAATATTCGAGAAGAGTCATTGGTGGCGGGGGAAATCCTTACGCGCGCCTTCGGCGGCCGGAGCTCCGGTAACGGTACCTTTTCCCGAGTGGACAATATTTGGGAGGGCGTTCTGGAATCTTCCTGGGAAAGTATGGATATCAACGGCCTCGAAGAGTTCTTCGGGGTCGCGCCCGGCGTGGACGGCGTGATCTCCGGAGCAGCGGAACTCCGTGCTTCCGGCGACGATCAGGCCAGCTTCTCCGCGAGTTTATCCGGTCCGGTGAGATTCGAAGTTGCTGACGCGAAGTTCCTCTCGCTGAATCCCGCCACATTGGCAGCTGATGCCGTTGGTCGTTTGCCCATTGTGGGCGGGCCGCTCAAGAGACGAGTCTCGAAGACGGGCAGGCAGATGGCAAATTCAGGCAGCGATCGGCTGGTATTGCAGGGCTCGGCCCGATGGGGGGAGCAAAATCTCGTTCTCGATCGTCTTCGCGTCACGGGCTCGCTCTACGACTTCTCCGGCGAGGGTTCGGTTTCTTCCGAGGGGGCCGTGGATCTTAGGGGCGATATCAACTTGCGGGGCCAGGTAGCGGAACAGATGCGTCAGGGTAACGCTCGCATACGCGCTGTGCTCGGAGCCTCGGGGCCGATGGTGCTTCCGGTGGTCCTCAGCGGAAACTACCCGGATTTGATCGCGCGCCCCGAGGAGAGTTTTCAGAGGGAACTTTCCCAGCGAGCACGCCGTGGTGGCCGTTCTCTGGGCAATGAGCTTAGGCAGCAGCTGCGCGAGGCCCTGGAGCCTTGATCGAGAGTGCGCTGCAGTTTTCCTGGACGCCACTGGTGGCCGCCGGGCTCTGGGGTACCGGGGTGTTCATGCGACGGTCAGAAATCGCATTTTTGAAACACGTGGTCGAATCCTACGAAGGCCTGGGCTTCACCCGAATGGTTGCCGCCGAGGAGGGCGGCGAGGATGCCGTCGTTGCGGTCCTGGCGACAGCCGACTTCATCGAGCCACTCGATGCCCTTCTCACCGCGCTGCAAAGCCAGGCCGGTTACCGCCTCACTCCGCGTGAGCTTCCGCGGGTTTGTCGCGAGCGATGGTTTCTGGCCGAGTGGGACTAGGCAAGCTTGTCAGTCCTGCGGTGGTTCTTCGGCTTTGCGGTGAAATGCCCACGCGACGAGAATGCTGAAGCAGTAGAGGATCATCAGCGGCACAGCCAGCAGCATCTGCGAGGCGACATCGGGTCCGGGGGTGAGAACCGCAGCGAGCACGACGATGATGATAATCGCGTACCTCCAGGGCTTGATCAGCGTTTGGTGGTCGATCACTCCGACGCGCGCCAGGAAGAAGGCGACCACGGGGAGTTCGAACGTGATGCCAAACGCAAGAAGGAGGCGCGAACTGAATGAGAGGTATTCGCTGATTCGCAGCGCGGGCTCGATGCCGATGGTCTCGTATTGTTCGATGAAGAAAGCATACCCGACGTAGAAAACCGTGAAGTAGCAGAAGGTCGCTCCGGCAAAGAAGAAGAACGTCGCGAAGACGACGAAGGGGACGACATACACTTTCTCGTGGCCGTGCAGGCCCGGAGAGATGAATTGCCATGCCTGATAGAATAGAACCGGCGAGGCGGCGAAGACGCCGGAAATAAAGGAGACCTTCAACTTGGTGAAGAAGGCTTCCGCAACGCCGGTCCCGATCATGGAGACGCCACTGCCCGCTCCGACAGTCTCGATTGGCGCGGTCAGGATCCCGAAAATCCGATCGGAATAAAGGTAGGCCACGCCGAACCCCACGGCGACAGCGAGAATCGCCTTCACCACGCGCCAGCGTAACTCCTCGAGGTGCTCGGTGAGCGGCATTTCCATTTCCGACATGAGATTCTCTTTCGGGAAGGCTTCTCAGCCCTCACCGTCCCGGTCGGGTGGAAGTTCGGCCCCGTTGGTCTTGAGGTTATCCTTTTGGGTTCCTTCTGTTGCTCGAGCCACCGGCGCCCCGGCGATGGATTGCGTGCCGAGTGTGGTGGTCGGTTTCCCGGTGGGTTGTGAGGGCGGCGTGACCGTTTCGTCAGCGGACTCGCTGCGGTCGGATCCTTCCAAAGGCACCGTTGATTGGGGCTGTCTCGATTCGCGGTCCGATTTCCGACGCTCGTTTTCGTGATCGCGTGCCTCGCTCTCGATCATATGGCGTGCGGCTTCGAGTTCCTTGTTCACGTCACCTGTGAGGCGGCGAAACTCCGCTAGTCCCTTGCCCAAAGAGCGAGCGACCTCCGGAAGGCGCTTGGGTCCGAGGACGACCAGCGCCACCACGATGATGACCGCAAGCTCGGGCATCCCGATCCCAAACATGTCCTAACGGTACCCGAGAGGCCGCGGGGATTCAATTTTACGATTCACCCGGCCGCCGCGCCGCCAGGGGCCCTTGCGCCCGATGGAGCTTCCGCAAGTCCAGGGTGAGCGCGCTGGGCGCTTCCTGCCACCGTTTCGGGCGCTCCGGTGAGCTCAACGCGGCTAGTGAAGCTTGAGCCGAGGAGGCAAGAGCGTCGGGGTCGTAGCCCCCCTCGAGGACGGCGGCAATGCGGCCGTCCGCCGTGACTTCTGCGAGGGTTGCGAGCTGGCCCATCCATCCGTGAAAACCTGCCTCGGTATACGCGAGGCTCCCGAGGGGGTCGCGGCGGTGGCCGTCAAAGCCTGCCGATACGAGCACGAACTCCGGCGCGAAATCATAGAGAATCGGAAGCAGAAGGTCATTCATCGCGAGATTGGCCTCTGCATCACCAGCGCCGGCGGGTAGCGGAACATTCGCGGTATACCCGGCTCCCGTCCCGTAGCCGATATCGCTTGCCGCACCGGTGCCCGGGTACCAGGGCGATTGGTGCAGGGAGGCGTAGAACACCTGCGAGTGGTGCGCGAAGATCTCTTCAGTTCCATTGCCGTGATGGACGTCGAAGTCGACGATCGCAATTCGGTCATACTTCTGAAGCAAGTGCATGGCAGCGATGGCCACATTGTTGAACAGGCAGAAACCCTGAGAAACTGACCGTGTCGCATGGTGCCCCGGAGGGCGAACGAAGGCGAAGCCGTTCCGTAGTGAGCGATTGTCCACGGCTTCGATCAGATCCAGAAGGCCGCCGGCGGCCTGCCGTGCGGTCGTGTCGGAGGCTCTCCCAGCTACCGTGTCTGGATCCAGGCGGCTTGAGGGCCGTGATCGTGTTGCGGCGATATTCTCAACGTGACTCAGGTCGTGAACTCGGAGGATTTCTTCCAGCGTGGCGGCACGCGCGGGGACTCGCTCCAGCGACGGACCCTGCCATTCTTCGATTGCAGTTTCGAGGACAGCACTGCGAGCGGGATTCTCGGGGTGCTGCAGCCCGGTATCGTGCGCCTGGAATTGCGAGCCGAAAACGACTCCTGTGGAGGGATGTTTCATGAGTCCCACTCGATCCGACCGGGTTCGGTGCCGCGACGAAATGCCTCGAGAAGGGATCCGGTCTCTCCCAGTCGCGATCTTTCCCCGGTATGTGCGTTGACCGGGACCAGAACCACGTCGGCTGGCACCGGGAAATCACGCACAGGCGCATCCGCCAGCGCCCCTTCCATGAAGCTGCGCCAGATGGGCGCGGCTACTCGTCCTCCTGTTTCCTTCCGACCCAGAGTTTTTCCACGGTCGTAGCCTACCCATACGCCGGCTGTGATCTCCGGCGTAAATCCGATAAACCATGCATCGCGTTGGTCATTGGTCGTGCCTGTCTTGCCTGCCGCGGGACGATCGATTCGTGCGCGTCGGCCCGTGCCGCGGTCGACAACCCCTCGCAGCATGGTGGTGATTTGGTAGGCAGTCGCCTCGGTGAGAACGCGGGCGCTCCGGGGTTGTCGCTCCTCCAGCACGTTACCGTGCTGGTCGGTGATCTTGGTGATGAACCGCGGCTCCACAAGCTCTCCGGAGGAGCCGAAAACCCCATAAGCTCTGACGAGCTCGAGCAGGCTGGTTTCTCCGGTTCCGAGAGAGATGGAGAGGTTGGCTGCAAAACGAGTCGGAAAACCGAATCGGGGCAGGTAGTCGAGAAGGTAGGGGAGGCCGATGGCGTCGACCAGTTTGACTGTAGGCACATTTCGGGACTTTGTGAGCGCCTCACGAACGGTCGTCGGCCCGTAAAAGCGCTTGGTGAAGTTCTTTGGCGACCATGGTTTGCCGGGCTGATCGGGAAAAGTCACAGGTGCGTCGTCCAGAAGCGTCACGGGTGTGTAACCCCGGTCCAGAGCAGCTGCGAAAATCAGAGGCTTGAACGCGGAACCTGGTTGCCGCCGAGCCTGCAGGGCACGGTCGAACTCGGTGTCCCCGTTGTCGTTGCCGCCGACCAGGGCAAGCACGTCGCCCGTTTTCGGAGATAGCGCAACCAGCGCACCCTGAGTTCCATTTTCCGGAGCAACGGCGAAAAAGGGTTCTTGATCGTTCGCGCGCGTGACACGCAGTTCGATGACGTCTCCGAGGCCGGGTTCTCGACCCGAGCGCAGGGCCCATTTCATTCCGTTGGCGGGCACGGTCGCGAACCCGCCAGCCCACCGCACGTAGAGACCGCCGTCGCGGGGGCGCACGCGGCGTCCCGGGCCGGTGATCACAACAGCTTCGACTCGAGATTCAGCGGGTGGCAGTGGGTCGGAGGAGCGCGTGGTTCCGGCTTCGGGCAGCAACAATTCCCACTCCTGACGGGAAAGCTTCCGCAACGGGCCGCGATAGCCCTGTCTCATATCAGCCGCATTGATGCCTTTGGCGAGAGCGGATTGCGCTTCGCGCTGGATACGCAAGTCGAGGGGCGTATGCACGGTGAGGCCGAGTCGATAGGTGCCGCTGCTGCCATAACGTGCAACCAGAAGTCGACGCACATGCTCGACATACCAGGGCGCCGGGCCTTTCGGCGTCTTCGTCTGATCCGCCTTCTGGAGTTCGAGGTCTTGTTCGCCAGCCTCGGCAGCCTCCTCAGGCGTAATGAAATTCTCCTCAATCATCCGCCGCAGGACATATCTTTGTCGTGCCTTGGCCTGCGGCAGGTTTCGGGTGGGCGAATAGCGACTGGGCGCCTGCGGCAATCCTGCGAGCATCGCGGCCTGCGCGAGCGAAAGTTCACCGACATCCTTGTTGAAATATTCGCGTGCTGCGGCCTGAACGCCGTAGGCTCCAGATCCGAGATAGATCTGATTGAGATAGAGGGACAGGATCTGCGATTTTGTCAGCTCGGTTTCGAGCCTGAGAGACAGGACCGCTTCGCGAATCTTGCGCTCGTAGCTCCTCTCCGGCGTCAGCAGGAGTTGTTTGACCACCTGTTGGGTGATGGTGCTGCCCCCCTGGCTGGTTTTCCGCGCTCGGACGTTCGCGAAAGCCGCCCGTATGATACCGATGGGGTCGAGTCCGAAGTGGCTGTAGAAGGTGGCATCTTCTGCCGCTAGAAAGGCGAGTTGTACAGTTTTAGGAATCTTGTAAATCGGCGTGACGTATCGTTTCTCGATAAAGAACTCGCCGATCGTGGTGCCGTCGGCGGCGAGCACTCTGGTGGCTACCGGTGGGTTGTAGTCGAGGAGCTTGGCCACCGGAGGGAGCCCCGTCGAGAACTCGCGATAGGCGAAGACGAGGGCGGTGATGAGGAGCACGAAAAGCACGGCCACCATCCCGCTGAGCAGTGCGCGAAATGGGTCTCTCGATTGCCGTCCTCCCCTTTGCTTCCTCCTCCCCACGGGCCGTTTTTAGCCGAAATGGTCAAGCGGCACCACGATTGGGCTGCACCCGTCACAAATGTCTGAGCGCATGCTAGGATATAAATGTGCCTAAACTGACGAACAAGGCAGACGGTCTCAAGCTGAGGACTGGTCGCGCAGGGAACGGTTCCATGCGGGAATTGCGTTTGCTGGAGCGCGTCGGAGCCCTGATTCTGGAATCAGAGGACCTCAAGGAAACCCTGGAGAGTGTCGTCGGCGTGGTCGCCGACCGAATGCGGACGGAGGTATGCTCACTCTATTTGCTCGACGACAAGCAGCTCTCCCTCAAGCTCTGGGCGACGACCGGCCTCGACCGCGATGCCATCGGCAGAGTGGAGATGCGAACCGATGAAGGGCTTACGGGCCTCGTAATCGAGAATATGGAGAAGGTCGTTGCTGAAGATGCACCGATTCATCCACGCTTCAAATTCTTCCCCGAGTTGGGCGAGGAGCGTTACCATTCCTTTCTCGGTGTTCCGGTCCTCGAGCGTCATGCGCCACTTGGCGTTCTGGTTGTCCAGACGCTTCGTCGTCGGTCCTTTACCGGTGATGAAGTCAGCCTCTTGCGCACGATTGCAGGCCAGATCGCCTCTGTGCTGGTCAAGGCGCGCCTGCTCGACAGCCTGAAGCTCAAGGAGCGAGAGCAGGCAGATTACCGGCGACGCATGTTGGATGCCCTCCGTCGCCTGCAGGCCGTGGAACGTCAGGGCGAGACGTCGGCTGTACAACGAGCCGAGAATCGCGACCCGGGTCAGCGATTGCGGGGCATTGGGGCAGCACCCGGTTTCGGGATTGGCAACGCACATATCTTGCACCCGGAAGTTGTTCTTTCCGAGATTGCCGACGAACCGGTGGAGGGCCCGGATGAGGAGTTGGTCCGATTCGAATCTGCCGTCGCGCAGGCGATCGCGGATGTGCAAAAGCAGAGTGAGAAGATGGAGGAGATCTTGCCGGAGGCAACGGGCAAGATTTTCGAGGCCTATCTCCTGATGCTCCAAGATGACACCCTGGCAAGCCGAGTCCGTGATTTTGTGGCGGCCGGGTCGTCGGCGGAGTACTCCATACGGCTGGCGATCGAGGAGTTTCTCGAAGTCTTTGAGCAGGTCGATGACCCTTATCTTCGGGAGAGGGCCCTTGATATCCGCGACGTCGGACAGCGGCTTCTGCGAATCTTGCTCGGCCTGGATACGAGCCTTCGCGCACGACCTGGCAAGGGGAGCGTGTTGATCGCCCGCGAGTTGACGCTCACGGACCTTTCCGAGATTGACCTGATGGATGTTCAGGGTATCGCCCTCGCTACCGGCGGCGAGACTTCGCATGCGACGATTCTGGCGAAATCCTTCGAGATCCCGACGGTGGTCGGCATTGATCAGGTGCTGGAGGGCGTCTCGGAGGGGGATCATGTCATCGTGGACGGCAATGCCGGTGTCGTCTACCGCATGCCCGGCCCGGATGTCGTTAGTGAATACGAGCGAATGGACCGGGATTATAGGGACTTCAACGAGAATCTCGGCTCGCTTCATGACTTGCCGGCGACGACTACGGACGGACGCACGGTCGCCTTGAATGCGAATGTCGGCCTTGTCGGGGACGTCGTTTTGGCTAACCGCCACGGAGCAGAGGGTGTCGGTCTTTACCGCACCGAGTTTCCCTTTATCTCGTTTCGCGACTTCCCGAGCGAACAAGAGCAATATGATATTTACTGCAAGGTGATTCGAGGCATGGGCGGCCGCTCTGTGACCGTCCGGACGCTTGACATCGGGGCGGACAAATACCCGGCCTTTCTGCATACGCCCCGCGAGGAAAACCCGTTCCTTGGGTGGCGCTCGATCCGAGTCTCGCTGGAGATGCCGGAGTTCTTCGGCCAGCAGTTGCGAGCAATCATGCGCGCCGGTGTCGAGGGGCCCACCCGGATCTTGTTGCCGATGATCTCGTCGGTCGAGGAGGTCTTGCAGGCACGGGAAATTATCGAGAATACTCGCTCGGATTTATTGCGAGAGGGTATCCCCTGCGTCCCTGATTTGCCTTTGGGGGTCATGATTGAAGTTCCTTCAGCGGTCTATCTCGCTCCGCAGTTGGTACAATATGCCGATTTTCTGTCGATCGGCACCAATGATCTGATCCAATATTTGCTTGCCGTCGACCGCAACAACCGCAAGGTGGCACCCCTCTACCAACCCCTGCATCCGGCGGTGCTCGGCACGGTGAGCTTTGTCGTGGAGTCCGCTCGCGCGGCTGGAGTGCCGGTGTCGATGTGCGGGGAGATGGCTGCAGACCCGATGTGCACGCTGCCCCTGCTCGGCATGGGGATCGATGAGTTGAGCATGGAGCCGTTTTTCATTCCTGTGATCAAGAAGCTGATCCGCTCGGTTTCTCAAGAATCGGCGCAGGCCTTGGCTGAAGAGGTGCTCTCCCTGGGAACCTCAAGAGATATCAAGCGAGCCGTGTTCGATGCCATGCGTGAGCAGGGGCTGCTCGAGTTGCTCGAGATGTACCAATAAACTTTTAGTCCTTGGCCAGAATCACGACGGACGCATTGGCGCCGCGGCCCACTGTATGGGCGAGCGCGACACGGGCCTTGTTTACCTGCCGTTCTCCGGCGGTACCGCGTAATTGCCACGCCAGCTCCACGACCTGCCCGAGCGCGGAGGCTCCGAGCGGTTCTCCTTTGGAGAGGAGTCCTCCGGAGAGATTGATCGGGAGGTCGCTGTCCCGGCTCCCTCCGCCGTTCCGGATATAGGCACCGCCTTCGCCGGCACCGCAGATTCCGAGCTCCTCGACCGAAAGAATGTGGCGGCCAGCGTCCGTATCCTGCAATTCGACCACGTCCAGGTCCTTGATTCCGAAACCTGATTGGGAGCAGGCCTCG
Source organism: Candidatus Binatia bacterium (assembly GCA_029248525.1). Taxonomy (NCBI): domain Bacteria; phylum Candidatus Binatota; class Binatia (SeqCode); species Binatia bacterium. The sequence goes on from JAQWJE010000039.1 coordinate 165,485, forward strand.
CGAGACGCCACGCTTGTCGGGCTTTCCGGCTCGGCAACAATTCGACCGCATAAAGGAGTATGCTCGCCGAGCGCGCTACCCGGGTGGTGCGAGCGAAGAACGCTCGCGGCAACTTTGATGGCGGGCTGCCCCCGCGCAGGTTGGTTGGACAGGATCACGGCGGCGGCACCCTCGTTGGGCGAGCAGAGCATCCACAGGTTGAGGGGGGCGCAGACGAGTCGGGAGGTGAGAACTTCCTGTCGAGTGACCGGTTTGCGAAACATGGCGAAAGGGTTGCGCGCCCCTTGTTGGCGGTTTCGAACGACGACATCTGCGAGGTCGTCCGGGGTCACCCCGGAATGTTCCATCAGCCGTCGGGCTCGCAGCGCGAAGTATGCGGGGGCAGGCGTAAGTCCAGCTTCTTCGCACCAGCCCGGAAAAAAACTTGAGCGGATCATGCCCCGTGGCATCTTCTCCATGCCGAACACGAGCACTCTTTGATGACGGCCGGAGCGAATCAGGTCTGCGCCCAGCGACAGCGCCGCACCACCGCTTGCGCAACCGGCCTCGATATTCATGATCGGGGGGCCTGTCCAGCCGACCCGAGACAGGACCTTATGACCCGCGGCAACACCCGAATACACACTCGCGCAAAAAGCTGCATCGAAATCAGGTCTCTCCAGACCGCTGTCCTCGACAGCGGAGCGGATCGCAGCAAGACCGAGCTGAGTGACATCGAGGTCGGGGAATCGTCCGAAAGGATGAATCCCGACCCCGGTGAGGTAGACCGGATGGTCGCTCACGAGGATGCCTCGACCGGTTCGTATTGCCAGCTCGCTCGCGACGAGCCGTCTGCGGTAGTCAGGATCAATCGCCCGATGCGCAAAGGCATTCCCGAATAAAGCCGCGCTGGATCGGTCTCGGCCACCACCGAGACGACCCGGAGCCCTTCGGGTAGATCAACAAGTCCAAAGCCGTAGGGGACCTCGCCGATGTAACCGGGCGGCGGCGCTGTCACTACGGTTCCAACATGCAAGACTCCCGTCCGGCCGACAATTTCCTCCCGGCAGCCGGCGGAGCCGCAATAGGGACAGTCGGGAGTGGCAGGAAAATGAAGGTCCCCGCACCGATCACAGCGCCCCGCACAAAGGCCCGCACCTCGTGGGTCGTCGGGCTGGGTGAAAAGCCCGGGGTGGATCGGCTCGATATTCACAGCTCCCGGATACCAGTTTTCAGTTGGTGTGCCCAAACGGGATGATCCCGACCGCCAGATGGTGTAGAGGATCGGTCCATGAGTTCGTCGACAGAACATGAGGGGTCGGGTCCGCGCCCGTGTCTGATTTGCGGTGCGCGCGGCGCCAAGCCGTTGCACGGGCCGAGGAGCTCTCTTTACCGATGTTCCTGCGGACAGGTATTTGTCGATCCGATCCCCTCCGGCGATGAGATTGCTCAGCGTGAAGATGACGCGTTTGCCGGCGGGTTGATGGACGAAACGGCTGAGATGTTCACCGCGTATTATCGAGATTTCCCCGAGGATCCTGTGGTTCTCGGTTTTCGGGCAACTCTCGAGCGCCTGCATCAGTTGACCGGCGGCGGGCGATTGGTGGATGTCGGGATCGGGACCGGTCTGTTGCTCCACCTTGGGAAGGAGGCTGGATTCGACGTTCTGGGATGCGAAATCTCTCCCGGAGCAGCGGCGAAAGCTACGGAGGAGTTCGGGGTGGAGGTGCAGGTCGGTGATTTTCTCGAGGCCGAGTTCAGCGTCGCTCCATCTGTCATCACGATGGCGGACGTACTCGAGCACACGCACGACCCGCGGATCTTTCTCGAGCATGCTCTGGGAACTCTGAAACCAGGGGGGGCTCTTTTCGTGGCTGTGCCCAATCACCGATCGACCCTTTTCGGGATGGCTGATATCCTTGCGCGGCTTCCGGTAGTGGGAAGTCTGGCGGAACGCCTCTACGTGCCGAACCATTATTGGTACTTCACACCAGCGACTCTCCGAAGACTTGCTGAGGACGTGGGGTTCGAAGTCAGCGAGGTTCGTGGTGACACCCCATACCTTGGACGCTACAGCTTTTCCTTTCCGATTCGTGCGGGACTCGCGGTACTGTTCGCGATCGGGAAATGGACGGGTCTGGAAGGACGCGTCGAGATCTATGCCCGCAAACCGGCATGAGGCTGGCTTGAGCCTGAGCTCTGGAGAATCCGATGGAAAGTTTTAATCTCGCAATTTTGAACGAGCGGCTCGCGGAAAGCATGCCGGATCGTGAGTGTATGGTTTTTGGCGAACGTCGCTTGACGTACGCTGAAGTCGCCGAGCGTTCCCGTCGACTCGCCGACTATCTCCGCAAGGAGGGATTGGGTGAGGCGACCGATCGTCAGGGCCTGCCTGGCTGGCGCTCGGGGCAAGATCACCTGGCGCTCTATTTGATGAACGGCAATGAGTATATCGAGGGTATGCTCGGAGCCTTCAAGTCACGGACTGTTCCGATCAACGTGAACTATCGTTACGTGGAGGAGGAGCTGCGGTATCTCCTTCGCGACGCGGGGGCCCGGGCCGTGATTTTTCACGCTCGCTTTGCAGAGCAGTTGGCCAAGATTCTGCCCGACCTGCCGGAGCTCAAAGTATTGATTCAGGTGGAAGACGAAAGCGGAGCCCCGCTTCTGCCCGGAGCGATCGGGTACGAGGATGCTCTGGCCGCCGGATCCCCCGATCCTGTGAGCATGGAGGCATCGCCCGACGATCTCTATGCTCTGTATACCGGCGGAACGACCGGGATGCCGAAGGGCGTTCTCTGGCGGCAACATGATATTTTCATGGCGGCGATGGGCGGACGACTTCAGGATGGTAGCGGCTTTGTCGAGAGCACCGACCAGGTTCTGGAGATGGCGGTGAATGGAGGAATGAAGGTCCTGGCGGCTCCACCGTTCATGCATGGCGCCGGTCATTGGCTCGCTTTCATTACCCTTCATGGGGGCGGGACACTCTTCATCCAGAACGTCGTGGACCGTCTCGATGCGCATGATCTTCTCGCTACGATCGAGCGCGAGAAAGTGAATTTGATCGTGATTGTCGGTGACGCGTTTGGTCGGCCTCTTCTCGACGCGATTCGGGAGGGCAACTACGACCTTTCCAGCCTCTTCGTGGTGGCCAATGGAGGGGCTCCGCTCAGTGTGACGGTGAAAGAGGCGCTCCTCGAGCAATTGCCGCACGCTTTGGTCATGGACGGAATTGGTTCCTCCGAAACTGGTCAACAGGGAATGCATACCAGTTCCAGGGAAAGCGGCGCGTCTACCGGGAAATTCACGCCTGTGGACGACACCTGTGTGGTCGACGAAAACCTCCAGACCCGATTGACGCCGGGTAGCCCGGAGGTGGGATGGTTCGCCAAGGGCGGAAATGTGCCCCTTGGGTACCTCGATGACGAGGAGAAAACCCGCAAGACTTTCCCCGAGATCGAAGGTGTTCGTTATGCGGTTCCGGGGGATCGTGCCCGACACCTTGAGGATGGTTCCGTAGAGGTTCTCGGGCGGGACTCCGTGACCATCAACTCAGGCGGCGAGAAGATTTTCGCAGAGGAGGTCGAGCAGGCCTTGCTGGCACATCCGGCTGTTTATGATGCGATTGTTGCCGGTCGAAAAAGCTTGCGCTGGGGGCAGGAGGTCGTAGCCGTCGTGCAACTGAAGGAGGGCGTGGAAACTTCGAACGCAAGCCTGCTCGAGGAATGCGCTCGCCATCTTGCACGCTATAAGCTGCCCAAGGATTTTGTGTTTGCGGAGCGAATCCAGCGCAGTCCAAGCGGGAAGGCCGATTATCGCTGGGCCAGATCGCTTGTGGAAACTCCGTGAACTCGATCCTGTCAGGGCATGCGAGGAATGTCGTTGACCCGTTTTTGCCCGGAGTGGTAGTCAGGTCCATGTTTCTTGCAACCCTCAGGTGCCGGAGATTCCCGGCGCTGTCGGAGGGTGAGGGCGACCTGAGCGAGGCCGGCCCACAGCCATGAATCTGCGCATTGCACGATATATCGATCGTTGGCTCGGCTTGTTTATTTGCTTCGGTCTCTGGGCGATCAGCCGAGCGCTCGGACGTCTGCCCCCTCTCGGTGCAACGACCCCGCCGGAAGACGGTCCGCTGAAACGTCCCAGGCGAGTTCTGGGGATCAAGTTCTATGGGCTCGGGAACATTGCGATGATTCTCCCGACCGTGGCCTCGGTTCGCGGCGAGGGTGAAGTTGAGTTTGATTTCCTGACCCTTCCAGGTAACCGCAGCCTGCTGGAACAGAGCGGTCTGGTCTCGACGGTTCTGACCGTAGATGTCGACAGCTTCCCGAATTTTCTGGGCTCTGTTTTTCGTCTCCTTCGCCAGTTGCGTGGTGGCTACGATGCCGTCCTCGACTTCGAGCAATTCATGAAGCTGTCGAGTATTTTAGGTTCCTTGACGAGCGCTCCGGCCGTGGTCGGGTTCAATACAGATGGTCAGGCTCGCGGTTGGCTCTATACGCACCGGGTGGCTTATGCCGACACCGATCATATGGCTGATATCTTCATGCGCCTGGCTGTCCCTCTTGGTCGAGAAACCCTTCCGGCGCCACTGATCCTGCTTCCGACGCTGCCGCAGGACCGCGCGGATATTCAGGAACGATTCCCCGAGGATCCGGATAAACCTCTGGTCCTGATGCATGTGGGTACGGGGCCGAACTTCGACAAGATTGCCATCAAGCGATGGTCAGCCTCGAATTTCGCAGCGCTTGCCGACCACCTGGTCCGTGAGCGTCATTGCCGAGTGGTATTCACCGGCGTTGGCGTGGAGGAAGCTGGACTGGTGCAACAGGTGATCGGCATGATGGCGGAGTCTCACGCCGCTACCGACGCCTGTGACGCGCTTTCGGTGGGGGAATTGACCGCGCTGCTTGGCCATTCGCTTTGTGTGGTCACAAACGATACCTCCATTTTGCATTTGGCAGGGTTGATGCATACCCCGGCGGTCACTTTCTTCGGGCCGACGGAGCCCCGTCTGTATGGCCCTCGAGGGCCTCTCGATCTGGTTTTCTACGAGCAACTTTTTTGTAGTCCGTGCCTGTCCAATTATAATCTCAAGATCAGCCGGTGCGTGAATCCGGTCTGCATGAAGCGAATCGAAGTCTCAAGGGTAATCGAAACCATGGAAAGCGAATTTTTTCCCCGCCTGGATCTCGCGGCGACAAAGGCTCGACCGGAGGTCCATTGATGAAGGTCCTTGTGACGGGAGCCTCAGGCGTATTGGGTCACACCCTGGTCCCTCAATTGGTCGAAAAGGGGTACGATATCCGCCTTTTCGATATGGTGCCGACGCCCGAGTCGCTGCACGACGCGGTCCGGTCGGTCGGGCGTGAGGCTCGGATCGAATCGATCACGGGGGATATGCGTGACAAGGCTGCGCTGAGCGAAGCCTGCCACGATGTCGAAGTGGTGCATCATCTGGCGGCCGGCCAGCGCATGAAGCCACAGTTCGCCTCCTTGTCCGAACAGGATATCTTCGACATGAATTTGACTGGCGTCCAGAATGTCCTCGATGCTGCCAGGGAAAAACGAGCTCGACGAGTCGTATTCATTTCGAGTTCGGCGGTGTACGGGATTCCGCGCACCGAATTGGTCGACGAGGAGACGCATCCGAAGGAACCGCTGGGCGCTTATGGTGCGTCCAAGCTCGAGGCAGAGAAACTCTGTCTTCAGGCAATCGATGGCGGGCAGGATGTGGCCATGCTTCGACCCATGAGCCTTTTTGGGGACGGGATGACGGGCGTATTCGTCCTGCTTTTCGATTGGGTGCGCCGGAATCGGCGCGTTTTTCTCCTCGGGAGTGGCGCAAATCGCGTCCAGATGGTGGCAGCGGACGATGTCTCGCGCTGCGCGATTTTGGCGGCGACGTCCGATAAGGCGCGCGGTTTGGTTGTAAATGTCGGTTCTCCACCGGAGTCTGTGCCCTCGGTTCGTGCGCAATGCGAGGCTTTGATCGCCTATGCGGGGGCCTCGTCGAAAATCATGGCGTTTCCGGCAGCTTTGCTTCGAAACGCGGCGCGCGTGCTGAATCTTGTAGGTATGTCGCCGATCGTACCTGAGCATTATAAATTGGCGGATGTGAATTTCGTGCTGGACATTAGTCGTGCAAGGGAGAATCTTGGTTGGGAGCCTTCGGGAGACAATATCAAGATTACTTGCGACGCCTATGACTGGTACCTCGAAAACTGGGAGCGAGTTGCGCCCAAGCCAAACCTGCCTCTGCGCATTCTGGAGGCGGTGACTTGAAGCTTCGCACTTATGCAGCTCTGGCCAAGAAGGCTTTCGACGCCAATTTCAAGCGCCTCGATCATCCCTTCAAATTGACTTTCGCGATCACCTACTGGTGCAATTACAAATGCCAGACCTGCAACATCTGGAAGATGAAGCCGCGGAACGAACTCCGGGTCGACGAAATTCGCGAGTTCTTCCGTAAATCACGAGACTTCCTCTGGGTGGATCTTACGGGCGGGGAGGTCACGCTGCGCAAGGATTTTGTCGAGATCGCGCACACTGTGATCGACGAGAGCCCGAATCTCTTGCTGCTCCACTATCCGACCAATGGCTACCTCTCGGACAAGATCGTCGAAAACACGCGCCAAATCATGGAGCGACGTCCTGAGAAACTGATCATCACGGTTTCCACGGACGGTGACGAGGCCACCAACGACGAAATTCGTGGGATTGATGGCGGGTGGCAGCGTCAGATGGAGACCTTTCGGCGCCTCCGTGAGATTCCAGGGGTCGAAGTGGTTTTGGGAATGACTCTGTCGCAGATGAACGTTGATCATTTCCCCACCGCATTTGCTGCCGCTGCAAAGAAAATACCCGGGCTTACCTACCAGGACTTCCACGTGAATATTGTTCACGAGTCTTCTCACTATCTGGGGAACGACGAACTCGGCCTGAGAGACCACGTGGCGCCCACCATGCTGCTCGAGTCGGTCAAGGAGGTGGCGCGACTCCGAGGTTTGCCACGAGGGCCGGTCGGCTATCTCGAGGGGCAGTATCTCGACCGTGTGGAGCGCTATCTGATGACGGGTAAAACCCCGATGCGCTGTCATGCTCTTTCCGCCTCCTGCTTTGTGGACTCGTGGGGAAATGTTTTTCCGTGCACAATCTATGATCGCAAGATCGGAAGCTTGCGCGATGTGGACTACGATCTCCGTCAAATCTGGTCGACGCCTCTGGCCGAGGATACGCAGAAAGAGATCTGGAAGGCCGATTGCCCTCAGTGCTGGACGCCCTGTGAGGCCTACCAATCGATTATGGGGAATTTCCTGGTCCCCGGCCGCGAACTGGGTGGATCCGAGCCCAGCCTCGAAGCCAAGCCCTGACCCACCTCAAAGAGCGGGTTCGCATTGGGAGTCCCGGTATTGGAGAGCCTCGGCGACATGGGTTTCGGTGACCGTTGGCGAGTCCTCGAGATCGGCAATGGTTCTCGCGACGCGCAAGGTTCGATGGTAGCCCCGGGCCGTGAGTCCGAGGTGGTCCACGTTTTCCTCGAGAAGTGTACGAGCGACGGTTTCGATGCAGGCAGTCTGGTCCAACTCGTTCGGGGATAGTCTGGCATTGCAGGCGGCGTTCGCACGCACAGCCTGATGCGCCGATGCGGCGAGCACGCGCGTACGAACTTTCGCAGAACTTTCGTCGGGGAGTCCCTCCCGCAGAAATGTCGGATGCGTCGGCGGCAGGTTCAAATAGAGATCGATTCTGTCGAGCAACGGACCCGATAGGCGACTGCGATAGCGGAGTCTCGCTCCCGGACTGCAGCTGCAAGGCTGCGTGGGGTGGCCATACCGCCCACATGGACATGGGTTCATGGCCGCTACCAACAGGAAGCTGGTCGCAAATTGAGATTCGAGGCCGACTCGATGAAGAGTCACCTGTTGATCCTCCAGCGGTTGTCGCAGTGCCTCGAGGGTTTGGGGGTGGAATTCCGGAAATTCGTCGAGGAAAAGTACCCCATGATTGGCGAGAGCGATCTCGCCTGGCACGATCGGACGACCTCCTCCGACAAGACCGACGCGGGTGATGCTATGATGCGGTTGTCGGCACGGCGGGTCGCCCCGGGCGAGTCCATCGATTGCGAGTCCGGCAAGTCCATGCACCGCCATGGCTTCGAGGCGCTGCCGGTCTGTCATCGGGGGGAGAATGCCCGGCAATCGCTCGGCCAGCATTGTCTTGCCGGATCCCGGAGGGCCGCAGAAAAGAACGTTGTGACCGCCGGCGGCCGCGATCTCGAGTGCTCGTTTGGCGAGTGGTTGGCCGTGAACCTCGGCAAGGTCGGGCGTGGGCGGCAACTCCTTTGTGCCCGCGCCGCCACTCGTGGGGTCGGGGCGGGGCCAAACACTTTGCAAGCGACTCTGGAGATAAATCTGTGAATGACTCTCCGAGGTGGCGCCAGCCGTGCCCGAAAGTCGGGCGTGCCCCGCGGTTTGCGTCTCTGCCGAAATCTCCATCATGGCGACGGCAGCACGCAGGTCGGCGGGCGCCTGTATGGCGAGGTCGGGTACCATCCGTGCCTCTTCTTCGTTTTGCGGTGCCACGAGCACCCGATTGAATCCTGCAGAGAATGCGCCAAGGAGTGTGGCCAGACAACCGCGCAAGCCGCGCAGCGATCCGTCGAGAGCGAGTCCCGCCGCGACCAGGACCCGTTGGCTTTCTGGTACCGTGAGTGTGCCATGGGCCTCGAGGAGCGCGAGCGCGATTGCCAGATCGAGACCGGCGCCGTCTTTTCTTTCATCGGCCGGCGCCAGATTGATGGTGGTTCGATAGGGCGCCAAATGAAATCCGCTGGCCGCGAGTGCAACGTGAGCGCGGTCGGCAGCTTCGCGGACGGCTGGTCCGGGGAGTCCCAGCAGTTGCGTTCGGGGGAGGCCACGGGTGAGTTCCACCTCCACCTGAACGGGTCTTGGCGACATTCCCGACAGAAGGCAGCTATGAATCATCGGTTTCTCGGGTCCGCAGTGTCATTCTCGCCAGCGTAATCCTTCAGGCAAGAGTTCCGAGTCCGTGGAAAATGCAGACGAAGCATTTAGGGGTTGGCGTTAATGCTTCAGCGGCCGCGTAAAATTTCCCGACAGAGTCGCGTGTAACGACGCGACTCTGTCTGGTTCCCCAGACGGGCGTGGAGCCTCGCGAGGCAATGGTGTCCGTCGACATTCTCGGGATCGGCCACGAGCAGTTGCGAATAGCGACGGAGAGCCTTGGCCGAATCTCCCTGATCTTCGCTGAGGACCGCCAGGTTGAAGAGGGCGGTGCGCTCCTCGCCGTCGAGCTTCAATGCGTTCTGGTAAAGGGACTCGGCGCGATCATAGGCCCCGGACTCGTGTTCGAGGCGGCCGAGGTTTACGTAGGCGGGTATTGCTGTGCGATCAAGTTCGATCGCCTCTTCGTAGGCGACTTTCGCCTCGGGCAATGAGGTTTTCTCCAACTCGAGTCCCCGCGTGAACGCGCGGTAAGCCGCCCGGTCATCTTCCACGGGGGTGAGGTTTTCGATGCGGGAGTTCTGGTCGCGCCTCTGGAACCCGAGCAGAAGCTGGCCGTTATCCAACCAACGGCGGCCCTCGTGGGCAATCACCACGCGTTCCCCCTCCAGACGTAAATTTACGCTCGATATATCGCGCCCCTCGGGTAAGCGTGCCCGGATTTCCCGAACCAACTCGGCGATGCGTCGCGGAGGAAGGTTGGCGTCGAGGAGCGTTCGGGTCGCCCGCAGAACGAGGACGTCGTGCAGGGAATATTCGAATCGGCCCCGGAGGCCCCGAGTGGGCCGCAGGAAGCCCGCACGAACACAATTGCGGACGCGAACCGGCGTCAGCTTCGCCAGCTTGGCGATCTCGCGCGTGGTGAAGACGCGGCCCGCGATATTGTCGTTGTCGCTGCTCATGGTTCTAGCGCTCGAGCTCGATCTCCCAGCCCTCACGCCTTTTCAGGACCTGAATCACGGCATGTCCACTCGCCTCCGCCGCGCGGGGCAGGTTTTGCACCGCCCGTGGATCATCGACAAGAACCGCGAGGCGCGAACCTGCGGGCATTCCCTCGAGGGAAACCTTGGCCCGGGCCCAGTTCAGCGGGCATTGAACACCGCGAAGATCAAGTAATTCCGGTGTCTGCGGGGAAGGTTGCAAGGCCATCTTCGGGGTTATTGCAGGGTTGGTTGGGCTGCATTGGCCTCGGTGATCGGGCCGAAATTCGCTTCATAGCGCCGCAGGTTGTCCTCGAGTGCGCGCAAGATCCGCTTGGCGTGGGCCGGCGCGACGATCACACGGGAGCGGAGCAAGGCGACGGACTCCTCGGCGTCGGGTGTCTGCGGTGGCGCGAAGAGATAGTCGAGCACGAACTCCTCTGGCCTGTGGGTCACCATCATCATGTTGGCATAGACCCCCGTTGCCGTCTTGGGGTCCGTCTGCACATTCATGGGCTTCGAGTTCTTACGGGATGGATCCGACATACCCTCACCATGCCATGGTTCAGCGCGGTAGTCATCCACCAGCACCTCGGATGGTGCGAACGGCTGTTGCATAGTAGGAATCAATTCCAGATGCCTCGTTCGTATACCATCCGCCGGGAGACCAGCGGCGAGCCACTTTATCGGATCGATTATCGTGGGGAACTCAATGAGGCCCAGTACCAGGCCGCAACGACGCTCGACGGTCCGGTTCTGGTGATTGCCGGCGCAGGCAGCGGCAAGACGCGCACACTGATCTATCGGGTTGCCCGTCTGGTCGAGTCCGGGGTCGACGCCAAATCCATCCTGTTATTGACCTTCACCCGTCGCGCTTCGCAGGAGATGTTGCGCCGAGCCGAGGCTCTATTGGGAGACGAGGGGCTTGATCGGGTGACGGGCGGTACCTTTCACTCCTTCGCGAATCTCGTCTTGCGTCGGTACGGAGAGCTCTACGGCTGGCCGCCTCGCTTTACGATCCTCGATCGGAGTGATTCCGAAGATACATTGCAGCTCATGCGGGTGCGGTTGGGTCTCGACTCGCGGGAGCGGCGGTTCCCTCGCAAGAAGACTCTGGCAAAGATTTTCAGCGCCATGGTCAACCGGGGGCTATCTATCGAAGAGATTCTGGAGCTGGAGTACCCGCAACTGCTCGACGATCTCGAGGATCTGGCCGCTTGCCGGGCGGCTTTTGAGGAATATAAGTCGGACCGAAATCTGTTGGACTACGACGATCTGCTGCTCCACCTGGTCCGTCATTTGCGCGAGAACGACGAGCTCCGGCTACGTCTGCGAAAGCTGTACCGGTACATCATGGTTGACGAGTATCAGGATACCAACCAGATCCAGGCGGAGATCGTCTCCTTGCTCGCGGGAGAGAATGGGAACCTGATGATCGTGGGAGACGATGCTCAGTCGATCTATGGATTTCGCGGGGCGGATGTGGAGAATATCCTTCGGTTCCCAACCGAGCATAAGGCAACCAGCGTGATTCGTCTCGAGGAAAACTACCGCTCCACGCAACCGATTCTGGATGTGACGAACGCAGTGATCGCCGCCTCGGACCAGCGACATGAAAAAACGCTTTTTAGCTCGCGGAAGGAAGGTGAGGTTCCCTGGGTGGTCCCAGCCCCCGACGAGCGTTGGCAAAGTCTGTTCGTGAGGCAGCGTATCCTTGATCTGGTGGAGGAAGGCGTACCTCTGAATCGGATTGCAGTCCTGTTTCGTTCGTCCACGCATTCCTTTGATTTGGAACTCGAGTTGACTCGGGCGGGAATTGACTACGTCAAGCGTGGTGGGTTTCGTTTTCTGGAAAGCGCTCACGTAAAAGATGTTCTCGGCTTCCTGCGCGTACTGGAGAATGCGCAGGATTCAGTTGCCTGGGGCCGAATCCTGCTTCTGCTCGACAGCGTTGGTGCCAAGGCCGCAGGGCAGGCGCTGGAGTGGATGGGCTCTGCGGCTTCAGGCGATCGGCGACTCTCGACGTATGAAGGCAGCCCCGGCATGCGAAAGGGCGCGATCCAGTCGATCCGCTCCCTGGGGGCCTTTCTTGAGTCCCTGCAGCCGGAAGCCTCCGAGCCCTCGGTTCTGGTCGATCAGGTTCTGCGGTTTTATCAGCCAATCCTCGAGCGCGAGTATCGGGAGGACGCTCCGAAGAGAGAACGCGATCTCGAGCAGTTCCAGATCCTGGCGGAGAGATTCCCGACCCTGACGCAATTGCTTTCGGAATTGGCATTGGAGCCGCCGGTGGATGCAGTGGGCGGTTCGGTCGCGTTGGACACAGCCGACCAGGGACAATTGGTTCTCTCCACGATTCATTCGGCGAAAGGGCTGGAGTGGCATTCGGTGTTCGTTCTCTCGGTCCTCGAGGGGCGTCTGCCATCGATCTACGCCCTCGAAGCAGGAGATCTCGAAGAGGAACGTCGGCTTCTCTACGTCGCCTGTACGCGGGCCGAGGAGAACCTCTATCTCTGTTACCCGATGGAAGTGCAGGATCGCGCGATGGGCGGATTTGTTTCGGCGCGGGTGTCCCAGTTTCTGGCGGATGTTCCGGAAGAAGCGATGCTTCAGCTTCGCCTCGAAGGCGAGGAATCATGAGCATATTCCGGGCATTTGCTGATCGGTCTCGAACCGGGCAAACTCGGGTGCGGAAACCTTGAGACGATGTACGAGACTTTTTTCGGTCTAGACGAACCGCCATTCCGGCTTACGCCCGACCCGCGTTATCTCTTCCTTTCGCGTCGGCACCGGGAGGCCCTCGGACATCTTTCCTTCGGTATTCGGGACGGCGCGGGCTTCGTGGCCATTACGGGCGAGATCGGCGCCGGGAAGACGACTCTCCTGCGTTCGCTTCTCCGCGATGCCGACGAGAAAATTCAATATGCCTACGTTCTGAACCCCGTAATGACGGGGGTAGAGCTTCTCGAGGAAATCAATCACGAACTCGGTCTGCGAGAACAAGGTGGGCGGCGGGAGCTTCTCGGTGCTCTCAACCAATATCTTCTCGAGCAGAAGTCCCGGGAGCGTCAGGTCGTGATTGTCGTCGATGAGGCACAGGCTCTCGATGGAGGGATCCTCGAGCAATTGCGGATGCTGTCCAACTTCGAGACCGAGACTTCAAAACTGCTGCAGATCGTTCTGGTTGGCCAGCCGGAGCTTCGCGACCTTCTCGCACGCCCCGAGCTGACCCAGCTGAATCAGCGGATTACAGTTCGTTTCCATCTGACGGCACTGGATCGTGCTGAGACAGCGGACTACGTGCGGCATCGTCTTGCGATCGCCTCGGGTGGCGCGACCCGGGAGATCTTTACCAAGGCGGCGCTCAAGCGAATCCATGTTCATGGACGGGGTTTGCCGCGCCTGATCAACCAGATTTGTCATCGCGCGCTTCTGGTCGCGTTCGCCGCGGATCGGTCGCGCGTCACACGCCGGCTTCTGGATCAGGCTGCCGAGGAACTTGGCGATTCTCTTGGAGCCCGTCGGCCCGTCGCCCCGCGGGCGGGACGGACGAAGCGGATAGCGGCGGGCGTGGTTCTCGGGGTTGCTCTTTCGGGTTCTGCCTTTCTCGGTGCGAAGCTCTGGAGTTCCGAGATCTCGACAGAGTGGCTCGCGGTCCGGTCGCGCGAGGTGGTGGACGCGGTCACGGGTGCCCCCGAGGCCGCCAATCGGGGTGAGATTCAGGTGAGCGACGTTGAGCTTGGTGAGGCCGCGGCCTCGGAACTCGAGGATCTGGCTTTCCTCGCAGAACCGTCGGCGCCAATAGCTCCGGATCGGGACGGCGAAGCTGCCGCCGCTATGCTCGAAGGGGCATTTCGACAGTCGTCCTCGGGCCACTCTGCCTATGAGGCGATCGAATCCTTGCTGGCTACCTGGCCCGCGGCCCCGCTGTCGCCAGCGGAGTCCTCGGCTAATGAATTTGATCTCGCAGGGATCGCCGCGGATCGTGGTTTGTCCTACGAGTTGGTCGAGGGCGATGTAGGACTGCTGGGGGTTCTCGACCTGCCGGTGATTCTCGAGGTGAGTGCGGGGAGCGATGGCGGTGGGGCACGATTCGGTCTTCTGGAATCGGTGTCTGCCGGTCGTGTTCTCTTTCGCTTTGATGGCAGTAGTTTCTCGTTGCCTGCCGGGATTCTGGATTCGTACTGGAATGGGCGGGCGCATCTGTTCTGGAAGGACGTTGACGACCTCGGACCGTTGTTGGCGGAGGGCTCGTTTGGCCCGCAGGTCGAACGTCTGCATCTGCTCTTGCGCGACGCGGATATTTCGGACGCCAGTATCGGTGATGTTTTTGATTCGACCACGGCCGACGCAATCGCTCGCTTTCAGGAGGGAATTGGCCTCCGGGTGGACGGGAAAGTGGGTCCCTTGACCATGATCGCGCTTTACCGTGCGGGGTTGCCTGGCGCGATGCCGCGCCTGAGCGCTCCCGTCGAGATACAGCCTATCTCGTCCACTTCGGCGGGGAACTCCGGAGGTTTCCGACCATGAGTACAGTATTGGATGCTTTAGCCAAAGCCGATCGAAAGACCAGCGGCTCAGTTGAGCCAGGCGCGCCGCCGCCCTCGGGACCTCCTCCGCGATCACGCATGTGGCGGATCCTCGCTTTGGTTGTTCTGGTCGGCGGGACCTTCGTGGTCGGGATGTTTACCGGAGAGGAGGATGCTGGTGATGGAGACGGTTCGGCTTTGCCCTCCGTTCAATCGGACTCGGTCCAGTCAGACTCCGCAGCCGGTCTTGCCGCGAGCGCCGGGGATGGCGAGATTCTCGACGGGCGCGATGTTCCTGCCGAACTCGAGGTGGCCGAAGTGGATCTGACCGAGGAAAGTCCGAAGGCCGCCGGTGCTGTTGCGCGAAGGGTTCCGGGTGCCGGGAAGCCGCAGAAGCGCGCTGGCAATGAGGCTTCGGTGGCGGCGGAAAACGGCGCACCTGGCGACGCGATCGCCGCGCGCGAGGTTTGGCGGGAGCAACGGATGGCCGCCCGCGATGCCGCCCGTGCGGCGCGTAAAAGCGTGGCTGAGGGCGAGCTATCGCGCGAGGAGTACCGCGAGGAGAGGCGCGAGCAACGGGCCTTGATGAAGCAGGAGAGGGCTGAGAATCAGGCCGATCGTCGCGCGGCCCAGTTGGAGCGTCGGAATGAATTGCGTGCCAAACGGCTGGCCCGGGCGGCCGAAAAATCCGGCAAGGCTTCAGCGGTGGCTGGGTCGGTGGCTCAAAAGCCCGCTGGTGTGGCGACGAGCGAGGACACGGGTGCCGTGAGGGCCGGGAGCATCGGAGAGTCCCCCGTCGCGTCACCAATAGTCGTGCCGGAGGTTACCCCTCTGCCCGGATCCCCCGCTGAACCACCGGAGGGGCATTCGCTGGAGGTGCGGCGGTCGATGCCGACAGGTGCACCCGCGATGCGCATCCAGATACTCCAATGGTCTCGCGACGATGAGCGCCGTTTTGCATTTCTCAGTGTTGAAGGTGGCCGTGCGACGCGGGTGACGGAAGGTACCGTGTTGGGTCCCGTGCAGGTCAAGACCATCTATCGCGAAATGATCGAGTTGGAAGTGAACGGGAACACTTTCCTGCTTCGCGCCAATTAAGCGCGCATCAGGAGCTCTTTGCCGTTGTGGAGGCCTTCTCGTCGGGGAGGTCGCTCAGGAACTCACGGATCGCCGCGAGCAGCAGGTCCGGCTGGTCGAAGTGAATCATATGACCCGCCTGCGGGATTTCGACGTATTGGGCGTTGGGAAAAGCACCCACTCGGGCCTCCAGTTCCTCCGGCTTCAGGTAGACGGCGCCCGGCTCATCATTCCAGAACTCCCCCGACTCGCTTCCCTGCAGAAGGAGCGTCGGCACCGTGATCTGCGACCAGCAGTGCAGCATCCACTCCAAACGAAAGCCGCCCGCCACCCCGAGAGTCACGAGCATGGGGTCAAATTTCCATTCCAGAGTCCCGTCCTCGCGGGCGCGCGTTCCCAACTCGGTGAGATCACGTGCCTTGGCCTCGCTCAGCCGTGGATTGCGTTTGCGCAGGCGAGCAAATGCGGCCTCCAGATCGGGCAGGCCAGGCAGGCCACCCTGTGCGCGATCGATGGCACGCCAAACCATCCGATGGCGCTTCAGGCGCCATGGGATGGATCGCGGAGGAGGGCCGATGCCTTCGATAATGATCACGGCGCGAGCCACGTCCGGGAAGGTTCCCGCCCATTGGCCAACAATTTCGCCACCAAGCGAGTGGCCGACCACGATAGGCTTTTCCAGCCGAAGGGCACGAATCATATTTCGGATATCGCCCACGAAATGACCGAAGGCGTAATAGGGCGTGGACTCGCTATCTCCGTGACCGCGGAGGTCGATCGCATAAACCCGATAGTCACGACTCAGTTCGCGCGACAGGTCATCGAACGAGTGGCTATGGTCGCGCAGTCCATGGACGAGCACCAACGGCGGGTTTTCGAGGCGTCCCCAATCGCGGAAATGAATCCGAAGAGCTCCGCTGCGAAAGAAACGTTCTCGGTAATCGCGCATGGTTGGGGAGTAGCGACCGGCGCTTCGGATCGCTACCTTGGTGCTATGGCTGCATCGTTTTCTCTCGGGGAAATGCGGATTGACCCGGCACTTGTCCTCGCTCCGATGTCGGGTGTGACCGATATGGCTTTCCGCCGTTTGATTCGGGAATTGAACCCGGGGGCTGTGGGCCTTGTGGTGAGCGAGTTCATCTCAATTGAAGGCCTGACTCGTAAGGATCTGCGCAGTCAAAGGATGCTGACCTACCACCCGAACGAACATCCGATCTCAATCCAGATCTTCGGCGCGGACGCGGACCGGATGGCCGAAGCGGCCGCCATGGTCCAGGCGACCGGAGTGGATGTCCTCGACATCAATTGTGGATGTCCGGTTCCAAAAGTCGTTCGTCGCGGGGGTGGCGCTGATCTCATGCGTCAGGCCGACCGACTGGAGAAACTTCTGCGTGCGGTCAAGCGGGAGCTCTCGATCCCCCTCACGCTCAAGGTACGCGCGGGATGGGATGAGAATTCGATCAACGCGCCGGAGATCGCCCAGATGGCCGAGTCCTGCGGCGTTGAAATGATGGGCGTCCACGGCCGGACCCGAGTGCAGCTCTACAAGGGAGCTGCGGATTGGGAAATCATTCGCTCGGTCAAGGATGCCGTCGGTATTCCGGTGCTGGGTAGCGGTGATGTCGTTTCGGTGGCGACGGCACGAAAACGGTGGGAGGTGGGTGGCGTTGATGGCCTGCTCATCGGTCGCGGCGCAATGGAAAATCCTTGGATCTTCTCGCAACTGGCAGCGGACCTGAAAGGCGAAACCGCACCGACACCAACTCTCGAGGATCGTTTCGCGGCCCTGCGGCGCTATTACGAACTTCTCCTCGAGAGCTACCCCGAGAAGACCGCTGCTCCGCGACTCCGCGGGATGGGCTGTCGGACGCTGAAATCGTTTCCGGGCAGCGCCATCCTTCGGGATCGTGTTGGCAAATCGCGCACCGCGGAGGAGCTTTTTCAATTGCTGGAGGACTTTCTCGCATACCGCGATCGCAAGGGGCATGCGGCAGCCTAGTTGCGGGCATGTCTCCTTATCCGGCTTGTCCTTGTCTATCGAAGGGTCTTCTGCAGAAATTCGATGGCTCGGCCCCAAGCGTCCTCCGCGGCATGCGGTCGAAAAGCCTCGGGGCGATACAGGTTCAGAAACGCGTGTCCGGCTCGGGGGTAGCGATGCAACTCGAGGGCGAGATGGCTCTCGCTGCAGCTCGATTCGAGTTCGTCGAGGTCGCTGACGGGGATCAGCGCGTCTTCGAGGCCATAGAGGCCGAGTAGCGGGCAGGCGAGGTCGCGGATCATGTCGAGCGCGCTCTCCGGCCGGTGCGGGGTCCGTTGGGTCGTCTGGAGCATACCGTAGAAACTGACGGCCGCCGTGAATTGCGGGATGCGACACGCCGACATGATTGCGAATTGCCCTCCCAGGCAAAACCCGACGACTCCAGTCGATGAGGAACCTGTGGCGCTCAGATAACCGGCGGCTGCCGCGATATCGGAAAGGATCCGACGGTCGGGGAGCGCATCGATCCAGCGATGAACCGCTTTCATATCGCTGAGTTGGGGCGCGCCTTCGCGGCTATAGATGTCGAGCACCAGCGTCCGCATGCCCGCGTGGGCGAGAGCGGCACCGAGCTGCTCGTAGAGTGACGATAGCCCGTGCACATCTGGTACGAGGACGATTCCGGATCTCGCATTTGCGAGTGTTTCGAAAAGAACCCCTCGAATCTCCGCTCCGTTGTTGAGGAAAGAAATTTCCTCGCCGCGAATGCCGCCGGTATCGGGCTCCCATTTGTGCTCGCTGTCATTGTTCATCGTTCGGTCTTGGCCTTTCCTGCGAAGAATATCCGTTGGCCGAGCCGATAGGGCCTGGCCCCAGCGCTCGAGGGCGCGGGAGTCCCAAGCGGATATCCGATGTAATCGAAAAGGAGAATAGGATGATGAGGAAAGTTTTTCGTAAGACGTGCATACGCGCGGCGGTCTTGAGCGCGATGCTCTGGGGATCGCTTGGGGTGGCCGGATCCGCTCTGGGTGCTGAGGAGGTTCTCGACCTGAATCAGGCCTCGGTCGCGGAGCTCTCGAGCTTGCCGGGTATCGGGTTGGTGCGCGCGCAGGCGATCGTGGCTCGGCGGTCCGAGATGCGATTTGGAAGAGTTGAAGAACTACTCGACGTTCCCGGGATCGGAGATGCCGTTTTTGCCGGACTCCAATCTCGGGTGCGGATCGTGCCGGTGAATCCTCCTCCGTCGAGGTAGGTACTTGGCCGCCGAGAGGCTCACGGGACCAGCGCCGATCACCTGATATCGGATTGATTTCAGAAAGATTTCGGCCGCTCGATTCGATTCCCGATGAGCTTCTCGCGCTGGTCGGGCTGCGCGTCTACCTGGCTGCGCGTCTACTCGGCTGCGCGCCGCTGAACTTCCGTGGAGAGTTCCTCGAGCGAGTTTCGCAAAGCGGATCCTTCGGCAATCCGGCGAATCGGCCCCGGAATCCAGAATCCGGTCTCGACTGCTTGATGGCAGATGCAATTAGTTCCACCATCTTCCGCGACCAGCTCGTAGGAGCCTTCGATCGAAGTGAGGTCCCCCTCGGTCATTCGCCATGAAAACCCGTCGGGTAGGTTGAAACTGTAGGCGAGGGTGTAACGTACTGTGCGAATCGTCATATCTATGGCGAACGCAACATGGCTGCCCAGTCCCTCGGGCCCACGGTCAATGATGCGCGCTTCGGTAAAAGCGCCGGACCATTTCGGATAAGCCTCGAAATCCGTGAGCACCGCCAGAACATCGACGGGCGAGCATGGAATGTGAATGGTTTCGGTTCTCTTGGTAGCCGCCATGATCTATCTGCTGATGGTTTTAGGACATCAGGTCAAGCCCGAAGCGTATGGAGCCGGGGTTTGCATTCTGGCTATTGTCCCCGGCCGAGGGGCTCGGTAAACAAGAAAGCGATGAAAAAAGTTCGCACTGTTGAGTGGAAAAAAGATCGCGTCGTGATGTTGGACCAGACGCTACTTCCGAATCGCGAGGTTTACCGAATCTATAAGGACCCGCTCGACGTCGTTCGAGCAATTCGTGAATTGGTTATCCGGGGTGCGCCTGCGATCGGTGTGGCCGCTGCGATGGGTCTCGCTCTGGGCGCACAGAAAATCGGCCCGAAGCGGTTTCCACAGGACTTTGAAAAGCTCTGCCGTCAGTTTGCGGCAGCGCGTCCGACCGCGGTAAACCTGTTTTGGGCGATCGATCGTATGCGCCGGGTGATGCAGGAGAACGCCCACAAACCGCTCGAATCACTTCGCTTGATCTTGAAACGCGAGGCGATTGCCGTCTATCGCGAGGATCTGGATGCGAATCAGCGGCTCTCCGAGTTCGGCGGAGCCTTGCTTCCTGAAAAGGGGACGGTTCTGACTCATTGCAACGCAGGCGGTCTCGCCACTGCCGGGATCGGGACAGCACTGGGTGTCATCCTGGCGGCGCGCGATATGGGCAAGGACATCGAGGTCTTTGCCGATGAGACGCGACCAATCCTGCAGGGCGCGCGCCTCACGGCCTGGGAGTTGAAGCGAGCCAAATGCCCCGTCACGGTAATCACAGACGGAATGGCCGGACATTTCATGAAAGAGGGCCGGATTGATGCGGTCGTGGTTGGGACCGATAGAACGGCTGCCAACGGAGATGTTTGCAACAAGATCGGGACTTATACAGTTGCGGCAATGGCGGCCCGGCACAAAATTCCTTTTTATGTGGCAGCCCCGACGACCTCGATCGACCTTAAATGCAAAAGCGGCGACGAGATACCGATCGAAGAGCGAGACCCTTCGGAAATCTCCAGAATCGGTAACACGGTGGTTATGCCCAAAGGGGTGGCGGCAGCCAATCCGGCGTTTGATGTCACGCCCAGCCGTTACGTCACCGGGATTATCACGGAAAATGGAGTCGCGACCAGACCCTACCGTTCACGATTAAAGGAGTTGGTGAAAGGCTAGGGGCTTTGCTCCCACGCGGGCAATCAGGCATAGCTGTTGGTGGAACTGCCCGACGGGGGCAGGCATCGGAACTGGTTGAGGGGATTTGCGGTGGAAGCTGAAGCTGATGGAGCCACGGACGGTTTGTTGAGGGTTTGCTTCAGGCAACGGGGACTGCGATGAGCGCGGCTCCCAAAAGGGCGCGGGTAGCTGATCCGGATCCTTCCGGCCGTGAGCGGCTGCGGCAGGCCGAAAACCTGGCGGCGTTGAACATCTTGCTGGCCGGGATCGCTCATAACCTCGCGAACCCGTTGGCGGCGATCGGGAATTTTCTCGCATTGGTGCCCGACCAATGGGAGCAGAGCGAGAGCTTTCGAACCGCGGACTACCAGCGCGCTCTGCAGGATTTGAGTCGGGTGCAGGAGCAGATCGAGAGTTTGACCAGGATCGCGGTCGCGCCGGATCTGGAGACGGTCGAACCTTGGCGTGTAGAGACGCTCGCTGCCGAACTTCATCTTTACGCGCTTGGTGCCGCAGCCGAGAGAGGGATTTCGATCGATTACCAGATCGAGCGACCCGAGAACCCGTCCTTGCAGCCGCGTGAGGTCCTCAAGCAGATCTTGATCGTCCTTTTGGACAATGCGATCGGATTTGCTGCCGAAAGTGGCACGGTCCACTTGGGGGTTTCGGTCGAGGCGCGGTCTGACGATATCTGGTTGAAGATGCTGGTTCGGGATGACGGACCGGGCATACCGGCAGCCTCCGTCGAGAGGATCTTCGAGCCCTTCTATTCGACCAGAAACGGCGGAATGGGCATCGGCCTTTTCGTGGGCCGACAGCTGGCGCGAGCCTACGGAGGAGATCTGCGGCTGGAATCAAACGGTCCGGGCGCTTCTTTTGCGTTGATGATTCCGCTCGCAGCTCCGTGAAAAAATCACCCATGTCGGCGGCCCCCGGAATGGCCGCCGACATGCGTTTCCATATTTTTTCTAGAGTGCGGGGTTCGGCTTGGCGGGACGATCCGAATAGTCGTAGAAGCCGAGCTTGGTCTTCCGACCCAATTGCCCCGCGAGAAGGAGTCTACGCAGGATCGGAGGCGGGGCGAAGCGTGCCTCACCGTATTCCTCGTAGAGATTGGTCGCCATCTCGTTGACGACGTCGAGTCCGATGAAGTCTGCGAGAGTGAAGGGGCCCATCGGATGAGCTGCTCCGTTGCACATGGCCGTGTCGATGTCCTGGACGGATCCGTTTCCACGTTGCCATTCGAGCATGGCGTCGATCATATAAGGGACCAGCAGTCGGTTGACGACAAATCCGGTCGAGTCCTTGAGAACAATCGGTGTCTTCCCGCAGCTCTCGGCGAAGGCGCGCGCTGTTTCGGTGACGTCCGCTCTCGTCTGCAGGGTGGCCGCGACCTCGACCAGTTTCATGGCCGGCGCCGGGTTGAAGAAATGCAAGCCGACAACTCGCTCCGGGTGCTTTGTTTTGACGGCAATTTCGGTCAGGCCAAGCGAGGAAGTGTTGCTGCCGAATATGGCGGTTTCGGAACAGATCGAATCCAGTCGATCAAAAGCGCTGTGTTTGATCTCGAGATCCTCAATAATGGACTCGACGACCAGATCGCAGGGGGCGAGAGCTTCGAATTCGGTGGTGACGGTCAATCGTCCCGCAGCAGCGTCCCGGTCCGCTTGTTCCATCCGCCCCTTCGAGACGAGTTTGTCCCAGCCACCCAGAATCTTCGCCGTCAGTTTTTCCGTGTCTCCGGGGGTGGCCTTTACCAATACGGTCTCGTAGCCAGACTGTGCGGCGACTTGCGCTATGCCCAATCCCATCTGTCCTGCCCCGAGAACGCCTACCTTCTTGATATCCGCTGTGCTCATGGGCCAAACACTTACGTTAAGAGGGGTCTATCGGCAACTGGGGTGCCACTTGATCGAATCTGCTAGGAGATCATAATCATATGATGGGATATCGACGTTTCTGGCTGTTTTTGCCGCTCCTGCTGGTTTTATTGCCGGCAGGCTGCAGCAGTGAACGGGGTGAGGATCGTGTAGCCTATGAAGTTCGCGGTAGAGTCATCCGCATCGAGGCGGCTCGTCGGTCGGTCGTGATCGCGCATGAGCCGATTCCGGGCTTTATGGAAGCCATGACCATGCCCTTCGAGGTGAGGGATTCTTCGATTCTGGATGGCATTCAGAAGGACGAAGAGGTGCAGTTCCAGCTCCTGGTTCAGGGGAACCATGCCTGGATCTCCACGATAGGGCCCGCATCCCCGGCTGCCGAGGAGCAATAGTGTCTCCCACGACCTCGATCCAATTGCTATGGTGGTGCCTGTGAATCGTGACAGACCATGGGTGATGCGGACGTATTCCGGCCATAGCAGCGCGGCAGCGTCGAACGAACTCTACCGTCTCAACTTGAGCAAGGGTCAGACTGGCCTTTCGGTCGCCTTCGATCTGCCGACGCAGACTGGCTACGATAGCGACGACCCCCTCGCGCGAGGTGAGGTCGGCAAGGTCGGTGTGCCGATTTCCCATATCGGCGATATGGAGCGCCTCTTCGATCAGATTCCGCTGGAGGCCATGAACACCTCCATGACGATCAACGGGACCGCCGCATGGCTTCTAGCTCTTTATATTGCTGTCGCCGAGAAGCAGGGTGTGGACCCGGCTGTGCTCAAGGG
Organism: Candidatus Binatia bacterium; assembly: GCA_029248525.1. Taxonomy (NCBI): domain Bacteria; phylum Candidatus Binatota; class Binatia (SeqCode); species Binatia bacterium. The sequence continues at coordinate 188,638 of JAQWJE010000039.1, forward strand.
GACGACCCAAAACGATATCATCAAGGAGTACCTGTCCCGCGGTACGTATATTTTCCCCCCGGCAGCCAGCATGCGCTTGAAGGGGGATATCGTGCGATACACGGTGCGGGAGGTTCCCAAGTGGAACCCGACGAACGTGTGCAGCTACCACCTGCAGGAGGCTGGAGCGACCCCCGTGCAGGAGGTTGCATATGCTCTCGCCGCAGCAATCGCGATTCTTGATGAGGTCAAGTCTTCGGGCGAGTTCGATGCCAAGGCGATTGCGAAGGTCGTCGGGCGCATCAGCTTTTTCGTGAATTCGGGCATTCGGTTTGTCGAGGAAATCTGCAAACTCCGCGCCTTCGGTCGTTTATGGGATGAAATCACTCGCGAGCGCTATGAGGTCGAAGATCCTGCGATGCGGCGCTTTCGTTACGGTGTGCAGGTGAATTCCCTCGGCCTGACGGAGGCCCAACCCGAGAACAATATTACCAGAATTGTGCTCGAATCCCTCGGGGTGACGCTTTCGAAAGACGCCCGGTGTCGGGCCCTTCAGTTGCCCGCCTGGAACGAGGCGCTAGGTCTCCCGCGTCCCTGGGACCAGCAATGGAGTCTGCGAATTCAGCAAGTGCTTGCGTTCGAGACCGACATCCTTGAATACGGCGATATTTTCGAGGGTTCCACCGTGATCGAAGCGAAGGTCGAGGAGATTGCCGCCGCAGCGAAAGCCGAACTCGAAGAGGTTCTCGAGCAGGGTGGGATCGTTGCTGCGGTTGATTCCGGCTGGGTCAAGCAGCGTCTCGTTCGATCCCAATTCGATCGCCTTCGGCGGATCGAGGACGGCGATCAGACCGTCGTCGGCGTCAATCGGTTTCAGGAAACAGCGGAGTCGCCACTTGGCGGCGGCGGTGCCGAGGCCATTTTACAAGTGGACGAAGCAGCCGAACGAGATCAGATTGCCTCCCTCGAGGCTTTCCGAGCCGAACGTGATTCGGCGCGGGCCGAGGCCGCATTGGCCGAGATGGTCGAAGCCGCCAAGAGTGGTGCGAATATCATGCCCTCGTCGATTCGCTGCGCCCACGCCGGGGTGACGACCGGGGAATGGGCCGGCGCGCTTCGCGAACTCTTCGGAAATTACCGCGCACCAACCGGGATTGCCGCTTCGGGCGCGAGTCCGACGGAGGCGAATCCCCGATTGCTGAGTCTGCGCGAGCATGTCGACGAGGTCTCGGAGCGTATTGGGCATCGTCCCAAGGTCCTGATCGGAAAGCCCGGTCTTGATGGCCACTCAAACGGCGCCGAGCAGATTGCTGTCGCGTGCGCAGACGCGGGGCTCGAGGTTATTTACGGAGGGATCCGACTGTCTCCGGAGGAGATCGTCGCCACGGCCTGCGACGAATCCGTCGACATTGTCGGCCTGAGTATTCTTTCCGGTTCCCATCTCACTCTGGTTCCCCAAATCCTGGACGGACTGCGAGCCCGCGGTGGCGGCGATATCCCCCTAGTGCTCGGAGGGATTGTTCCGGACGAAGATGCCGAGACTCTGAAAAAACGTGGTGTGGCTCGAATCTACACCCCGAAGAACTACGATTTGCTCGCGATCATTGACGATATGGTTGAGGTCGCAGCGGCCGCCACCTGAAGGCGACCGGAGCAAGCAAACGACCACAAATTTGATAACAATCGAGAACAACAAGCAGGAGTATCTGATGGTAGCCACGAATGAAGCAATGGACCTGACCGAGAGCCAAACAGAAGCGCTGGCGGGAGTTTCCCGCGTCGCCAAAAGTCTGCGAGAGATCGTCGATGCGGCGTTGGCCTCCGGTCGGGAACGAACCAATGGTGGGCGGGATATTGACAGCCATCAGGTGCATACCGAGCGACTGGCTAATTTGGCAACCGAGGTCGAGGCTGCGGAGTCGCTTCTCGCCTATGCGGAACAAGCGGCTGACCACGATGATTTCGCCGTCGAAACCGCGGCTATCTTCACGGCGATGGTGGCCTCTCGGGCCCGCACTTCCGCCTTCGAGCAGGGCGACGTTTTCGGTGTGTCGAGCGAGCAGATCGAGGCTACGCTGGGCAGTGCGGAAACTCAGGCATTCATCCGGGCAGGAATGGATGATCGCAGGATCGAAGCTCTGGGCCAGCGGGTTGTCGATCTGGGGACCACGCCCGACGTCTGGTGGGAGGATGACCTCGAGAGGATGACCCGCGATACCGTTCGGTCGTTTGCGCGTGCCGAAATCGCACCTCATGCTCAGGAAATCCACATGAATGATGATCTCGTTCCCGAGAGCTTCATTACGAAGATGGCCGAGCAGGGTTATTTTGGTTTGGCGATCCCGGAAGATTACGGCGGCCAGGGTATGAGCAACGTTGCGATGATCGTGACGACGGAGGAGCTGTCGGTCGCTTCCTTGGCAGCAGCCGGGAGCTTGATAACGCGGCCGGAGATCCTCTCGAAGGCACTGATCACCGGTGGGACCGAAGAACAGAAACAGGCCTGGCTTCCCAAGTTGGCAAGTGGCGAAATCATGGCAGCAATCTCGGTGACGGAGCCCGATACGGGCTCTGACGTCGCCAGCGTAAAAGTTCGCGCGGAAAAGGGCGAGCTCGACGGTGTGGAGGGTTATTTCCTCAACGGTGCGAAGGCCTGGTGCACATTCGCCGGCCGGGCGAACGTGATCGCCATGCTGACCCGCACGGATCCCGACGTCTCGCTTGGGGCCAAGGGGTTGTCTTTATTCATCGTGCCAAAGGACTCTTTTGAGGGTCATGCATTCGAAATGAAGCAACCGCATGGCGGCTCCATTTCCGGCAAGGCTGACCGCACCCCCGGTTATCGCGGGATGCACTCCTATACCCTCGGAATCGAGAATTATTTTGTACCGGCCGAGAATCTGGTCGGTGGCGAGGGTCGGGGGTTCGTCTTGCAGATGGGCGGTTTTGCCGCCGGGCGTCTGCAGACGGGTGGCCGTGCGACAGGCCTTTCGCAGGCCGCGATCGAGGCTGCAGCAGCCTACGCGAACGAGCGTTCGCAGTTCGGCAAGACCCTTGGGTCCTACCAATTGACGCAGCATAAACTTGGCAAGATGGCGGTTGAGGTGGCGGCAGGTCGCCAGCTGACCTACCACGCAGCCCGGATTATGGATTCGGGAGACTATCGCTCCCCGGTTGCCGCGATGGCCAAGCTCTTTACCTGTGACGTTGCCGTCCGCACGACGCAGGAGGCACAAATTCTTCACGGAGGATGGGGCTACGCAGAGGAGTACGCAATTTCACGGTTTGTGGTGGATGCTCTGGTCCTGCCGATCTTCGAGGGGGTAAAGCCGATCCTCGGTCTCAAGGTGATCGGTCGGAGCCTCCTCTCCGCCTGAGTTTGCGATGGAGGGCCGCAGCCTTGTCGATGATCTGGCTGCGTGCCCCTCGTTCCTCGAGGTCGATTTCCCGCTCGATTTTCGCGAAGCTCCCCTGGCTTAATTTATGACCACGGAACAAACGGTGCAGCTCACGTCTCTCGACTCTGAGTAGTTGCAGGTAGAGGTCGAGGCCACGGTTCTGCACCTGGCGCTTTCTCTCGGGGTCTTCTCCCCCTTCGACAAAGGCCAACCTGCCCGCGAGACTCTGGCGAACCCACATGACGTCGGCGGGTGCCAACGGCAATTTCTCATCCTCCATGCGCCGGTCGAATTCCGCGATTGGCGCCTTGAGAATGGCAATCCGCGCTTCTCTCTCCTGTTCGATTGAGCGGTGTGTTCCCGGGCCGCCGAACGCGCCTGCGATGAAGGGCAGGCTCAGGCCGTTGACCACGAGGGTCACGAGCACGACAGCGGCGGTCAGAAAGATAATCAGACTGCGGTCGGGGAATGCCTCGCCCGCACTGTTGGTCAGCGGTAGCGCCAGCGCTGCCGCCAGCGATACGACCCCCCGCATGCCGGCCCAGCCCACCAGAACATGATCTTTCCAATGCAGATCGGGGTAGCTGCCGTGGGGCAATCGCTTGAGGAGGACACCAACGAGTCGAGCGACAGGATAGGCCCAAAGCAGGCGGATCCCGAGCACCAGCCCGGCAGTCAGAGCCGCGAAGCCCACGAGTTCGAGATTTGTCCACCCGGAAAGGCCGTGGAGGATGCTCTGAAGCTGGACGCCAATCAGGAGGAAGATCGCGCCATTGATAAGGTATTCAACGGTGGCCAGGACGGCATGCGTGTCCATGCGGGAGTTGGCGCTGAACACCTCTTCTCGGCGTCGGCTGATCGAAAGGCCCGCCGCAACAACCGCCAGTACGCCGGAAAACCCCAGTTCTTGAGCCCCCAGAAAAGTCAGAAAGGGAAGCGTCAACGTGAACGTGATTTCGGCCACCGGGTCATCCATTCGGCGAAACACAGCAATCGCAAAGATACCGACAAGGACTCCGACGCCCAAACCCCCACCGACTTCCAGCAGGAATCGAAGACCGGCATCCGTCCATTCAAAGGCTCCCGACACCACGGCGAGGACCGCGAATTGATAGGCCACAAGTCCGCTCGAATCGTTCACCAGGCTCTCGCCTTCGAGGATCGCAATGACCCTGTCGGGGATATTCAAGCGTCTGGCGATCGCGACCGCAGCGACGGCATCGGTGGGTGCGACAATCGCACCCAGTGCGAAGCCCGCAGCCAGAGTCATGCCCGGGATCAGTGCGTGAGCCGCAAATCCGATCGCGCCCGCGGTAACCAGCACGAGGCCGAGGGCGAGCCCGCTGATCGGGGCGAGGTTTTCACGAAATTGATGCCACGGCATTCGTATGGCCGCGGAGAACAGAAGGGGCGGCAGGCAGCCGAGAAAGATTACGTCCGGATCAATGGAGATCGAGGGGAATCCGGGTGCCAGACCCAGTCCGGCGCCCGCGAGCACCAGCAGGATCGGGAACGGAAACGCAACCTTTCTCGCGATGACCGAAAGAATCACCACCGCACAGAAGAGAAAAACCGCTAGTTCGATGCTGTACTGAATGGACACGCAGCACCTAATTGTCGGGAAATACGCCCTCGTGCAAGCGGCTCACTGGGTCTCATCCGGGCTCAGGGCGCGGACCGCGAGAGCATGAATTTCAGCGGGCATCATCTCATCGACCGCATCATAAACCGCTCGATGTCGATCGAGTGTCGGCATTCCCGCAAAGCAGGGGGCCACCACCGTCACGTTGAAATGTCCACCGCCGCTGCGCGCACCGGCGTGTCCTGCGTGGCTGGCGCTATCATCTTCGACAAGAACTGAGGAAGCCGACAGCTTGGCACGGAGAAGGGATTCAATTCGTTCGACGCGATCCATTCAAGTACTTTCGGCATTCCTCCACCACTTGTGCAAGCGCAGCGCTTGCCGGGGCGAGGGTCTGGCGTGTATGCTTGGGCGTGCGGGTCAATCTCGAGACAAGCCTGGTCGAAGAGTCCGGCCGGTAGTCTCGGCGCTTGATTTCAATAAAATTGGAAAGGCACTGCGGCGGCCAGCTTATGTCGATACCCACAGCAGGGATTATTGTTATCGGAAACGAGATACTCTCGGGGAAAGTTCTGGATGCGAATTCAAACTTCCTCGCGGTGGAATTACGCAAGCTCGGAGTCGAATTGCGTCGGGTGCTGACGATCCCGGACGAGATCGACCTGATCGCGGCTACCGTTCGGGAGTTTCATCACGCCTATGACCACGTATTTACCTCGGGCGGAATCGGGCCCACCCATGACGATGTCACGATCGCGGGAGTGGCCGCTGCGTTCGATCGTCCGGTGATTCAAGATGAGAAGCTGGCGGCCTCGATCCGAGGGTACCTCGGCGATCGCGTCAACGAGCACCATTTGAAAATGGCCGAAGCACCCGAGGGCGCGGAGTTATTGGAAGACTCTCAGTTGGGATTCCCGACGGTCTCGATCGAAAATGTATATATCCTGCCCGGGGTCCCCGAGATTCTTCGCAAGAAATTTGCCGCGCTGGCAGATCGTTTTTCGAGCCAGCCCTATCACCTGCGAGTGATTTACAGCCGGCACCACGAAAGCCAGATAGCGGGTTTTTTGAATGATGTTACCGCGCGCTTGCCGGCGGTCGCGATCGGTAGCTACCCGAAGATGGATACGACGGATTACAGCGTGAAGCTGACCATTGAGTGCAAGGATGAATCCGTCGTCCAGCAGGCCTTCGACCTGCTGATCGAAATGCTGCCGGACGAAGCGATTTTTGCTACAGAGTAGCCAGAGGACAACTTTTCATTGTGGAGGTGGATGTGGACGGTAGACAGGGATTGAGATTGAAACGTTGGCTGGTCGTCGGAATTTGTGGGGCCTTTCTCTTCGGCTCGGTCGGGTCAGCGAAGGCAGAAGAGTCGTTCTGGCGCGAGGCGGGTCTTGGGGTTGGGGCCGGGTTTGCAACCGTTCTCTACGTTCCGGCGAAGGCCGTCTATGCGCTCCTTGGGGCTGCTACTGGCGGTATCGCTTACTGTGTGACCGGGGGCGACGTCGAGGTGGCGAATGAGATCTGGAATGCTTCGATCAACGGAACCTGGGTATTGACGCCTCCGATGCTGGACGGCGCAGAGAAGATACACTTCAATGCACCGCCGCGGCCGATGGCAAGCACGCTGCGTGAATATGACGCACCAGCGGCGGTGAGCGAACGAGAGACTGGAGATTCGGGTTATGGCACGCCGGCACCGCGATACGAGGACTCGAGCTCAGGCGCCGGCGGCTCGGGCTGGAACTGAGAAGCGGCCGCCGAAGCCCAAGCGGATTACCGGCGGAGCGTGGCGATTTGCGGGCGCGATCGGGGTCACCGGCGAGCCTCCGGATCTCGGCATGCCCGAGGTCGCCTTCGCAGGCCGTTCGAATGTGGGCAAATCCTCTCTGATCAACTGTTTCACGCGTCACGGTGGATTGGCCCGGACGAGCAAGACGCCCGGTCGGACACAAGAAGTAAATTTCTTCGTCGGTCCCAGTCCGATCTCTCTGGCGGACCTTCCGGGCTACGGTTTTGCTCGCGCCCCAGCCAATATTCGCGCGCAATGGCGTCCAATGGTGGAGCGCTATATTTCTGGTCGCGAGACTCTTCGGGCGATCGTGGTTGTGGTCGACAGCAGGCGCGGGATCACGCCTGGGGATCGAGTCATGATCGATTTTGCACATGCTCACGACAAGGAGATTCTGATTGTTGCGAGCAAGGTCGACAAGCTGAAAAGAGAGGCGCGACGAAAATCCCTCGATGGTATCCGCCAGGAAGTACCCGAGGTATTTGCCTTCTCGGCCCTATCCAAGGAGGGTATTCTCGAGATCCGTCGACGCCTTGAGAGTTACGGGCGCGTGCCGGGGTTGAAGTCCGATGAGTCCTGAGAAGCCAAAGAAGCCGGGTGCCAGAGGCCGAGCCGGAGACGATCGCCCGATCGGAGTTTTCGATTCCGGGGTCGGTGGACTGACGGTCCTCTCCTCGATCGCCGAACTGCTCCCCAAGGAGAATCTGATGTACCTCGGGGATACTGCACGAGTTCCCTATGGCACGAAGTCGGCAGAGACCATCAACGCTTATGCACTGGAAACAGCGGAGTTCTTTGCCGCGCGCGGGGTCAAGGCGATGGTGATCGCCTGCAATACGGCATCGGCAATGGCCCTGCCCATGCTTCGCGAGAGGTTCTCAATGCCGATTCTTGGCGTGGTCGAACCCGGGGCGGCCGCGGCGGCAAAGCAGACGGTGAACGGGCGTGTCGGCGTGATCGGGACGGAGGCGACAATGGCGAGCGGGGCCTACCCCCAAGCGCTTCTGTCCGTAAATCCCGAGATCGAGATATTTACCCGTGCTTGCCCTCTTTTTGTGCCTCTGGCCGAGGAGGGTTGGGTGGACAACGACGTCGCGCGAAGGGTGGTGGCTCGATATCTATCCAGTTTGAAAGCCAGCGGGGTCGACACATTGGTTCTCGGCTGCACCCATTACCCGCTTCTGGGGGAAGCCATCGGGCGCTATTTGGGAGAAAACGTAGATATTATCGACTCTGCAGCCGCAACGGCACGGGCCCTCCGCACGGCACTTCGACGGGACGGGTTGCTGAAACCGCGAGGACGCGGTGAGGCGAGCTTCTTTGTGACGGACGTACCCGACCGATTTATGCGTCTGGGCACTCGTTTCTACGGTGAGAGCGTGTCGTCTGCCGTACGCGTGGTTTTGCGGGGTGCCGAGGGTTTTGCAGGGAACAACGTCGCCGGTTAGGCTCGATGCAAGATGCTGGGTGGATTCGTAAGGAAGGTATTCGGGACCAGAAACGACCGTGAGCTGAAGAAGCTCCTGCCGCTGGTTGAAGAGGTCAATGAGCTGGAGGAGAGCCTGAAGGCTCTTTCCGACGACGAGTTGCGGGGGCAGACCGACGTTCTCAAGGAGCGTCTGGCCGACGGCGAAACCACCGATGATATTTTGGTCCCCGCCTTTGCCGTCGCCCGGGAGGCTGCCTGGCGTGCCGTGGGTATGCGCCCCTTCGATGTGCAATTGCTTGGAGGGATGATTCTTCACACGGGACGGATCTCGGAGATGAAGACCGGCGAAGGCAAGACTCTGGTGGCCACATTGCCAGCGTATTTGAACGCGCTGACGGGCAAGGGCGTCCACGTCGTGACCGTGAACGATTATCTGGCACGTCGGGACGCCGAGTGGATGGGGCGTATCTACAAATTCCTTGGTCTGTCTGTGGGAGTTGTCCTGCACGGAATCACCGAGGAGGAACGAATTGCCGCCTATCAGGCGGATATCACGTACGGCCAGAACAACGAGTTCGGGTTCGACTATCTGCGCGATAATATGAAATTCGACCTGAAGGACTATGTTCAGCGGGACCTCCATTTTGCGATTGTTGATGAGGTGGATTCGATTCTGGTGGATGAAGCGCGAACTCCCCTGATCATATCGGGGCCCGCAGACGACTCGACCGGTAGATACCAGGAGATCAACCAGATCATCCCTCGCCTTGAAGCAGGACGGAAGGTGGAGAAGGGCGAACCCGAGGAGGGCGATTACTCCGTCGACGAAAAACATAAATCGGCAATGTTGACCGAGCAGGGGGTCGAGAAATGCGAGGAGCTTCTCTCGATCGACAACCTCTATGATGCCGGCAACATCGATACCCTGCACCATGTGAACCAGGGACTCCGAGCGCATGCGCTTTTCCAGAAAGACGTCGATTATGTGATTAACGACGGTGAGATCGTGATTGTCGACGAGTTCACCGGACGCATGATGCCGGGACGCCGTTGGTCGGACGGGCTGCATCAGGCCGTTGAGGCCAAGGAAGGCGTTACGGTTGCGCGAGAGAACCAGACGCTCGCTACGATCACCTTCCAGAACTACTTCCGCATGTATGAAAAGCTGTCCGGCATGACCGGAACCGCCGATACGGAATCGGTGGAATTCAAGAAGATCTACAATCTGGATGTGGTTGTGGCGCCGACCCATCGCCCGATGGTTCGGGACGATCGACCCGACGTCGTCTATCAGACGGAACGAGAGAAATTTGACGCGGTCGCCGACGAGGTCGAGGCTTGCCGGGAACGCGGCCAGCCGGTTCTGGTCGGTACGATCTCGATCGAGAAGTCTGAACTGCTTTCGCGTCATCTCAAAAAGCGCGGGGTTCGGCATCACGTCCTGAACGCGAAGAATCATGGCGGTGAAGCAGGCGTTGTGACTCAGGCGGGCCGACTCGGAGCTGTCACAATTTCCACAAATATGGCCGGCCGCGGCACGGATATCGTGCTCGGAGGCAATCCCGAGGCTTTGGCGCAGGTCGAGGTTGGCACCAACGATCCCCGCGACGAGGCCTTCATCGCGGCGAGGGACCGCTATGCAGTGGATTGTGAGTCCGAACGTGAGCAAGTGATGGAGGCCGGCGGCCTGCATATCATCGGCACGGAACGGCATGAATCGAGACGAATCGATAACCAGCTCCGTGGGCGTTCCGGTCGGCAGGGTGATCCCGGCTCTTCGCGGTTTTTCTTGTGTCTCGAGGATGATTTGATGCGTATTTTCGGTGCCGAACGCATTCAGGGCGTGATGAGCAAGCTCGGCATCGAGGATGGCGAGCCGATCGAGCATCGTATGATCACCAAGGCCGTCGCAAATGCACAGGCGAAGGTCGAGGGGCATAACTTCGACATCCGCAAACATTTGATCGAATACGATGACGTCATGAACAAGCAGCGGGAGGTCGTTTACCACCGTCGCCGTGAGGCACTGGGCGGGGAGACGACCCGAGAGGGTATCGACGAGATGGTCGACGACCTGGCTGGCGGTGTCGTTGCCGAATTTGTCGACGCCGATCTCCAGCCGGACGCCTGGGATTGGGGCGAGATCGAGCGGGGGATGGTGGAACGTTACGGGACGTCGTTCGATTTCGACGCGCCAGAGCGAGAAGGCTTGATCCTCGAGGATTTCCCCGAAAAGCTGGCCGACAAGGCGCGCGAATATTACACGGCCCGTGAGACCGAGTACGGTCCGGAGGTCGTTCGGCACCTTGAGAAGGTCATCATGTTGCAGACGATCGATCAGCAGTGGAAGGATCATCTGCTCTCGATGGACCGGCTAAAGGAGGGCGTGGGGCTCCGTGGATATGCCCAGCAGAACCCTCTGCAGGCCTACCAGAAGGAAGGCTTTGCTCTCTTTGGCGAGATGATCGAGCGGATCGAAACAGAATCCATTCGCAAGCTCTTTACGGTCCAGCTGATGCGAGACGAAGACGTGGAGCGACTGGAAGAGGAGCGCAGACCGGCGCCCATGACCCTGAGTCACGGAGCGGTGAGCGACCTCCCGAAGGAGCCGGCAAGCGCCGCCGAAAAGGTCGGGCGCAACGATCCATGTCCATGCGGCAGCGGTAAAAAGTACAAGCGATGCCACGGTAAATAGAGAGGGTTCACGCCTTTTCCCCTCTCGAAAGAAAAGAAAAAGCCCTGATAAATCAGGGCTTTTTCCAATCCGTCTACCAAGGGCGCCTCGAGGCGCCTCGGGTGAGCAAGAATTTTACTTCTTTTTGACGCCAAGAACCCCATCTTTGAATGCCTTGGCAACTGTGAAGCCGACCTTCTTGCGGGCCGGAATCTTGATCGCTTCACCCGTCTGCGGATTCCGCCCCATGCGGGCCTTCATCTTGCGCAGACGCAAGATACCCAAACCGGGAATCTTGACCGGATCGCCCTTCTTGACTGCCTTCGCAGCCGTCGTGACCAGCGTCGTCAATACCTGATCTGCCTGCTTCTTTGTGATGTCCGCAGACTCGGCGAGTACCGTCAGCAATTCCGTCTTTGTCATTCTTGCATCTCCTTCAAAACCAGTTGAAATTATGTGCTGTCTTCAGCGTGCCCCTGAGTACGCGAATGGCTGGGGCGTGTCAAGGAATCGGAGAGCATCCGATTAAAAAAGTCCCTGTGCCGCAAGGGGTTCCACCGCTAATGCTCTCAGCGAATCTGATCGGAAAGTTTATTTTGGAACGATCGGATACGTGCGGCGTTCGCCCCCAGATCGCTTTTCCCGTCGCGGGACTTCGAGCGGATATCCACGATGCTTCCCGAATCGCTCGGGCGGACGCGCACCACGATGTCGTCCTGGAATCCGAAAATGAGTGTCGAAGCAGTCGCCTCGATGGTGCCATTTTCTGGATTGACGAGGACGACGGTCCACTGCGGTTCAGCCTCGGCGATTGCCGCGGCCGCTGCAAACGTTTCTGAAGATTGGGTTGAAAATGTTTGCGGTGCGAGGTCGCCGCAGCATTCCGTTTGCTGCGCCGCGTACTCTTTCGGATATTCCATATCGCGTCCAAGGTTTGCGGGGAGCGTGCGGGCGTGGGCAAAGCTAGGAGGCTCCTGAAGATCGGTGGTGAAGTCGTTGATCGGAGGCCCATCCCCCGAGGATGTCAGAACAGCAAGGATGAACGCGAGTCCGGCAGCCACAGTCGCGAGACCGGGTGCGCCCAGGGGGTGTCCGCGCAGGCGTCGGACGAAGAAAGCCCCCGAAACCAGCGCAGCGCCGATGCCACCGAGAGCAAAAAGATAGAAAGCGGTTAGAGCGGCGCCGAGGCGCAGCCAACCCACGAGGATCCCGGCGAAAAGCAGTAAGGCAAAGAAGGAGCCGATGCGATCGAGCCATTGAGAACGTTTTTGCGTGACCATGGTTCCTACTTGACTGTGGACCGTCACAACTGCAACACCTGCGGGCATGTTTTCCCGTTTATTGATCTCGCTTGCTGTTTTTTTTCTCATTGCTGGGGGACTCGGGGCCGCCGAGACAGGTCAACCGGGGCCGACGCCCGGTAATCCCGAGGATCGCGTGGGCGCGTTGACGGTTTTTGCGGATGGCGATGAGACGATGGGGGCGATTCCTCTGGGGGTGCAATTGGACGTCGAGGTTCTGCCCGGCACCGGGGTACCACCCTATCGCTACCATTGGGACTTTGGTGACGGCACGACATTCAGCGATCAGCAAAACCCTTCGCACGTCTACCGGGTACCGGGGAGCTTTCGCGCGAGTGTGATCGTGATTGACGGTCGAGAGGAGGTCGATCAGGACTACGTGGATGTGACCGTTTACGAAGTCGTGGGCGAAGGGGATGTGACGGCCCGAGAGTTGCAAGCGTGGGTGTCATCTCAAGGCAAGACAGGTGGCGTGGCGCCCTTCGTTGTCCGGCCGAGTCCGGGGGCCGATTCGGGGGCATCGCAGGGCGCAACGATCCCGGAGAGGTCGGCCTCGGGGAAGTAGGGATTCAGTAAAGAATTGGCCCGTCAACCATCGCGCCCGCTGGTGAAGCGCAATATTGCTGAGCGTTCAGGCTTTGGCGGTCGAGGCCGATCGCGAGGGCCATCTGGCGGAAGTTCGCACATCCGGGTAACCCGTCCCCCTTGTTTTCGATCGTCCGCAGCTTGGACTCGAAACGCGCCTGCGCTCTACCCAGACAGGACTCCAGTTTATGGGGTTTCCCTTTGGCGACATTTCGAACGCCCTTGCTGTGGCATTTTTCGAAACTGGTCGAGAGCCGTGCCAATTCCTTGGATGCCGACGCCAGGTTTCTCTGGACACTTGACCCTTCGGGAACAAAGGCTCGATCTCCGGGAAGTGTGAAAATATCCGGCAATCGATCCGCGGCGAGGCTATCGCCGGTCGAGACGAGGCCAAGCAGGAAAAGAACGGTCAGAACTGTAGGAATCTTCTTCATTTTGGGGGTGTCTTGCTTTAGGTGACTCGCGGTACGATTGGAGCAGAAATATCTCTGTCGGGAAAGGGTGTTTTTACTCGGGAGCGGCCAGTTGGGCCCGTAGGGCCTCGTTGACAGCTTTCGGGTTCGCTTTGCCCTGCGTCTCTTTCATGACAAGGCCGACAAAGAATCCGATAAGTTTATCCTTGCCACCGCGATATTCCTCGACTTTATCGGGATGAGCCGCGATCACGCTGGTAACGACCGCTGCGATCGCGCCCGGGTCTGTCACTTGCCGGAGGCCCTGTTCCTCGATGATCTGATCGGCGTCCTTGCCGGATTCCAGCATCTGCTCGAAAACGTTTTTTGCGATCTTCCCGCTGATGGTCTGGTCGTCGATTCGCATCACCAAATTACCGAGTGTAGTGGCCGCCACCGGCCACTCTTCAATCACGAGAGCATCGTCGAGGCGGCGGTCTCTGACAATCCGCTGGACATCGCCCATGACCCAGTTGGCGATCGATTTGGGATTGTCATGGGCGGCGACAGCGGCTTCGTAATAATCCCCGAGGTCGCGACGGCTGGTGAGGATCGCCGCATCATATGCGGACAGGCTGTAGTCTCGAACAAAGCGATCCCGGCGTTGGGCCGGGAGCTCGGGGAGGTCCGCGCGAATGGCTTCGATCCATTCGGGCTCGACGCGCAATGGCGGAAGGTCGGGTTCCGGAAAGTAGCGATAATCATGAGCGTCTTCCTTGGATCGCATCGACTCGGTGCGCTCGCGGTCTGCATCCCAGAGACGCGTCTGCTGGACGACGGAGCCGCCGTCCTCGACCAGATCAATCTGACGCAGGATCTCCCAGTCGACGGCTCGCTCGATATTCCGGAAAGAATTCATGTTCTTGATCTCGGTGCGCGTACCCAGTTGCTCGGTCCCGCGCTTGCGGATCGAGACATTTGCGTCACAGCGCATACTTCCCTCTTCCATATTTCCATCGCAGGAGCCGATATGCTGGAGGAGGACGCGAAGCGTCCTCATATACTCGGCGGCCTCTTTGGGGGATCGGATATCGGGCTCGCTGACGATCTCCATCAAAGGTACACCCGCCCGATTCAAGTCGACGCGCGAATAAGCTTCCTGAGGATCATGAATGCTCTTGCCCGCATCCTCTTCCATATGAATGCGCGTGAGGCGCACGCGAGTTGTTCCACCCTCGAGCGGGACGTCGAGATGACCGCCAACGGCGAGTGGTTCCTCGTACATGCTGACTTGATAGCCCTTGGGCAGGTCCGGGTAGAAATAGTTCTTGCGCGACCAGATTGCGGTCTCAGGCAAGGAGCATCCGGTCGCGAGAGCGGTGCGCACCGACAACTCGACGGCGCGTCGGTTGAGCACGGGTAGAACGCCAGGCATGCCCAGACAGACCGGACAGGTATGGGCATTCGGCTCGGCCCCGAACGAGGTGGAACATCCGCAGAAGAGTTTGGAGACGGTCAGAAGCTGTGCGTGAACCTCAAGGCCGATCACGGGCTCCCAGTCCCCATAGCGCTGACTCGAGGGATCCCCCGGAGCGGTATCCATTTGCTTGTCTCCGTTCATCAGTTTTTGCCCCCGGTCAGATCTGCCATTTCCTGATGCCAGGCGGTGTCTTGCTGGTAGGCATCGCCGATCTTCAAGGCAGTCGCCTCGCCGAACGAGGGGGCGAGGATCTGCAGACCTATCGGAAGTCTTTTGGTGTCGAATCCGCACGGTACGACCAGCCCCGGGATTCCAGCGAGATTGGCGGAGTTGGTGAAAACGTCCGAGAGATACATGGACAAGGGGTCGGAGGCCTTTTCTCCGAGCCGGAACGCTGTCTGGGGCGCGGTCGGGGTGACGATGGCATCGCAGTGGGCATAGGCCTTCTCGAAGTCTTCCCGGATCAAGGTGCGCGCCTGCAGAGCCTTGCGGTAGTAGGCATCATAGTAGCCCGCCGAGAGCGCATAGGTGCCCAGAATGATACGGCGTTTGACCTCTGGCCCGAATCCCTCCACTCGGCTTTCCCGGTACATCTCGAGCAGGTTGGTGGCCTTGGCGGTCCGATGCCCATAGCGCACGCCGTCGTAGCGTCCGAGATTCGAGGAGGCTTCTGCTGTCGCAATCAGATAGTAGGTCGCGACTGCGTATGGCGTATGAGGAAGGTCGACCTCGACCAATTCAGCGCCGCGCCCTCGCAGGACCTCCAACGCTTCGCGTACGGCTCGCTCGACATCCTCGGAGATCCCTCCCTCGAAATATTGCCGGGGCAAGCCGAGTTTCAGACCCTTCAGATCGCCGCTGAGTTCCGCGCGGTAGTCGGGTACGGCAACCTCTGCAGAGGTCGAGTCCTTTGGGTCATGACCCGCGATGACGCCCAGCACCATCGCCAAATCTTCAGCTGTTTTCGCGAACGGTCCAACCTGGTCGAGGGAAGACGCGTAAGCGATCACGCCGTACCGGGAGACTCGACCGTAGGTCGGTTTGAGTCCGCTGACCCCGGTAAAGGCTGCCGGCAGTCGAATCGAGCCTCCGGTGTCGGTACCCAGAGACGCGAGGGCTTCGCCGGCTGCGACGGCAACCGCGGACCCGCCTGAGGATCCTCCGGGCACGCGATCGAGATCCCAGGGGTTTCGACAAGCGCCGTAAGCGGAGTTTTCATTGGAAGACCCCATGGCGAATTCGTCCATATTCGCCTTGCCCATGAGGATAGCGCCGGCCGCCGCCAGTCGTTCAGTGGAATCGGCATCGTAGGGCGGCACAAAATTCTCCAGGATTCGTGAGGCGCAGGTGGTCCGAATTCCTTTGGTCGCGAAGATATCCTTCAGAACGATCGGGATTCCGAGCAGGGGCTTGGAGATGCCCGCCGAAAGCTCCTCGTCGGCTCGGGCGGCGTCTTCGAGCGCGCGTTCCCCGGTAACGGCGAGCAGCGCGTGCAGCCGGCCTTCGACAAGGCTGATCCGGTCGAGCAGGGCGCGTGTCAGCTCTGTGGCTGTGATTTCTCGCGCGTCGAGGCTCCGACGAGCCTCGGCAACAGAAAACGTTCTGGGGTCGAGTAAATTCATCGCAGGGAATCCGATCTAGTCGAGAATCTTGGGAACACGAAGGAAGGTTTCGTCCGGGTCTGGTGCGCCGGCGACCATCTCGCGGGCTCGTTCCGGGTTGGTCACGGCATCTTCCCGCAGGACCGGGCGCTCGTTCCCGGACCCCAGAGTGGGCAGAACACCGTCGGTGTCGAGTTCCTGGAGCTTTTCGACGTATGCCAGGATCGACTCCAACTCCCCTCGCAACGAATGCTTTTCTTCCTCGCGCAGGCCAAGCCTGGCAAGGCGTGCCATGTTTTCCACATCCTCGATAGTCACCGCCATGAGGTGTCTTTACATGGCGGTTGGGGAAGCGGCAATTTGCACGAGGGAGCCCCGACCGCGAAACTAGGTTTCATGGGAATGCAGGCAGGTGGGCAGCGTCGTTTTTTTTGGAGCTTTGCAGGGTTGGTGGTCTCCTGGGCCGGAGTTTTCTGGGCGCTCGCGGCGCTTGGTTCCATCAACGCGGCCGCCTGGGTGGCTTACCAGGAGGCGTGGACGGCCGGTGACCCGCAGATCATTCTGAGGGCGACCGGCGAGTCGCCCGGCCTCCCCGCTTTTGTGGCGCTCTTTCTTGGTCCTGTGGTCGCCCTTCTGGCCGGGCGGATGAGCGGTTCGGGTGTCCCGGTGAAGGTGGAGACGGAAGCACGCCCTCCCGAACCGCCGGAGGCGCCGGTCGGCCCGGATCCGGATGCTGTGGCGCTTCGTCTGCTGGCTACTCTGCAGGAAGAGGCTCGCCTTCTGGATTTTGTGTCGGAAGATGTGGCCGGCTACAGTGACGAGGAGGTCGGGGCCGCGGCAAGGGGCGTGCACGCAGGTCTCGTGAGAGCGCTGCGAGATCGGGTTCGCCTTGCACCCCTGCGTGAGGAGGAGGAGGGCGCTCCGGTGGTTCTGGAGGAGGGTTTCTCGCCGGTCTCCATCCGGCTGCAGGGGAGCCCGACGGGCCAGGCTCCGTGGCAGGGCGTTCTTGTGCATCCTGGCTGGATCGCAACCTTTGTGGAGCTCCCGCGAGCCACCGAAGGAAGTGACCCTCGGATTTTGGCGCCTGCGGAAATCGATGTGAATCAAGGATGAGTGCAAGTCCCGACGGAAGCCGATACGTCGTTGGCATCGACCTCGGTACCACCAATTCCGGAGTTGCCTGGATCGACCTAGAGAATATTTCGGTCGGTGTCGAGATGTTGGCGATCCCGCAAGTGGTTGCGGCCGGGTCGGTCGAGGCCCTCACTTCGCTTCCTTCCTGTCTCTATCTTCCCCGGCGTGATGAGCAGGAAATTGGTTCGCTGCAATCACCGTGGGGCCCGACACCTCCAGGCGTCGCCGGTACCTTCGCTCTGCGGCGATCGGGGGCAAATCCGGATCAGGTGATTCATTCGGCGAAGTCCTGGCTTTGCCATCAGGCCGGTTTTGCCGGTGAACCTCTGCTCCCCGAAGGCGTTGGCGAGGAGTTCGTGCGAATTTCGGCGCTGGAGGCGAGTACGGCGTACCTGCGGCATTTGCGGGAGGCATGGGATTGGCAGATGGCCGGCAAGGATGCGGGCCTTCGTCTGGAACATCAAGATGTCGTGCTGACGGTGCCGGCTTCGTTTGATGCAGCCGCGCGAGAGCAGACAATCGCGGCTGCTCGCGACGCGGGCATCCAGAATCCGCAATTGCTCGAAGAGCCTCAGGCAGCGGTGTATCACTGGGCAGGACTGGATGGAGCCCGATTACGGGAGAATCTGGTTCTGGGCGACTCCGTGCTCGTATGTGACGTAGGGGGCGGGACGACCGACTTCAGCTTGCTCGTTGTTGACGAGCAGGATGGCGAACTTCATCTTGAGCGGGTCGCGGTGGGCGACCATCTTCTGCTGGGCGGGGATAATATGGATCTCGCGCTCGCGTTTGATGTGCGTCAGAAATTGGCGAAGGAAGGTACCCGTCTGGACCCGCAACAGTTCCGCTCACTGGTGGCATCGTGTCGCGAGGGGAAAGAAAGTCTTCTCGCGGAGGGCGGACCCGACGAGTTCCCGCTCACCGTGCTCGCTCGGTCTCGGAAGCTTTTGGGTGGGACGATTCGCGCCACGCTGCTTCGAGCCGATATGGAGCGATTGTTGCTGGGCGGGTTTTTTGCGGAGGTCCCGGCGAATCATGAGTCGAGCCCTCAGGATCAGGAGGGGCTCCAGGAAATAGGGCTTCCTTTTGCTCGGGACCCCTCGATCACGGCTCATCTGGCGACCTTCCTCCGAAATCATGGTCATCAGCTCGAAGGCGCCAGCGGCCCAACCTGCCTGCTTCTGAATGGCGGGGTGCTCGCGGCACCCCCGATCGTCGGCAGGTTGGAGTCGGTTTTGGGCAAATGGGCGGCGGAAAAGGGTGGGACTCCGCCGCGGCTTCTGCAAGGCGCAAATTTGGCGGAAGGTGTCGCACGTGGCGCTGCGGTCTTCGGGGCGGCGCGTCGCGGGGAGGGTCTGCGAATCCGCAGCGGCGCTGCGCGCTCGTATTATATCGGCATGGCGAGTTCCATGCCGGCGGTGCCGGGGCAGGCTCCGGCGCAGAGAAGTATCTGCGTGGTTCCCTTCGGACTCGAGGAGGGAAGTTCGGTCGTGATCCCCGGGATGCAATTGGGACTTTTGCTTGGCGCCCATGCGGAGTTCCGGCTCTATGCCTCCTCGACTCGCAATGACGACTGCGCCGGAACGCTGCTCGATGAGTTTGAAACCGAGGAACTCGACGAGCTGGCGCCGTTGGGCGTTGAGCTATCCGGGGTGGCCGGCGCTCGCGTGCAGGTCCACATGGAATCGCATTTGACGGAAATCGGTACGCTCGAAATTTTCTTCGTCGCGGAGGGGGACGGTCGCTGGCAACTGACCTTCGGGGTAAGGGCCGAAGGGGGAGCTGAGCATGGCTGATTTTGTTGTCGGAATTGATTTGGGTACGACCAATTCATCTCTGGCCTTCGCTGATTCGAGTGGTGACTCGCGGCCGCAATCGTTTCAGATTCCGCAATTGGTCAGCGAAGGGGAAGTTGCGGGTCGTGCGACACTGCCGTCCGCCCTCTACCTCGCCGGCGAGCACGATGTCGCGGCGGAAGCGATTGTGCTGCCTTGGGCGAGTCCGCAGGAGGAGGTGGTGGGCACTCTGGCGACAGCCTTGGGAACGCGTCAGGCAGGGCGTCTGGTGACCTCGGCCAAGTCCTGGTTGTGTCACGGCGGGGTCGACCGCGAGTCGGCCATTCTTCCGTGGGGTGCCGATGCAGAGGTCCGCAAGCGGTCTCCCGTGGAGGTTTCTTCTCGATTTCTCGCCCATATGAAGGCGGGCTGGGATGCCCGGCATCCCGATTCCCCTCTCTCCCGGCAAGATGTGGTTTTGGCGGTTCCGGCATCGTTTGACGAAGTCGCTCGCGAACTCACCGTGCAGGCCGCTTCGCTCGCCGGGTTGGAAAGAGTCCGCCTTCTCGAGGAACCTCAGGCAGCTCTCTATGCGTGGACCGCCACCCACGAGAACTGGCGAAGCCTTCTCGAAGGTATTTCCCTGATCCTTGTGGTGGATGTCGGCGGCGGAACGACCGATTTCTCGTTGGTGGCAGTGCGCACCACCGCCACGGGACGCGGGCTCGAACGCACCTTCGTCGGAAACCATTTGCTTGTGGGGGGCGACAATATGGATCTGGCGTTGGCGCACGCAATCGTCGGCGATCGACGTTCCGGGCTGGACGCGCCTCGCTGGCAGCAGCTCACCTTGCAGACACGACTCGCCAAGGAGCGAATCCTCGATGCCAACGATCCCGCCGATTCCGTCGAGATTGCGGTTGCCGGGGGTGGGCGGCGTCTGCTCGGGAATACCTTGAGAGGCAGTCTGGCCGGTTCCCTCGCCGAGAAGACCCTTCTCGAGGGTTTTTTTCCGCTGGTGGAGGCGGATGCTCGACCGCTGGAAACCGAGGCAGGCCTGCAGGAGTTTGGCCTTCCGTTTGCGGCAGATCCGGCGATCTCGCGTCATCTGGCGGCCTTTCTGGGTCGCGCCTCTGCTGCTCTCGGGACCGGAGTGGTCCCCGATGCCGTTCTTTTTAATGGTGGGGCCCTCAAGCCTGAGCCGATCCGGAAACGCCTTTGCGAGCAGCTCCTTCGTTGGACAGGGCGATCCCCAGTCGAGCTGGCCGATGCCGATCATGACCTTGCGGTCGCTCGAGGGGCCGTCGCGTACGGAAAAGCTCTGCGAGGAAGCGGGAACCGGATCTCCGGGGGCTCGGCGCGTTCGTACTTTCTGGGGGTTGCCGGTCGCGAGCCGCCCACGATGGTCTGCCTGGCCAGCCGGGGAATGCAGGAGGGCGAAGAGGTTGAACTGAGCGAGCCACTCCTCGAGCTCGCCACCAACCAGCATGTGCAATTTCCGCTCTTCGTGTCGACCACAAGGATGGGCGATACACCCGGAGCGCTGTACCCGCGGGATAGCGACAGCGTTACCGCTCTGCCGCCGCTGGGCAGTCGTCTGCAGTTCGGCAAGTCTCTGGAATCTCGTCCTGTTCCAGTGAGTTTGCGAGCACTTCTCACAGAAACGGGGACCCTGGAAGTCTGGTGCGAATCGAGGGAAACCACGCATCGCTGGAAATTGTCCTTCGATCTCCGTACCCAAGCCACGTCGGAGACATGGGCGCCCGAAGGGGGAGAGGAATCCTCTGGTGCCGAAACGGTGTTCGCGCCCGAGGCGCTCGCGAAAGCAGAGACGGTCCTTGCCCAAGCCTTTGTCGGGGATGCGGATCCGGTCCGGGTGATGGCAAGGCTGGAGGACGTTCTGGGTCTGTCGCGCAGTGGCTGGCCGATGCCCGCATTGCGCCATTTATGGGATGTTCTCCTCGCGCATGAATCCTTCCGTCGGCGTTCGCCGGAGCACGAATCACGGTGGTTGAACCTTTGTGGCTACCTGCTTCGCCCAGGCTATGGAGAACTTGGAGACGATCTCCGTTCGGAGAAGGTCTGGCGGCTCTTCAACGAGGGACTCTACTTCCCGAAATCGAGTCAATGCGGTGCCGAATGGTGGGTTCTCTGGAAGCGGGTCGCCGGGGGGTTGAGTCGGCCGCAGCAAACAGCGCTTTTGCAGGAGTTACGCCCCGTCTTGTTGCCCGGGAATCGTCGGCGCAAGAACCGGAAGCGCTCCGCAGCCCAGCAATTCCGTGAAATGTGGCAGGTTGCCGGCTCGCTCGAGCGAGTCGGTGTCGGGCCCAAGGGCGAAGTTTTCGATGGCCTCCTCGGCAAGACGGCCGATTTGCAATCGCTCTCGGACGCAGAGGTCTGGGCGCTGGGTCGGATGGGGGCTCGCGAACTCGTTTATGGTCCAGCGGATACTGTTCTTCCGCCCGCACGGGTGGCCGAAGTCTTGCGGGCGTTCCTGAACTGCCCCGGAGATCTTTCTCCGTCGCAGGCCTTGGCCGTCGCCCAGATGGCACGTCGTTCGGGTGACCGCGCAAGAGACCTCGAGGAGGATTTACGCGAGGCATGTGCGCAACGCCTTTCCGGGAACGAAAACACCCGCGAACTCGCGGCGATCGTTCGGACGGTTCAGCCTGCGAGTCCCGAACTCCGAGCCCGCATCGTCGCCGACAGTCTTCCCACCGGCCTTCGCATCGTCCTCGATGACAATCCGTAGGTGATTGGATGGTCCGAGCCGAACCATCAAGCTCAATCGATGGCCAACCGGGGGGGAAATCAGCGTCAACGATACGGACGAGATGGAGAGTCCGCAGCGGCAGCCTATCTGGAAACGCTTGGCTACGATCTTCTCGAGCGGAACGTCCAATGCGGTCGATGGGAGCTGGACCTCATCGCGCGGACCGGATCAACTCTGGTTTTTGTCGAGGTTCGTTCTCGGTCGACGTCTCGATATGGGTGTCCTTCCGAGACGGTAGGCACTCGCAAGCAGGCGCATATCGTCAACGCGGCCTCCTTATGGCTGCGGGGCCGGCGTCTGGCGGGCCCGGTTCGATTCGATGTGATCGCGGTCAACTGGGAGGCAGGCCGGCCTTTTTGTCGGCATTTTCCGGACGCATTTCGCAGTACCTTCTAGCCCGAGTTTGCGGGGAGCGACTTTCGATTCTACGACAATAGACTGATGCTCGATATTCGAAAGATTCGTGAGACCCCGGACCTCTGCCGGGAGGGTTTGGCCAAGGTGCAGGCCGATCCGTCCCTGATCGACCAGGTACTGGAACTGGATACCCGACGCCGCGAGGCACTCCATGGTCTGGAGTCCCGTCGCGCCGAGCGCACCAAGCGCTCCAAGGAGATCGGCAAGCTTCCCCCTGAGGAGCGCAAGGCTGCCGGAGCCTCGGTCAGCTCACTGGCCGCAGAGATCGCCGATCTTGAAAAAGTGGTCGACGAAGCCACTACGGCCTTCAGGAATTTGATGCTGGAGATCCCGAACTTGCCGCACCCGGCGGTTCCCGAGGGTGCCCACGACGCCGACAACGTCGTGCTCCGCACCGAGGGAACGCCGGTGTCTTTTTCGTTTACAGCCAAGCCTCATTGGGAAATTGGCCCGGCGCTCGGGGCGATTGATTTCGAGCGAGGCGTGAAGATCTCGGGATCTCGCTTCTACGTGCTGACCGGGCCCGGCGCGCGCCTGCAGAGAGCCCTGATCAGTTTCATGCTGGACGTCCATACGCGGGAACACGACTATGTCGAGATTTACCCGCCGGCGATGGTCAAGGAGCATTGCCTCGTCGGGACAGGCAATCTGCCGAAGTTTGCAGAGCATCTCTATCGGGATATCGAGGGTGAGCATTGGTGGGTGCCGACGGCTGAAGTCCCGGTGACGAACCTGTACCGCGATGAAGTTCTTCCCGAGGCTGATCTGCCGGTCCGGCACGTCGCGTATTCACCATGCTTTCGCCGCGAGAAAATGTCGGCAGGTCGCGACGTGCGCGGGATAAAACGAGGCCACCAATTCGACAAGGTCGAGATGGTGAAGTTTGTGCATCCCGAGCATTCCGACGCGGAGCTGGAGAGTCTTCTGGGCGATGCCGAGGACATCTGCAAGCGCCTGGGCCTGACCTATCGTGTCATTCAGATGTGCACGGGGGACCTCAGCTTCGTCGCAGCGATCAAGTTCGATATCGATGTATGGGCACCGGGCAGTGAGGAGTGGCTTGAGGTCAGCTCTTGCGCGAATTTCGGAGATTTCCAGGCCCGCCGTGCCAACCTTCGTTTCCGGCCAGAGGCTGGGGGCAAGCCGGACTTCCTGCATACCCTGAACGGTTCCGGTCTGGCGCTGCCAAGAATCATGATCGCGATTCTCGAGACCTACCAGCAAGAGGACGGGAGTGTCGTCGTGCCGGAGGTCCTGCGTCCCTATCTGGGCGGTGAGAGTCTCCTGACGGTGAAGGGCGAATAATGGACACTACCGTGGGCCCCCGTATTCTGGTGCTCGTGAAGCAGGTTCCCGAGGTCACCGAGCAAAGCCTCGATCCCGAGACCGGACGTTTGCGGCGCGAGGGCGTGGACCTTCTGATGAACCCTTTCGATCGACGCGCCGCACTGGAGGCCTGTCGTTTGCGCGAGGATGCCGGCGGCGGTTGGGTTTGTGCTGTGACCATGGGGCCACCGCAGGCCGAGTCGATCCTGCGCGAATGTCTGGCTCTTGGCTTCGACGAGGCGTTTCACCTTTGCGACCCCGGTTTTGGGGGCGCGGATACTCTCGCCACGGCGCGGGCTCTGGCAGACTTGATCGAGCCTATGCGACCGGACCTCATTCTCGCCGGGCGCTACAGTATTGACGCCGAAACGGGACAGGTGCCTTCCGAAGTAGCGGCCTTTATCGGTGCGGCGCATTTGCCCGGGGCACGACGACTCGAACTCAAGCCGGATCCCGAACAAACCCGGGGCTTTATCGCTGTCGCGGAATGCGAAGGCGATGATGGTGCGGTGACGGGTGAAGCACTGTGTCCGGTTGTCGTGACTTGCACGGATCGCTGGAAGACACGCATGCCCCGAAGATTGCCCGACGAGGATCGGGAGAAGAATGCCCCGGTCGATCGCCGCGGTGTCAGTGACCTGGCGGGTCCGGCCGAGGTTTATGGGAGCGCCGGGTCTCCGACATGGGTGGAAGATGTTCGCATGGTCCCGCTGGCGAGGGCGCAACGAACAAGAAATGCCGAGGGTGACCCGGAAGGTGCGGCGGAAGATATTCTGGATCTGGTGCGGGAGAAGTTGTCGCATGCCGAGTCGCGCGCAGGCGTTCCCAAGGTCGCCCATCTGTCCCTGCCGGTCGGGCCCGGTGGAATTGTCGTCGTTGGGGAATTGGACCCGGAAGGACAGATCCGGCCCGTGACCTTCGAGCTGCTCGCCGCGGCTGATCGGCTGGCCAGTCACCTCAAGGCCTCGGTCGCCGTTTTTCTTTTGGGCCCGGCGTGGGGACGGCAGCCTGACTGGCGCGATGGCACTGCCTGGAGCGAAGAGATCCGTGCCGAGCTCGGTCACTTCGGCGCCGACTACTGGATTCGACCGGAAGAGAGTTCCGGGACCGCACTTGGTGCCATCGGGGTGCTCGAGAGTGCGATCGAGGAAATCCAGCCGGCAATCGCACTGGGGCCCGCGACCTCCCTGGGGCGCGATCAATTGCCTCATTTGGCCGCACGTCTGGGCCTCGGATTGACCGGCGACGCGATTGGCGTCGAGATGGACCCGAGCCATGGCTTGCTCGCCCTCAAGCCGGCCTTCGGGGGGCAATTGGTCGCACCGATCGCCTCCCGGACTTTACCGGCATTCGCGACCCTGCGGGCAGGGGTTCTCGACAGGAGCGAACCCGACCGAAATCGCGCTCCGGCAGAGATCCTCGAGTTCGGGGACGAAGAGACGCTGATGGAGCCCCATTGGCACGATTTCGTTCGCGAAACAGAGTTGGGTGGGGTCGATCTGGATCAGGCTTCGCTGGTGATTTGCGCGGGCTTCGGTCTCGGTGGGGACGAACATATGGCCAAGGTCACCAGGCTCGCAGAGAAGCTCGGGGGGGTCGTTTGCGGGACGCGGCGAGTCTGTGATCTGGGTTGGTTGCCGCGTCAGGCTCAGGTGGGATTGTCCGGGCGCTATATTGGTCCCCACGTTTACCTCGGGCTCGGGGTTCGGGGTTCCTTCAATCATACGGTCGGGATCCGGCGGGCTGGAACGGTCATCGGAGTCAATAATAACCCGAAGGCGGAAATCTTTGCGGCCTCGGACCTTGGGGTACTCGGCGACGCCCCGGCGATGCTCGAAGCGTTGCTGGCGGTAGCTCGCGGCTAGTCCAGAATCGCTTTTTCGCGAACCTCGCCAGCTTCCGTCATTTGGTAAACCAGCGGAATTCCGGTGCCGATATTTACCTCGAGGATCTCCTCGGGTGTCAGCCCCTCCAATTCCATCACAATCGCTCGCAGGCTATTTCCATGAGCCGCGACAAGCACATCCTCGCCCTTGCGAATCGCCCCGAGTACGGTTTCTCGAAACCAGGGCAGGGTTCGGGCGGCGGTGTCCTTGAGGCTCTCTCCGTTTGGTGGGGGAATATCGAAGCTGCGACGCCAGATATGGACCTGCTCGTCGCCGTATTTTTTGGCCGTCTCACCTTTGTCGAGTCCCTGCAGGTCGCCGTAATGCCTCTCGTTGAGCGCCTCGTGTCTGATGACGCTCATGTCGGGCGTCCCCATTTCCTCGAGAGCCAGAGCGAGCGTGATTTGAGCTCGTTGGAGGTTCGATGTGAAGCACTGGTCGAAGCTGATTTTCTCGGCCAGCATCCGCGCACCGGCGCGTTGCGCTTCGGTGCGACCGAGTTCGGTAAGAGGCACGTCCTCCCACCCGGTGAAGCGGTTGTCGAGGTTCCATTGGGACTGACCGTGGCGAAGAAGAACTAAACAGGGCAATTTAATGGGCCTTTCGGGTAATCGCAGACTTCGATTGATCTCGGGGCATCAGCCCGTGAGGGGCCGTTCTGGTTCGCCTATGCAATAAGCACAGCGACACAGGGAGCGTAATTCGGTCAGGAGATACCAGGTCTCGTGGTCATCGGACCATTTCAGGTGGAGGTTCTGATCGCCGACGAGTTCCACTCCGGCTATGGCGATGTCGGCTGAACCCGGGGGCCGTTCTTCCGCGCGGACAGCCTCGCAGGTGTCGCAAGGGCAATGGGCGCGAAGATGACGCAGGGGCAAGATGGACTCGTGTCCGTCCGTCCAGTTCAAATTGAGCGCGTAGTGGCCCATTTCACCCAGCGATCGCAAACCCAGAGTGCTCATGATTCGTTTTTCTCGCTCTTTGCTTGGACCGTTGACTCGTCGGTCGTTACGGTGTCGGATGCCTCGGGATGGAACTCGGGGTGGCCCTCAGGGTTGCGAGTGGCAGGTTCCGGGGCGGCTTGAGACTCCTCGGAATCGCTCCTCTGATCGAGCGCTTCTCGGAAGTCCTTGAGGGATCGACCGACAAAGGTACCCAATTCGGGCAGTTTTCTCGGCCCAAAAATAAATAGAACCACGACGAGAATGACTATGAGCTCCGGTACACCGAGTCCGAACATATGTAGGATACCACCCCCCCGCGGCCAGACTGTCAAGAGGGCAAGTCATGTCGTCTGAAAAGTTGGCTCGTTCCACAGGGATTGTGGGCCTGGCGGTGATGGGAAGCCGAATTCTCGGTGTGGTGCGCGAACAGATATTCGCGGGGCTCTTTGGCGCCGGGCGCGAGCTCGATGCTTTCGTGACGGCCTTTCGAATTCCCAATCTTTTCCGAGATCTGTTCGCTGAGGGCGCCCTGAGTGCTGCGTTCGTCACCACATTTGCCCAGAAGCGCGAGACTGACGGCGATGAGGCTGCCTGGCGTCTGGTGAATTTGGTTCTGCATGCGCTTTTGCTGGTGGCGGGTCTTGTGGTCGCGCTCGGCATGATCTTCACCCCGGAACTGGTCGATTTGATTGCCCCCGGCTTCGCTGAGGTGCCCGGAAAGACCGAACTTACCGTTCAACTGACGCGGGTGCTGTTTCCCTTCCTGCTTTTTATCGCGATGGCAGCGCTGGCGATGGGCGTGCTCAACTCGCGGAATCAGTTTGGCGTCGCGGCGTCAGCGTCCATTTTCTTTAATCTTGGATCGATCTTTATCGGTCTTCTTGGCGTGTGGTGGATGGCACCGGGTTATTGGCAGGGCGTTCTGCAAGGCGATTGGGTGACCACGGGTCCGGAGGCATCGCGTGCGATGACCGGCATGGCCTGTGGCACTCTGGTAGGCGGAGCCCTGCAGTTTTTGGTGCAGGTTCCCTCGGTGTTCCGGGTGGGGTTCCGCTATCGTCCGATCCTGTCGTTTTCGGATCCGGGTGTGCGGGCGGTGCTGCGGCTGATGGGGCCCGCGACTCTTGGCGCTGCGGCCGTTCAGGTCAATGTCCTTGTGAATAACAACTTTGCTTCGGGTCTGGGTGACGGCGCCGTGAGTTGGTTGAACGTAGCGTTTCGTTTCATGCAGTTGCCGCTTGGTGTTTTCGGGGTAGCCGTGGGCGTCGTAGCTTTGCCCGCCGTGTCCCGGAGGGTAGCGCATGCAGACCTGGCGGGGATGCGGTCGATGTTGGTCCGCGCCCTGCGCCTTGTGTTGAGTCTCTGCTTGCCGGCTGCGGCGGGGCTTGCGGTATTGGCACCTGACATGATCGGCCTCGTCTATCAGCACGGCAAATTCGACGCGCACGATACCCAGATGGCCGCCAGCGCCTTGATGGCCTACGCACTGGGTCTGGCGGGCTACGCTAATATCAAGGTGCTGGTCCCCGCATTCTACGCCCTCGGTGATGCGCGAACACCAGCGCTGATCAGTTGTGGCTCGATCCTGGTCAATGCCGCGCTGGGCTGGACGGCAATTCACGTCCTGGGACTCGGGCATGTCTCGCTCGCCTTGGCGACGTCGGTCGTGGCGTGCAGCAATTTTGCCCTACTATTCGTGATCTTGAGCCGAAGAGTTGGCAAATTGGAGGGATTGACCTCGAGTTTGGTGCCGATTGCAGGTGGCACGTTGGTTGTCGCGCTGATCGCGGCCGGTTCGCGATCGATTGGCGGGATGTGGCTGACCGAGGGAGAATTTCTCACGCGTGTGGTGATTGTCGGCCTCGCCGTGCCCGGGGCCGCTCTGGGCTTTGCGCTTTCAAGTGCGGCCCTTGGTCTGCGCGAAACGAGAGACCTGCTGCTGTGGGCCCAGCGTCGCTTGCCTCGCTCCGGAAACGGAGCCGGCGGATGAGCGAGGAACGAATCGGCGAGTTTCGGGTCGGTTATCAGTCTCTGAATTTCGGAGGTCGGGATGTCGAGCTGGCGATGATCCCGGATCTGGAGCAGTACCTCGACCGGGAGCGACTCCTCTCGGACTCCAACTACGAGCCGCCCTACTGGTCGCTGGTTTGGAGCGGAGCGCAGCTTTTCCTGCCCGGCTTTTTTTCACGGCACGGCATGGCCGACGTGGATCTCCTCGATGTGGGTTGCGGTCTGGGTGTCGTGGGTGTGGCAGCGGCAGTGGCCGGCGCCAGAGTCACGGCTATCGATCGGGAGGTGATGCCTCTGGAGTTCCTGGCCAGAAGTTGTTCGCGAAACGATGTGGAGGTGGAAACACATGCGATTGAACTCGCGGCCTTCGCTCCGGAGCGCACTTTTGACCACGTGATTGGGGCGGAGCTTCTCTACGAGCGGGATTCGTTCCCGCAACTTGCCGCAGACTTGCTGGATCGGTTGCGCCCGACAGGCCGGCTGACCATTGTCGATGCCCATCGGGTGGACACCTCAGGATTCTACGAGAGCCTGCACGCTCGCGGTGCCCGGATTGTTTATTCCGAGAAGATCGAGGTTCGAGAGGAGAAAACTCTGGTTCGCATCGACGTGGCCGAGTTTGCGGTGTCCGTCGGCTGCTCATAGCTCCGCACAGGCGGACCTGTCGCTCGGGCCGGATCCGAAAATGGGGCGTGGGCCGGCCGGCGCTCTGGCGACGGTCGGGAACTTCGCTCAGTCGATATGGGTGCGGTACTCGACCTGATTATCAAGCAAAACCTGACCATCGTCGGTCATCCAGCCCATTCGGGTAGTCCGCTTGCCCGAGATCAGATGGTTCACGAGCTTCACTCGATTGACCTCTGCTCCCGATTCGCGGGACACGTGCCATGCTTTTTTGGTCACTTTGCCTCGGGTGGAGGCTCGTGCGGTCTTACTGAGTGTGGAATCGGCCATAATCTGAAACTCTCCCGTGCGGCCAAGCAGGCCGAAAATGATTAGTACCGATCGGTTTCCGGTCGCGCAACCGAAAGCCTCACTCGGGCCGGAAAACCAGCAGAGCGGCCCGGAAAGCTAGAAAAAACAAGGGTTTGGAGCAATGGTCGATGGAACCAAGGCGATCCTTGCATCAGCTAAGCTTTCATTTGGGTGTCGGGTAATGCAAATTTTATTATCCTTCTGTTTCCAAAAAAAACCCATCGTGCTATGGTCGGCTCTCCTTGCGAAAGTGACGCGGCTTAATGATGCGAACACAGAGGCCCCAAGGGTCCCGTTCGATCGCGGGCATACAGACCTCGCCGCGACTCTCGCTTATATTCGAAACTCTATGATGTGCTTGGGGACGCAGCAATGCGAAAGCACATAAGTGCCCGGTTGAGCCGCGAGTCGGTACGTGCCGAGGCCGAAGATTGACGAGGGAATGGAAGAACCATGCGAAGCGCGACAACGTCGATTGACGTAGAAACGACTGAAACAGAGTGGAATGAGCCCGTTGGGGACGGTCCAGCTCAAACAGCCGATGCCGCAAATGATGTTCCGGGCGAGATGGAAACCGAAGCCACGCCAGCCGAGACGAAAACTCCGGCCAAGGGCGCTGCCTCGGACCCTCTGGTCGGGGATCTCGATGTTTTGGGCCGCTTTTACGCGGACCTGGCCAAAACGCCTCTTCTCGATCGCGAGGAGGAGCGCACACTCACGACCGAAATCAGCAAAGCCCGGGATTCCGTGGTGCGTTGGCTCCGCCGAAACCCTCGAATCGTCAATGTGACGTTGACCGAGCGGGGCCGCGGCGTAATTCGCCCCACCGAAGAGTTCCGCGAGCGCGAAATTCTGCTGGTGGCCGATCGAGCGCGCCGTCTGGCACGCAGCCCGGCAAAGTTGCGAGAGCTTAAGTTGCAGCGCGAACGTGTGGCGAAGTTCGCCAAGGAATTGGATATTCGCCTCGAAACTTACCGCTCGGCGCGGGATTCCATGCTGCGGGCGAACCTCCGTTTGGTGGCAGCGATTGCACGTAAGCACGCGCGCCGCGGGTTGCCTTTGCCGGATTTGATCCAGGAAGGGACGCTCGGCCTTCTGCGCGCCGTCGAAAAGTTCGACCCAGCAAAGGATATCAAATTCTCGACCTATGCGGTCTGGTGGATTTGGCAGTATATCGCCCGCTCGATCGATAATGATCGTTCGGTGGTCAGGACGCCGGTTCACTGGCACGAGCTTCGCCGGAAAGTGGGTCGTCTGTCGCAGGCATTGGAGAGCAAACTCCACCGCGCCCCGACCAAGGACGAGATCATCGAAGCCGGTGGACTCGACGAGAACCAGCTCGAGATGATGGCTGAGCCGGCTCACGTGCTCTCGTTGGATATGGAACTGGGCCACGATGATGATCGGACCCTGTCCGAGGTGATCCCCGATGACGGCGGCGAGCGTCCGGAGCAGCGGAGCGTCGACGGTGACCTTTCGCGACATCTGGAAACCGTGTTGACGGAACTGCCGGATCGGGAACAGGCGATCATTCGCTTGCGCTTCGGCCTCGACGACGATCAGGTTGAGACGCTTGAAGAGATCGGCGTGCGGTATGGCGTGAGCCGAGAGCGCATCCGACAGTTGGAGGCAAAAGCTCTGACGCGGTTGCGCGACCTCTGCGGCACCGCGGGTCTGGAATCCTTTTTGGACGTTTGATTCCAGGTTGTTTTGACGATGGAAAAGGGGTGCTCGAAAGAGCACCCCTTTTTTTATTGCGAGAGAGATGTTCCGGAAAATCCGAGCCTTGGCTGCTCTGAATCGCCCAGAAAGGTTTGCGGGTCGAGCGCAGGAACGATCCGGTGTCGGGCTTCGAGCGCAAGGAGATTCTCTCCTGACACGTCTCCCGCAGCGACCTGTCGGAGCAATTCATGGCAGTGGGTCAAATGACTGCGGAATCTCTCTGTGGCAGAGGGCGCCTGCTTGAGGATCGCCTCGGCGAGATCTGCGGATTGGGCAAGTAGAAGCTCGCGGCCCGCCTGCATCAGTGCGCGACGAGCCGTGCTGTCGCGCGCCAGCCCGGCGCTGGCGACGTCATGAAAGCACTCGGCAGCGTAATGCAAATGAGGGTAGATCCAGTCATTTCCGGGCTGAATCCACGCTCGAAAGGAGCCGCATGCTTGATGCGAGCCGATAGCCGCATGGGCATTTGTCGGTTCCGCGATCGCCCGGAGGGGCTCCGATAGGGTGGCGCAACGGACGATTGCGGTGGGCGCCGCGGTGGCCCGCAGAAACGACTCCAACCAATCGATCCCTTCGAGCCAGGTGGTGCCAAGGAGTCGCGCGGGCAGCGCGCAGGCGACCACAGGCTCCCGCGATAAATGACCGAATCGTATAATCGCAGCCTGCGCGGATTCGACAAACTGGCGGCCTTGCTCGGCCGCGATCCAGCGCGCACGGTGCGCGTCATAGGGCATGGTGCGACCCTTGGCGTGAAAGAAAACAGGAACGGAAGGATATCCTTTTTCGGGGGACGAGATCTCTGCGGAGAGGGCGAGATCCAGTCCCTGGAGTCGAAGGCCGGAGGGCCCGATCAGGCTGAGTGCGGGCGGGTGACCTTCTGCTGCGAGCGTTCCCTGCTCGACGAAGGTATGCGCCAGACCGGCACCGACGAGATTGTCTTCGAGCCCCGGAACGTAGGCGGCGCCGGGAAGCCAGAACCCACGTGGCGCGCGGCCCAGGATTCGTCGATGCTCTCGGACTCCGTTGACGATCTGGCCGCGAACGGCTCCGGGGGTCGGTGCCAGCAGAGGCAGGCAGGCCCGTGTTGCGGTGGAGGCCAAAAGTTCCAGTCGCCCGGCAGCCTCGAGGGCCGCGAAGCCGCCAGCAATTCGCCCCTGATATCTTTGTGACCAGAGGTCTGCCGATTTCTGCGTGCGATCGCGAAGTGGCTGTGGAAGGTCCGCTCGGAGTCGGGACTCCAGATAATGACCGAAAGCGATCTGAAACGCGGAGTCGCTGAGCATCAAGAGAAGCGTTGGCGAAAGCGCCATTGTCAGCCGGTAGGGAATTTCCAGTGAGGCCATCGATTGGAGTCTCTCGAGGAGAGGCAAATAGGTCAGCGTGACCTCCTCGAAGAAGCCGTCGAGTTCGCTATGGGAGGCTCCGGGCCGCGTCTCGATAAAAGGAGCATGGGCGTCGAGGACCAGCGCGACTCGTCCAGTATCGAATTTCATCCGAGGGAACCTCGCAGTGGATCGATTTGCTCCCGCGCTGCCGACGGCTTGGTTGGTGCCCGGCCACGGATTGTGGCGATGGAGGAGCACCGGGTCCAGGAGCCGTTTGTAGTGTAACCAATCTCCAGACAATGGAGTCCGGGAGCCTCCGGTCTGTCGAGATAGGTGGACTCCTGTCCCGCGCCAATGGCCACGAAACGAGTGACCTCGCTGGACGCGGCGTCGATCTCTCGCAACGCGAAAGTTTTCCCCGCAGGAATCGGCGGGAGGCGAAACCAGAGAAAGACCTCGGTGGGGCCGCACGGAAGTATATGCAATTCAGGTGTGACCGGGAGCTGGGGTAGCGCCGTGGAGGTCGAGCGGGCGCCTTGCTCAACCGGATCGGTGCTCGAGAGGTTCGCCTCCCGAGCGGTCGGATGAGAAGCTCCGGAGTTCCGAGGCAACACGGCGAGGGCGATCGATGTCAGGGTCTCGGCGACGAAGATGATCTGATTGGATACCAGAAGGAAAGGGTCCACCAATGACCACGGCCTTCGGAAAGACGGTCGCTCCTGTTTGGAGGGAGTTAAACCCACAGCATCTTGGTATCGCAGGAAGAAGATTTGATCCAGTGGTCGGGCGCCGGAGGGCTCGCGATGCTGCCGGAATCGCGGTGTCCGTCTCGGGGGCCTGATTGTACGGATCAGGCTTTCTGGTAGGGAAACTTGTGGGCTATGTCCCGCGTGTCTTATGAGTGAGCATGAAAGCGGCGGATCGGGAGGTCGATTCGGGAACTGGCCCAAGCGATTGGGCCCGGATCGTCCAGCAGATGGCGGTGCGGGAAAGGCACCCCCGCGCGGTCCGGGTTGGGGGCAGGGCAGCCGCTTTGGCGCTTCACCGCAACCCGATCCAGCCCTGCCGCCCGAAAAGACTCTGCCTGTCGAGAGCCCGCAGCCGAAACGGCGTCGAAAAAAAGCCGAGCCAAAGCACCCGCGGCACACGGTCCCGGTAATTTCCGCCAAGGTCACGATTCATCGCGACAAACAGGGAACAGCCCATATTCGCGCCAAGCAGGAGCACGATGCCTGGGCGGCTCTGGGGTTCTGTTGTGGCGAGGACCGCCTATGGCAGATGGATGTGCTGCGGCGTATCGCGTGGGGGCGAGCGTCCGAGGTATTCGGCCAGGATTGGCTGCTGCACGACAGCCTGGTGCGGACAGCGGGTGTGGGGCGGCGGGCGACCGCGGCCGCCCAACGCATTCAGGGACTGGCGCATGAGATGTTGGCTGCCTACGCAGGCGGAGTAAATGCGGCCCGGGCAACCGGTCAACCGCCGGAAGCGACGGCCCTCGAGTATGAAGTGGCGCCGTGGACGGTGGCCGACAGTCTCGCTTTGGAGCTCTACTGGGCGTGGTCCTCAAGTTGTCGGGTCTGGCCAGAAAAGCTTCGGGCCGCCTTAGGGCAAGGGGACGAAACCGCTGGAGCTCAGCCGGACCCTCGCGAGGCTCTCTGGGCACGTCTTGACCCCCGTGTTGCATCCTTGGCCGCCGAGCTCCGCGTTGCGGAGTTGCCGGGAAGTTTGGGCTTCGTGACTCCCGCGGGAAAAGCCGCTCAGCTCGCTACACAATTTAATGGTCCACCCGGAGCTCTTGGGCTCCCCTACGCGGCGCATCTGAGGAGTCCGGAGATCGACATCACCGGATTGGTAATTCCGGGGACGCCGATTTTCATTGCGGGCCGCAACAAGACGATCGCATGGAGCGCCTCGGCTGTTGTCACTGATGATGTGGACCTGGTCATGGAGGAGCTCGATGGCATCGGGAATTTCCGCGCGGCAGGCGGGCGCGAGAAGGCCGCCCGTCGACAGGAACTGGTCCGCGTGCGCGGCGGGGACGATCGCCGCATCGAGGTCGTGGAAACCCGACATGGGCCTCTATTGTCAGGGCTCGCCTCGCAATTTCACGGCGCGCCGGAAGATACGCGAATCTCGATTGCCGTGCGTTGGGGACTGAACTCTCTGGGTACCTCCCAATCCGGTTGGTTGGCACTGGCCCGGGCGGCGAACGTTGCACAAGCGAAGGAGGCCTCACGGCTTCTGGGGTCGGGACCGCTGGCGTTCGAGTTGCTCGTGGCGGATCACGAGGGTCAGGAAGCACGCTACCGGGCTGGTCGCGTGCCGATTCGTTCCGCAGCGAATGATTTGCCGGTGCGTGGATGGCACGGAGAGAGCCGTTGGAGTGGCGCCGTTTTCCTGAGCTACGAGGTTGGGGCGGCTGCGGGCAAGGAAGGAAAGTTGTCACGGCTTCGGGAGTCCGAGGCCCCGGCCAACCACCGGTTGCGCCGGATTCTGGCTGGGGAAGAACTCGATGGCCCAGGCGCCGCGCTGGTTCTCAGCGATGTTGCTGACGATCAGGCCGAGACAGTTGCGGCAATGCTGAATCGTCATCTCGACCCGGCGTCGCTTGGGGCCCAATCCCTGTCTGCATGGAACGGAGCGGCGGTGCCCGACAGTGCAGGTGCGGCCTTTTTTTGGGTATTGGTACTCAAATACCTGGCGAAAGCATTATGCAGCGAGAGGGAATTGCAGAAGCTTGGCCGAGCACCGACCGAACTGATGGCCATCCTTGTGGCCGAGGGCCGGGTCGAGAATGCCGAGCCGGCCCTTGTGCGCGACGCGGCGGCGCGGACCGAAGAGTTTCTGCTGGCTTCTTGCGGGTCGGAATGGCGTTGGGAAAGGGTCTGTCAGGTCGATCGGGAGCACATCCTCGGATCGATGGAGCTCTTCTCGTCAGCGGGCCTTCCAGCTCGCACCCAGATGGGGTCCCCGGGATCGATCTTCCAGGTGGGACTGGCCGACGACCCGGATGGAGTCCGGGTGATCACAGAGCCCTGCGCCCGTCTCATCTGCGATTTGGGGACCAGTCACGCCGCGATGGTTCTGGCCGGAGGTGTCTCCGGGGTCTCGAGCTCTGTTCATTTCGCCGACCAATCAGCTTCCTTCAATGAAGGTCGGCTGACCAGCTTTCCCGTTGACGATGACGTACAGGGTGACCTGAGCGAGCTTCTCCCCTAACGGTTCGTCAGCTGCTTTTCCGTCGACCTTCGCCGGACGACACTCGGTGCTGGATGTTTACTGCGCCGGCCGGACAGCGCTCAGGCGAGGGCCTTGGTGATCACCGGGGCGAGCTCGCCGCCGGCGTGCATTTCGCGAACGATATCGCAGCCGCCGAGGAATTTACCCGAGACATAGACCTGAGGAATCGTCGGCCAGCGTGAGAAGAGTTTGATTCCTTCCCGGATCTCAGGATCCTGCAAGACGTCTACCGTCTCGTAGG
This sequence comes from Candidatus Binatia bacterium, assembly GCA_029248525.1. Lineage (NCBI taxonomy): Bacteria > Candidatus Binatota > Binatia (SeqCode) > Binatia bacterium. The sequence continues at coordinate 224,622 of JAQWJE010000039.1, forward strand.
GCACATCGAGGGCATTGAACACCTCGATCGTGGCGGCGGAGAAACCGCACATGGGAAAGGAGGGCGAACCCTTCATGAAGATGACAATCTTGTTGGCATCAATGGTTTCCTGAATCCTGGTGTCGACTGCTGACATGATCGTGCTTCCTTCCGTCGCTTCAGTGCGACTGGCCCGCTTGCTCTGGAGTTTTGGTTGAGAGAGAAAGGGCGTGGATCGTTCGCCCATCCACGTCGGCACCCAGAGCCTCGTAGACCATCTGGTGACGTTCGACAGGGGTTTTGCCCTCAAACGCCGTCGCGACGACGCTGACCTCGAAATGGTCCCCTGTACCGGTGTAATCTCGCACCTGCGCTTGCGCGCCCACGATGGAGGCTTCGATCCGTTCCTGTATTTCTAGGGGACTCATGGTTCTCTATTCTAGCACGAGAAGCATCGCTCCGCAGGTCAACCGCCGAGGTGATGCATGGCGCGCTGGAGCGGCTCCACGCCGCGTTCCAGAGCGTGTCCGGTCGGCTTTGCCCCGACGGCATGCAGGAGAATTTCGCCAATCTTTTCCGTATTGGCTCCGGCTCGCAGGGCTCGTCGCACATCGAGCTCGTCATCGTGAAGCAAACAAAGATGAAAACGCCCGTCAGAGGTAAGCCTCATTCGATTGCAAGTTCCACAATAGGGAGCCGAAACCGGACTGATAAAGCCGATAACGCCACGAAATCCTGATGCCTGATAGTTCGCGGATTCGTCTGCCGGATTCACGCGGGGGAGGGCTTCCAGGCGGCCGAGAGCCGTCTCGATCCGGGCTTGCGTATCGACGTTCGAGACAAATCTGCTGCGGGAAACTTCGGCACACTCCCCGCCGCCCAGCGGCATCAGCTCGATGAAGCGCACGTGCCAATCGTTATCGCGGGTGAGCAAAGCCAGATCCACGACCTCGGTATCATTGAGCCCACCTGTCACCACACAATTGAGTTTGAGCGGCGAGAATCCGGCCTCGACCGCGGCTTCGATGCCGGCACGAATGGCCGCTGCCGTGCCGCGCCGCATCAGCTTGGGCAGCGAATCTTCGCGCAAGCTGTCCACGTGAATATTCACTCGATCCAACCCCGCTTCACGAAGGGCTTCTGCCAATGGTGGGAGCAGGATTCCATTGGTCGTCATGGCGACATCGTTAATTCCGTCGACGGAGCTGCAGCGCGACACAATTTCGACGAGATCCGGGCGTAGTGTGGGTTCCCCGCCGGTGAAACGTATGCGCCGAAAACCGACGCCGGCCGCAGCGGTCACTACCGACTCGATCTCGTCCGCCGTCAGAATTTCCTCACGGTCCGCATAGGGTACCTCCCCGAGGGGCATGCAGTAGACGCATCGGAGGTTGCAGTGGTCCGTGAGGGAGATTCGAAGGTAATCGATCTCGCGATGAAAGCGATCGAGGGGCATGACTCACTTAACGCTACTGATGCTTGCGGCAGGTTTCCAGCGGATCTCGCGGAAATCAGAGCCAAATCCCAACCGCGTCAGGAGGTACGGTCGAGGAGGTCGCGGGTCACTTGCTCGAGGGCGCCGCGATAGATCGAGTCCGGCAAAGTATCGAGGCAGGCCAGAGCCGAACGGATCCGCGACCGGGCCATCTCCCGAACCTGATCGAGGATATCGGATTGACGCAGTGCGGAAAGCGCATTCTCTACATCAGTTTTGCTCGGGTTGTCCTTGGTGAAGACCTCGGCGACCTCGGCGTGCGAGGCCAGTGCGAGCACGGTGGGCAGCGCCGGGGCGCCTTCCCGCAGGTCTGAACCGACAGGTTTCCCGATAATTTCTTCCGGACCGACGACGTCGAGGAGATCATCGACCATTTGAAAGCCGACGCCGATTTCGTCTCCGAATCTTGCCAGAGTGTCCACAGCTGCAGGGTCCATTTTTGCAAAATGGGCTCCGATCCGGGCCGATTGACGAAAAAGGGAGGCTGTCTTGCAGTGCGCAATGGTCAGGTAGTTTTCCAGCACGACTTCCGGGTTGCGGCGGTAGCGGTTCTGGAGCATCTCGCCTTCGCAGAGCTGGACACAGGCTTCGGCAGCCCAGCCCACGACTTTCGCGTCGAAGCGGCCAGCGACACTGAATGCCTTGGCAAAAAGGAAATCTCCGCCAACGAGGGTCGGCGTGAGGCCGAACTGGGCATAGGGAGAGGGCTGCCCACGTCTGACAGTGCCAGAATCAAGGATATCGTCGTGCAGCAGGGTCGCCGAGTGAATCAGCTCGATCGCTGCGCCCACGTCGATGGTATCAGCGGGTTCCGTGCCGCCAGCGGCACGAAACACCAACAGAGCCAGCGCCGGGCGAATCCGCTTCCCCCCGGAGGCAATCAGCGAATGCCCGACTCGAGTGAGCAAGACTTCCTTGGAATCGAGAAGATCCAGAATTCGGTCCTCGACCACTTGAAGTTCGTCGGCAACCAGCTCTACAGGTGAACTGGGTCCCCCGGGATCGAGCCGGGCTACGGATGTCGTGGAAGCAGGTATCATATGCGATGCTCTGTTCCCGATTCGGGTAGGAGAACCCAAAACAGGATGCTATATGTTTAAAAGGTACCGCAGGGTATGAGCGACCACAAGATCGATGAAGCAGAAGTGCGAGCATTGCTCGCAGGAGTCAAGCCTCGCGGCGCGCCACGGGACATTCTCTCGTTGGGAATGGTGGAATCCATCCGCACAGACGGGGGGCGGGTCTCTATCGTGCTGCGCCTGCCCGGTGGCCGAAAGGAAGTCCCGCCCGAACTCGAAAAGGCAATCGGTTCGGCTTTGTCGTCGATCGAGGCGCCTCTGGAGCTTGCGGTGGCAGAGGCCGCCGCGGATGCCGCCGGCGATACGAACGGGGCCGGTCTGGACGGTGTGCGCAAGATTATCGCCGTGAGCTCGGCGAAGGGCGGAGTGGGAAAGTCCACGATCGCGACGAATCTGGCCTGCGCTTTCGCTGCCGACGGGCTTCGTGTGGGCCTGCTGGATGCCGACGTCTATGGACCCAGCTTGCCGATCATGATGGGTCTGGATGAGCGGCCGCGCGCGGCAGGTGGAAAAAATTTCCATCCCGTCGAAAAGTTCGGCGTCCGATGCATTTCGATGGGTTTCTTTCTCGACGACGATTCGCCCGTGATCTGGCGTGGTCCCATGGTTTCGGGGCTTGTGCAGCAATTCCTGGGCGACTGCGTTTGGGGAGAGCTCGATATTCTGGTCATCGATCTACCGCCGGGCACCGGAGATGCACAACTGACGCTGGCGCAGCAGGTTCGCCTGGACGGGGCGGTTATTGTCACGACCCCGCAGGATGTCGCGATTCGCGATGTGGTTCGAGGCGTTGCCATGTTCCGCCAGGTGCAAGTGCCGATGCTTGGTGTTCTTGAAAACATGAGTCACTTTCATTGCGAAAGTTGCGGCCATGACGATCCGATCTTTGGTACCGGTGGTGGGGCCTCTGTCGCGGAGGCCGCGGGAACGCAGCTTCTGGCGCAAATACCTCTGGAGGAGAGCGTGCGTGCTCAAGGCGACGCGGGCAAGCCCGTGGTTCTCGGGCAGCCCGATTCCATCGCCGCACGAGAGCTTCTGAGCGCGGCGAATCGTCTCCGAACCGGCCTGTCCTTGACCGACGCGCCCGGGGCCCCGTGAAGGCATCCCTGCAATTTGCTTTCTCGGTTGCCGTGTCGGCCGCGGCGGTTTGGTACAGCGTGCAGGGTGTAAACTTCGATCAATTTGTCTCGGATTTCGGTGCAGCAAAGGTCGCTTGGCTGGCGCCGATGGTCGCTGCGGCGGTGCTGGCCATGATTCTGAGGGCGTGGCGTTGGCGGGTGATCCTCGAGACGCTCGCCCCGCTTGAGAAGACTCCGGTTCTGCACGCGACAAATATCGGTTTTATGGGGAATATGGTGCTTCCCCTTCGGGCCGGCGAGGTCCTGAAACCTCTGGTCGTGGCACGCGCCGGCGAGGTCGGGGCTCCGGCGGCTCTGGCGTCCGTCGCTGTGGAGCGCATCTGCGACCTGCTGATGCTGGCGGTGTTGGCCGTCGTGACGGTCGGCTTGGTGCCAGGCGACAACTTCTTGCGTTCCCAGCTGCCCGCACTCTCGGGGGCAGTTGCCGGCATGATCGTGATCCTGGCCTTTGTGGTTGTCTACCGCGAACCCGTCCAGAAGTTGGTAGATTGGATCAGCGAATATTTGCCGAAGTTCCTCGGTGAAGCCTTGCGGGATGCAAGTCGCGGCGGTCTGCGGGTTCTGTCGGGGCTGACTCAGCCAGCCTCGTTTCTTGCGGTCATGGCCATCAGCACCGGGGTTTGGCTTGCGGCAGCAGGTGGTTTCGTTTTCGGCGCTCTTGCTTTGGATATTGAGGCACCGTATTTCGCGCTGGGGATTGCCACATCCGTAATCGTCGCGGTTGCTGTTTCCGTTCCTTCAGCGCCTGGCTTCATCGGTGTGTTCTGGGCTGGTTCGGAGATTGCGCTTGGTCTCTTCGGGGTGGATCGCTCTCTGGCCTTCAGCTTCGGCGTTCTCAATTGGTTGGTGCAAATGGTTGTGATTTGCTCGATGGGCGCCTGGTCGCTCGGGGTCCTGCAAATATCGCTGAAGGATTTACGTGGTAAGGACTCGGATTCAGCCGCAGGGAAGCTCAACTGAGCGAGGGATGTGGTCATGCTGAACGGGAGTACGGTCATACTGGCAGTTGGCGGCGGAATTGCCGCCTACAAAGCCCCCGAATTGGTTCGTCGCCTGCGTGACGAGGGTGCTCGGGTTCGAGTTCTTCTGACCCGGAATGCACAGCAATTCGTGAGCCGCCTGACCTTGCAAACCCTTTCGGGGGAACCGGTTGCCACGGACCTTTTCGACCTGACGCAGGAGTCCGAAATCGGACATATCGATCTGGCGGATTCCGCGGATGCGATTCTGGTGGCTCCCGCCACCGCAAACGTGATCGGTAAACTCGCCAACGGGATTGCTGACGATTTGCTGACAACGGTCCTTCTGGCCACCCGAGCACCAGTTGTACTGGCGCCGGCCATGAATGTTCATATGTACGAAAACGAGGTTGTGCAGGCCAACCTTGAAAACCTTCGACGTCGAAATTGTAAGGTAATCCCCCCGGATAATGGTGCACTCGCCTGTGGATACGAAGGGCCGGGACGGCAACCGGATCCACCCGTGCTGCTCGAAGCATTGGCGGGTGCTCTTGGCCGCAGGGATCTGGAGGCGGAATCCGTCTTGATCACGGCAGGCCCGACTCGAGAGCCTCTGGATCCCGTTCGCTACCTGTCCAATCGTTCCTCGGGTAAAATGGGCTACGCGCTGGCACGGGCGGCGCTTCGTCGCGGCGCTCACGTTTCGCTCGTCGCAGGCCCGACCGGGCTCGAAACGCCCGCGGGAGTGGAGTTTCATCGAGTCGAGACCGCCGCCGAAATGGCCGCTCGGGTGGAGGCGTTGTGCGAGACGGCAACGATCGTCATCGCAGCTGCGGCTGTCGCCGACTACGCGCCCTCCGATATAGCAGCTCAGAAAGCAGCGAAGGCGGCCGGGGGGCTATCCCTCGAGCTTGTGGGGACGCAAGATATCGTCGCCGACGTGGTTCCCCGACGCGCGAGTTTATATGTGGTCGGTTTCGCCGCGGAGACACAGGACGTTCTGGCTCGAGCCGCGAAGAAACGAGAGCGCAAGAAGCTCGATATGATCGTTGCGAATGACGTGGCCCGAGCTGGCGCTGGTTTCGACGTGGACACAAATATTGTCACAATTCTGGATCGGGCGGGTTCCCTCGAACTGCCGATGCTTTCGAAAGATGAGGTCGCGGATCGAATCCTGAACCGAATCCGCGAAAACCAATCTTCCCGAGATTGACGATTGGGCTCGACTTCTCCCGCACAAGGCATAATGTCGTAGGTGATGCAGGACAACGTCAACGAGCTGGCCAGAGACCTTTTGACGCATGTTCGCAGCTTGCGTGACGCCGGAATTCTATCCGTGGCACGGAGCAAATCGAGTTTCGATGGTGATTTCTCCGATCCGTCTCGGGGGGACGGCAATGCGGACGGGGCCGTAACAGCGCCGGCTCGCATATCTGCCTCTGCGCGAACTCGGGAGGATTCTGCAGCGCAACTTTCGGCGATCGAGCGTGAGCTCGTCGGGTGCGAGCTCTGCCGGCTTTCCCGCGGTCGCCAACAAATCGTCTTCGGGACGGGAAATCCGGACGCTCGGATTCTTTTCGTAGGCGAGGGACCCGGCAAGGACGAAGACGAGTCCGGCAAACCCTTTGTCGGCCCGGCGGGTCAATTGCTGACGGATATCATCGAAAAAGGAATGAAGATCCCGCGGGACGAGGTCTATATCTGCAACGTGGTGAAATGCCGACCGCCCGGCAACCGCAACCCGGAGGAGGACGAAGTCGCGAGTTGCCGTCCTTTCCTCCAGCAACAGATGCAGGCGGTTGCCCCCGAGGTGGTCATCGCACTCGGCAAGTTCGCGGCGCAGACAATTCTGGGGACGACCGTGCCGATCACCAGACTTCGAGGGAACTGGCAGGATTATGATGGGATTCCCGTGATGCCCACCTTTCATCCCGCCCACCTTCTCCGTAATCCCGCCCTCAAGCGAGATGTGTGGACGGATATTCAGCAGGTGATGCGTCACCTGGGGATGCCGGGGGTTTGATGGAACGTCGAGGTATCAAATGGCATTTCGTGCTGACGGCCCTTTGCGCCCTGGTCCTGTTCGGCCCGGAGATTGGCGCCTCCTGGTCGTGGGCCGGTGAGGTGCGCGTGCTCACGATCGACGGGCCCATTCAGCCCGCGAGCGAAGAGTATTTGCGCACGGGGATCAACGACGCGGCAGAGGCCGATTCGGTCGCGGTTCTGGTGATTCTCGACACGCCGGGAGGACTCCTCCAGTCGACACGAGAAATGGTCAAGACGCTTCTGGCAGCCCCGCTGCCTGTGATTTTTTACGTGGCCCCCGGTGGTGCTGGGGCCGCCTCGGCCGGTGTATTTCTGGTGATGGCTGCGAACGTGGCCGCGATGGCGCCGGGGACCAGTATTGGGGCGAGTACCCCTGTGAGCGCGGCCGGGGGCGAGGAGATCGAGGGGGCCATGGGCGCCAAGATTCTCAACTCGACAGCGGCTTTTGCGAAATCGATCGCCGAGCAACGGGGTCGCAATATCGAATGGGCCGAGCAGGCTGTCCGCGAAGCCGTGTCCGCGACGGATACGGAAGCCCTTGAACTCGGCGTCATTGATCTCATCGCCAGCGACACGCAGGACCTGCTGGCCCAGTTGGACGGGCGAATCGTCGAGGTCGACGGGCAGGAGCAAATCCTGAACCTGCGGTCGGCGACAATGGTTCAGATCGAGCCCACCTTCCGCCAGCAGGTGGTAGGCTTTCTGGCCGACCCGACCATCGCCTACTTTCTCCTCCTGGCCGGAATTCTCGGTCTCTATCTGGAGCTGAGCAATCCGGGCGGGATGGTGCCCGGAGTGATTGGTGCAATTTTCCTGTTTGTCGCGGCGGCTTCCTTCCAGATTCTGCCCCTGAACATGAGCGGCCTCGCTCTGATGGTTCTCGGGATAGGCCTCCTGGTAGCGGAACTCTTTGTGCCGAGCTTCGGGATTCTCGGCTTGGGAGGCTTTGTGTCCTTCGTGCTCGGATCCTTGTACCTGTTCGAGGCCCCCGGCGGGGGTTTGGTCGTGGATCGCGGGGTGATCGCCGGCGCGGCCGTTGCGGTTGCCACGGTGATGCTGGTGATGGCCACTCTGGTTGTGGGAACCTTCGGCAAAAAGCCGGTGACCGGGGCTTCGAGCCTGATCGGAAGGACGTGCGCGGTCCGGGACGGCGGGGAGTCCTCAGGCCACGTCATGCTGAATGGCGAGATCTGGGCGGCCAACTGGTCAGGTGTTATGGAAGTCGGTGATCTCGTGGAGGTCACGAAAGTTGAAGGGTTGTCGGTGACGGTGAGCCGTGCCGATCTTGAAAAGGAGCGGGGATGAGTTTCGCAGCAGTTCTGATTTTTGTGCTTTTGGTCATTCTCGGTAGCTCAATCAAGATCACGCAGGAGTACGAGCGTGCGGTGATTTTTCGTCTCGGTCGTGCCGTGGGCGTCCGTGGTCCCGGTCTTGTCCTGATCATTCCCTTTATCGAAAAGGCTCGGCGTGTGGATCTCCGTACGATCACCATGGATATCCCGGCGCAGGAAGTCATCACGCGAGATAACGTATCGGTCAAAGTCAGTGCTGTCCTGTACTTTCGGGTTGTCGATCCGATGCCTGCCATCATTGCGATCGAGAACTATATATACGGCTCAAACATGATTGCTCAAACCACGCTGCGCAGCGTTTGTGGACAGGTCGAGCTTGATGAATTGCTGGCAGAGCGCGAAAAAGTCAACGATCAGATTCAGGCCATTGTGGACCAGCAGACAGAGCCTTGGGGCGTCAAAGTTTCAAGTGTCGAGATCAAGGATATTGATCTCCCGCAGGATATGCAGCGAGCCCTGGCCCGCCAGGCTGAAGCCGAGCGTGAACGACGCGCCAAGGTAATCGCGGCAGAAGGCGAATTTCAGGCCTCCGCAAAACTGGCCGAAGCGGCAGCGACTTTGGCGACACACCCTGCGGCTTTGACCCTGCGCTACCTCCAGTCTTTGACCGAGATTGCGGGTCCCAATAATTCGACCACGGTGTTTCCGTTGCCGATCGATATGCTGCGACCCTTTCTCGATGCGCAGATCAGCTCGGATGCAAAAAAAACCTGATCCGACGGAAGACGGCCCGGCCAGCTCGGACTTCAATTATGAACTCCCGCAGGACCTGATCGCTCAGTCGCCGGCGGCCAAGCGAGACGGATCGAGAATGATGCGTGTCCATCGGGAGCGAGCCGTTCGCCCGGAAGCATCGCTGGTTCGTTCTCTGGCGGACTATCTGGAGCAAGGAGACCTGCTGGTGCGCAATCGCACGCGTGTTTTTCCGGCGCGGCTGCGTGGACAAAGACTACCGGGGGGTGGAGCAGTGGAGGTGCTCTTGCTCCAAGCCTCCCCCGATCAAGGGCCTGACTGTTGGCAGGCGCTGGCCAAACCCCTGAAGCGGCTGCGACCCGAGCAGAAGTTGAGCTTTTCCGGGGGCGGCTCTGACGGCGGAACGATCGAGGCTCGTGTGCGCGCGATCCGGAACGGATATTTATGGCTTGATTTCGCGCCCGGGACCGAGGTTCTGGCCTGCGCCGAGCGGCTCGGGGAAATTCCTTTGCCTCCCTATATCGAGCGCCCCGAGGGGCCGACACCAGAGGATCGCGCGCGCTACCAGACCATCTACGCCAGCGACACAGGGTCGGTGGCGGCACCCACGGCAGGTCTTCATCTGACGGAAGCGATCTTTGAATCGCTCGCGCTTAAGGACGTCGGTGTGGCGGAGGTCGTGCTGCACGTCGGTGCGGCAACTTTCCTCTCGGGTCAGCCCGGTCGGGGGTCGGGGACCGTTGAACCCGAAACATATTTTGTTCCGGAGGAAACCCGCCGAAGCATCGAGAATTGCAAGGGGCGGGTGGTCGCGGTCGGAACCACGACAACAAGGGCACTCGAGTCGGCCGCGCGGCAGGGATGGCCGTCCCGGCCGACGTCGACGGGGCTGGTGCTCCAACCGGGGGATCCTTTCCATGTCGTGCAAGGGATGCTCACCAATTTCCATTTGCCGGGTTCGTCGCTGCTGGCACTGGTGGCCGGGTTCGGTGGCACGGAGCCGATTCGCGAGGCCTACCGGATCGCGGTCGCCGAGAAATATCGCTTTTATAGCTACGGCGATGCGATGCTGATTATCTGACGGGAGCGGCCTCTTTTGCTAGAAGGCCGTGCGATGAACGAAACCATCGCGACCGCAGGGGAGGGGAGCCACTCTCCCTCCTTCCAGCTCAGGGCGAGAGATCCTCATTCCAGGGCGCGTCGGGGAACTCTGATGACCGCTCATGGCCCGGTTCAGACGCCGGCATTCATGCCGGTCGGGACCTACGGTGCGGTCAAAGGCGTGGCCCCTTGGGAGCTTCGTGACCTCGGCGCAGAATTGATCCTCTCGAATGCCTACCATCTCGCGATGCGGCCGGGCGCCGATGCCATTGGAGCCATGGGTGGCTTGCATCAATTTATGGGATGGAAGGGGGCGATCCTCACCGACTCCGGCGGATTTCAGGTTTTCAGCCTGAAGGGAATGCGAAAAGTGACCGATGAAGGAGTTCTTTTCCAAAGCCATATTGACGGAAGCCGCCGGTTTTTCAGCCCGGAAGACGTGGTCAGCAATCAAGAGAAGCTTGGCGTCGATATCGCGATGATTCTCGATGAATGTCCTCCTGCCGGTGCGCCTCCCGAAGATGTCGCGAGGGCCTTACGCCGCACGACTGACTGGGCCAGACGTTCTCGCGAGGCGCATAGCCGCGCGGACCAGATGCAATTCGGGATCGTGCAAGGTGGACTCGACCCGGCAATGAGAGCGCAAAGTGCGGACGAGTTGCAGGGGATCGGATTTGACGGCTACGCGGTTGGCGGACTTTCGGTAGGGGAAGGGCGTGCCGAGACCCTCGCAGTCGGTTCGTATACGGTAAACCTTCTGCCGGAGGAGAAACCGCGCTACTTGATGGGGGTCGGGACTCCGGAAGAGTTGGTGCGTTTCGTGGCCGCCGGTTTTGATATGTTCGATTGCGTGATGCCCAGCCGCAACGCTCGAAATGGGATGGCCTTTACCTCGGAGGGCCGGGTGGTGATCAAAAATGCAATCCACCGCGATTCGCTCGTGCCACTCGACCCGATGTGCGGATGCACGACCTGCGCAAATTTTTCGCGGGCCTACTTGCGGCACCTGTTCCTGAACGGTGAGATGCTATCGGCGCGGCTCCTGACAAATCACAACCTTTATTTTTATGTTAACTCGATGAAACGCCTGCGGTCTGCGATTGAAAATGGTACGTTTCGTGCCGAGGCGGCGTCGATGGGCGTCGATTTGGATCAGATCGAAGACGAGGAAAAGAGGCAGTAAATGAGTGGAACCCCAGCAGACAGCGCACTTTTGCAATTATTGCCCTTCGCATTGATTCTGGTCGTTTTCTATTTCCTTCTGATTCGCCCCCAGCAACAGAAGGCAAAGGAAACCGAGGCCATGCTCGAGGCCCTGAAGCCGGGCGATAATGTGGTCACTACCGGCGGTCTCTTCGGAAAAATCGTAAAGATTCAGGAAAACGAAGTTTCTCTGGAAATCGCCTCGAACGTAAAGATTCGGCTTGAGCGCTCATCGGTCGGCCAGGTCGTAAAAGCCGGTAAAGCCGCGGAAAGCACAAAGTCATGAATCCCGGAACTGTGAATTATCGACTCGGCGGACTGATCGCCGTCACTCTGGCCGCTTTCATCTATTTGTCGCCGGTCTTTCTGCCTGAGGGAGTTCGCTTGCCCTTTGCCCCCGTCGAAAATCCGATCCATCTCGGTCTGGATTTGCGGGGCGGCACGCATCTACTGTTCACGGTCGATGTTGATGAGGCCGTTTCCTCCACCTTGGATCGGACGCGTCAGGACGTCGCACGCGCCGCTGCAGAAGACGATATTGCTGTCGATAGTTTTGTGCGTGAAGGCGATACTCTCGTTTTGACGCTCGCGGATGCCGGCGAACGATCGGCGGTCGATACCCTGATTACAAACCGGTATCCGGGGCTCGTGATCGCGGGCGGGTCAGGCAGTGTTCTGAATCTCACCCAGAGTCGCCGCCAGATCGAGCAGATCAAGCGCCTCGCAATCGACCAATCCCTGGAGACCATCCGTAATAGAATCGACCAGTTCGGCGTCGCCGAACCCACAATCCAAAGGCAGGGCAGCACGGAAATCGTCGTGCAGCTGCCCGGCGTTCAGGATCCGCAGAGGGCGAAGGACCTGATCGGGAAAACGGCCGTTCTTGAATTTCGACTCATCGCCGATGGGACGAGTGCCGATGTCGAGACCCTGGGCAGCTCGAATCTGGCTTCACCCGGCAGCCCGACCACATGGGAAGTCGAGAAGCGGGTTCTGCTCAGCGGGGTCCAACTTGCGGATGCTCGTGTGCGACCCGCCGCTCAGTTTGAGGGTCCGCAAGTCGAGTTGACGATGACCGACACCGGTGCGGTCGACCTCGAAAGCGCCTCCGGCGATAACGTCGGCCGCCGCTTGGCGATTATTCTCGACGACAAGGTGGTGATGGCGCCTTCTTTGAACGAACGGATCGGAGGCGGTCGTGCCGTGATCTCCGGTAACTTCGACCTCACCACGGCTCGGGACCTCGCGATTGTTCTCCGTGCGGGTGCGCTGCCTGCACCTATCCGGATCATCGAGGAACGGACGGTAGGCCCCTCGCTTGGTCGTGATTCGATCGAGCAGGGCGTTCTCTCTCTGCTGGTCGGCGGCATCCTGGTGGTGCTCTTCATGGCCTATTATTATCGCGGAGCCGGCGTGCTCGCCGACACCGCGCTTCTGTTGAATGTGGCTTTCCTGATGGCCGTGCTCGCCGGCTTCGGAGCGACTCTGACACTGCCCGGAATCGCCGGGATCGTGTTGACGATGGGCATGGCAGTCGATGCAAATGTGTTGATCAACGAGCGCGTCCGTGAGGAATTACGCCTCGGGAAGACCCCTCGGGCCGCGCTCGAAGCGGGTTATGAGCGAGCTTGGGCTGCGATTCGGGACTCGAACATCACAACTTTTGTGTCCGGGATCATTCTTTTTCAATTTGGCTCCGGGCCGGTCAAAGGCTTCGCTGTGACGCTTTGCGTCGGGATCGTCACGACGGTGTTCACCGCGGTCTTTGCCACTCGGATTTACTACGATTTCCGGCTGGAACAGCGCAATCTCAAGACGATCTCCATCTGAAAATTCCTCCGAATGGAGGGGCGTCTGCTCTCGGACCTGAGGGATCCTCAGTGAAAGCAGCCCCTTTTGCGGAATCCATAACTCTTTGTTTTCACGGAGGAAAAATTTTCATAGGCGGTTTCCTGAAGCCCTCTCGCTCCCATCGGAACCTTGACGCTCCATGGGGCCGGTGATACTCAAGGCATCAGGAACTATGATGTCTTTCAGCGACAGCGAAAACCTCTTGAATAGCCGTGACGTGGCGCGTCTTTTGGACATGAGCCCCGACGCGGTGAATGAATATGCGCGCAAGGAAATCCTCCCAGCCTTCAAGGCCGGGAGGCAATGGCGGTTCCGCCGGCAAGACATCACCTCGTTCCAGCAACAGGTCCGGGCTGCAAGCGCTGCTTGATCGCTGCTCTGCATGACTCGCCGGCCTTCTTGGTCGCTGGCCTTCTTGGTCGCTGGCCTTCTTGGTCGCTGGCCTTCTTGTTGGCTGGCCCGGTCGCGCCTGCGAGAGCACATGCTTTCCCGGTGGTGGCCGGGAAAACGACTAAAGCTCTCCGGCGTGTCTGTCCGGTTCAGGCGGCGTCCGCCTGGCGGGCGAATTTTGTCGAGTTGACCCGACGGTTTAGCGGAGGTAATTTTTCAACATGGAAGAAATCCAGGTGGATACGGGAACCGGTGTCGGACTCTCCGAGGCAGCGATCGTGCGGGTTCAGCAGCTTTTGGCCAAGGAGAAGCGGCCGGCGACTGGCGGTCTTCGCGTTGGGGTTGTTAACGGCGGTTGCTCGGGCATGAGCTACACGCTTGGCCTCGATGATCAGCCCTCGGATGCGGATAATGTTTTTGATATGGGTGCTGTGAAAATTTTCGTCGACCCCGAAAGCCTGCCCTACCTCGAAGGCATGGTTGTCGACTTCGCCGACGGACTGCATGGCGCCGGCTTTCGCTTCACAAACCCCAACGCCGAGCGCACCTGCGGTTGCGGCACCTCCTTCGCTCCGAACGAATAGAGCTGGGACTCGGACGTCCGCAGTCTGGTTGCCCGGGGACTCCCTGAACTACAGATGCAGGGCACCCGTGAGGGCAAAGGACTTCGAGAAAGGTGGACTTGGCAGATACCGCCCATCATATCGTCTGGGATCTCGACGGAACGCTGGTGGACTCGCGGTCCGACCTTGTCGCGGCCGTCAATGAGGCACTACGCACGATCTCATGTCCGGGCTTGCCAGCCAGCGTGGTCCTCTCCTTTGTCGGTGATGGCGTGGCAGCTCTGGTCCGTCGAGCGGTCCGCGAATCCCATGCCCCGGCGGCAGCCGAGGTCCCGGCCCTCGAGGCTTTGGAGGCCTACTATTTTGACCATTGCCTGGAGAATACGATGCTCTATCCGGGGATTGCGGAGGTTCTGGACAAGCTCCTCGAGGCGGGTCATGAGCTCTCTGTTCTGACCAACAAAAAAGAGGTGTTCACCCGGAGAATCCTCGAAGGCCTCGGGCATGCCGATACATTTTCGCGTGTCGTGGGCGGCGACTCAGGTTGGGGTCTGAAGCCGAACCCCGCTGGTTTGCGATGGCTGCTGGGCCAGTCGTCGATCGCCCCCCGAAATACCTGGATGGTGGGCGACTCCGGCGTGGATATCGCAACCGCCATCTCGGCAGGAACTCGGGCGGCCGCGGTTTCGTGGGGGTTTAATTCCCCCGCAGCCCTCCGGGCAGCAGGGGCTTCGATATCTCTCGGGTCTCCGGGGGAGATCCTTCAGCTTTTGGGCTTGGGCGCCAGCGCGACTTCCAGCACGTCGCCTATTTCGGACGCAAAAGTGAAATCGATTTGATCACGAATCTTCTCGGGCACATCATGGAGGTCCTTTCGGTTCCTCTCGGGCAGAACAATATGCGTAATCCCCGCCCGCGCAGCAGCAAGCACCTTTTCCTTGACGCCGCCGATCGGCAAGACGGCGCCTCGGAGCGTCAGCTCGCCTGTCATCGCCACATACGGGAGGACGGGTCGTTCGGTCAGTAACGAGGCCAACGACGTCGCCATCGTGACTCCGGCGGACGGGCCATCCTTCGGTGTGGCGCCGGCGGGAACATGAATATGAAGGTCGGTTTCCTCATAGAAATCAGCCGGAACTCCGAGCGACTCGGCTCTGGAGCGAATCAGCGACAGCGCAGTTTGCGCTGATTCCTTCATCACATCGCCAAGCGAGCCCGTCAGCGTAAGGCCTTTTTTACCCGGCATCCGCGTGGATTCGACGAAAAGGATATCGCCACCGGCGGCAGTATAGGCCAGGCCCGTCACGACTCCGATCTGTGCCTTCCGGTCGGCCACCTCCGCGAAGAAGGTCGCCGGACCGAGAAGATCGGCGACCATTTTTTCGTCAATCCGGAACGGACCAGTATCCCCTTCGGTGACGCCTCGGGCGATCTTTCGGCAGGTGCGTCCGATCTCTCGCTCCAGGTTTCGCAACCCGCCTTCTCGCGTATAGTTGCGGATAATTGACTGCAGGGCTTCGGTCTCGAACGCTATCTCGACAGAAGCCAGCCCGTTTTCCTCTATCTGACGCGGGACGAGATGCCGGACCGCGATCTCGAGCTTCTGTTCCTCGGTGTATCCGGAGATTTCGATGACCTCCATGCGGTCACGGAGGGCATGAGGAATTGGTTCCAACTGGTTGGCGGTCGTGAGAAAAATTGCTTGCGAAAGGTCGAAGGGGACGTCGAGATAATGATCCGAGAATTTATCGTTTTGCTCGGGGTCCAGAACCTCGAGCAGAGCACTTGCCGGGTCCCCGCGAAAGTCGGCCCCGATCTTGTCGATTTCATCAAGAATGAAGAGCGGATTTCTGGTGCCGGCGGTGCGCATATTTTGAATGATTCGCCCGGGCAGCGATCCGACGTAGGTGCGGCGGTGCCCTCGAATTTCAGCTTCATCACGAACGCCACCGAGAGACATCCTGACAAATTCCCGACCCATGGCGCGTGCGATCGATCGGCCAAGAGACGTCTTCCCGACGCCCGGGGGGCCCGCAAAGCAGAGGATCGGACTTTTCGGATCCTCCCGAAGTTTTCGCACGGCGAGGTATTCAAGAATCCGGTCCTTGACCATATCCAGTCCGAAGTGGTCCTCATCGAGGACTTCGCGGGCATGTGCGATGTCGAGGTTGTCCTCGGAGGTATGGTTCCACGGTAGATTGGCAAGCCATTCAAGGTAAGTGCGGACCACGGAGTGCTCGGCAGATTCGGGAGGAATCAGACGCAAACGATCCATCTCGGCATCCGCGGCCTTCCGCGCGTCGGGAGGCAAGTCTGCTTCGTCGAGCTTCTGACGCAGTTCATCGAGGTCTGCGCCCCGAGAATCGGACTCGCCCAACTCCTTCTGGATCGCGCGGAGCTGTTGGCGGAGATAGAATTCCTTTTGGTTTTGCGCGAGCTCCGTCTGCACCTGGCTCTGGATCTTGGACCCAAGCTCGAGCATATCGATCTCTCGACCAATGATCTTGATCAGGCGATCCATCCGGGAATGAATGTCCGAGGTGTTGAGCAGTTCCTGCTTTTCCTCGAGCCCGATATTCAAATTTGAGGAAATCAAATCCGTGACCTTGCCCGGATCCTTGATATTCATCACTACCAGTTGCAGTTCGTCCGGGAGGTAGGGGATGAGCGAGACGAATTTTGCGAATTGGTTGACCAGGTGGGTTTGTCTGGCGGCAAGCTCGTCCTCGGGGCCATAGGCGTCCTCGACGGGAAGGATGCGCCCCGAGAAGTATGGCGACTCCTGCTCGAGGTCGACGACATCCACTCGACGAATTCCCTGGACCAATATCCGGACGCTCTGGTCCGGATATTTCAACATCTTGAGCAGGCGACCGACGGTGCCTCGTCGATGGATGGAATGGCGAGAGGGAGTTTCCTCCTCGGCATCCTTTTGCGCGACAAGCGCCAGGAGCCGATCGCCTGCAAGGACCTCTTCGACTAACTCCAGCGATGGCTTGCGGGAGATCGGAAGCGGGACAATCGCACTGGGGAAGATGACGACTCCCCGCAAGGCAAGCACGGGTAGATGATCGGGTATTTCGACGTTGCCGGTATCTTCCTCAAAGCCGTAGAACTTTGCGTTGGCGTCGAGATCCTCGATTCCTGCTTCCTCGTTTTCATCAGACATCCAACCGCACTCCTTTTTTAGGGCGACTCTCTATCCGGGTTGTTGTCATGATCCGAGGCTGCGGGCAAAGAGGGCTCATCCTTGCCTTCCGTCGGCAGAGTTTCGCCTTCTGCTCCGGGGGGCTCGGACGAGCTATCCGCTCGAACCTCCGGGTCGTCGATCTCGGCGAGACGCCAGGCGGTCATCAGGAAACCTGTGTGGCCGACCATCCGATGGTCCGGCCGCACGGAATTATAGGCGACATGCCAATAGCGCTGCAAGATCTCCGAGGTTCGGGCTTCGACCAGCAGTGGTTCGGCGCGGACGGCTGCGCCCAGCGTGTCGAGCTGCAGGGTTGTCGGTACCCAGCAGGCCAGCATTCCTCCTGGCCGCAAGGCCTGAACGGCAGCCGGAATCACCGGCGCAGGGTCCGGCATGTCGAGGAGAATGCGGTCGACCTCGCGCTCCGGGATCTCCTCTTCGGCATCTCCGAGAACGAGCGACCAATTCGGCGCATCGCCGTGGAACATCGCGATATTCTCGCGAGCCATCTCTATATGGTCCTCGCGGCGCTCAATGGACACGAGACTACCTGTTGGCCCCACTGCCCGGAGAAGCGCGATTGTCATTGCGCCCGGACCTACGCCGCTCTCGATGACACGAGCCCCGGGATAGACATCCAGTTGCGTGAGAATGGAGCCCGAGTCCTTTGGGTAGATGACCTGAGCCTTGCGGGGGAGATGGGTGATGAGCCGGTCGTACGTCGGACGAAAAATATAGACGGTACCGCCCTGACTGGTGCGCATTTTCAGCCCATCCGGGCGGCCGACGATCTGATCCACATCGAGATGCCCCTTCTTGAAGCTCAAGCGGCGGCCCGCACGAACCTGACGCAGGTATTCGCGACCTTTCTCGTCGATGAACAAAAGGGTTTCTCCCAGTTCGATCGGACCTGTCATCTTGGGCTGGCTCGGTGTTCCACTCATCAGTTTTTTTCCCTTCCGGGGTTTCTGTCGGTACGCTTGCGTTCCACTTCGCGGCGAAGGGAACAAAAAGAACATAGCTCGTGAAACGCCGGCATCCCACAATTCGTGCAGGTACCGCCATCCGAACGACTTGCCGGCTCCGCGAAGTTGGCCCTGCCGCGGCGCAGGAAATCGCCGACAAAGGCGCTTTTGCTGCCGGGGCTTTCATGTTCGAGGTCGTCGAGCATTCGTTTGTAAGTCAGTTGCGTGGCGCCCGCTGCATTCGGGCATTCCTGCACTTGGTAATCGATTTTACGCATGAATGCGTAGGCGGCGATTTCGTATTCGCTGGCGAGAAAAAACGGTTTGACCTTGCGAACAAACTTTGGATGGCGAGACTGCAGGACCGGGCTTTGGCGGAAGAGCTGTTCCTCTCGCCAGCGGAGAACATTGCCCAGGAGACGGGCCGCCTCATCGTCGAGGTTGTGACCCGTAACGAGCACCTCACATCTGAACTCGAGGGCCGCCTGATCAAAATAGTAGCGCTTGGCCTTGCCGCAAGCGGCACACGGCGGGCGGTGGGTCGCGCTGGCCATCTCGGGGACCGCCAGGTTGGCGGCGGCCAGCGAGCGGACCTCGAAGCGGAGGCCCCGAGCCTCGGCGAACGCCTGACACCGATCGAGCGACTGCCGGGAATAGCCATCAATTCCCAGCTCCAGATGAAAGCCAAGCGTGTCGTGGCCAGCCCGGGAAAGTAGTTCCCAAAGTGCGAGGCTATCCTTGCCTCCGGAGACGGCCACAAGGAGTTTTTGTCCCGGTACGAACATCGCCTCGTTTTCGATCTGTTTGAGGGTTCGTCGTTCAAACCAGAAGAGAAAACAGGGCCGGCAGAATGAAGCATTATGGGCCCGAAGAGCGATTTCAGCGGGTTCCCCGCATCGTGTACACTTCATTGGGCTTCAGCCTCCACTGATCACCGAGCGGATTTCGATTTCGTCATCGGGTTCCAAAACCGCGTCTTCGGTCAGAAGCGCGTCGCCGCGAATCACCAGCACGGTGCTCGGTAGCAATTGCAATCGGTGGAGGAGGGCATGCACCCTCCGAACTCCGCTCATCTCGGACTCTTCTCCTGAGGGGCTGAATCGGACCTTTACCAAGCGTAACCGGCTATCAGAGTCACCGCGAAGCGGCCAGCTTGAATTCCGGTTCTCCAATCAAGACACTCTGAATGGGTGCGGGCTCCGGTTTTTTCTGGAAGGCGGCCCCGAGGGGGGCAGACTGATGGCGAGGGCCAAGAAGAAGACCACAAAGGGCGGGGCGGCCAAGAAGCAGGGCTTCAGCCTGTGGGGCGACAAGAAGAAGACCGAAGAGGCGTCTGAGGGCTTGCCCAAGGACGAGGCCGGTCGGCTGAAGATCAAGCGCCAATATGAGGAGCTCCTGGGAATCCGCATCAGCAAGCTGGCTGGCAGGATCCTGAACCGCGAGAGAATCGACAAGACCGTCGAGGGCATCTATTTCCTCTGCGCCAATTGCAAGCAGGTCTGCCATAATCTGGACGAGGGCTTGATCGAAGATCCGGAGAATCAGAAGAATATCTGCGAGAGTTGCCCGTCTGGTCCTGCACCGACACGCAAGAGCGCGAAGGCCACTTGAGCCGGGGCTCGCTTTAGATCGGATCGTCGCTCGAGCGAACCCATTCCGGCCACCACGAAGGAATCGGTGCCCGTTCGACAATCCTCGACCCCGAGGCGGGGTCCGACCACCCGATAGTTTCGCCGTGCAGGTAATGACCGGGAAGCTGGTCGTCGGCCGGCGGGCCATACAGGCCATCGTTCACGACGGGATGTCCGATGCTCGCCAGGTGCACACGGACCTGATGCCTGAGCCCGGTCCGGGTTTCGACTCTCACGAAAGTCTGCGCACCATCGCTCCGCAGGGGAGTAATGCGACTGAAGGCGGAGTGCGCAGCATATCGTGCGGCTTTGGCTGGATCACGAACCGGCACCATGCGCCGTCGGCTCTTTGGATGTTGACCGATCGCAAGGTCAACGGTCTGTGTCTCGTCGAGTCGGCCCTGCACCAGGCTTAAATAGGTCTTCTGCCAAGCTCGGTCGCGCGTTTGCTGTCGCAACTCCGACCACAATCTCTCATCGCGGGCCACCAGCAGTACGCCCGAGGTTCCTGCATCAAGACGGTGCACGATCCCGGACTCGAGAGGTGGTCCCGGCCATTGGCCGTCCGGTCGAGCAGCGGCGATCCGGGCCGCCATCGAATCGCCGGCCTGTCCGGCCAAAGCAACGGTGGGCAATCCGGCCGGTTTGTTCAGGACCAGGATCTCCGAGGTTTCGCGCAGGCAATCGAGCGAACCCTCGAGGGCTTCGGATGGCACCAGAGTAATTGAATCGCCGACAGCCAGGGCCTGTCCTGGCCTGGCGATCCGGCCGTTGACTCTGGCGCCGATCGAAAGACGACGAGCCCCACGGCGTCCGAGGCCTGCCCGGCGCGCCAAAAACGCGTCCAATCGCAGACCGGCTTCGGGCGAGGTAACGATATAGGGAGCTGAAGGTGCAGGAATCACCCAGACAACGTAAGCTCAAGAACATGGACTCCGAAACCCCCAGGGTCACAGCCCGTCCCACCGAGGGCGGCTTACGTGGATGGCTCACGCGCTGGCTGACAGCCTACGTCCATATTGATGCGGCGGGTTTGCAACAGGTAGCGGATCGGAGCCGGCAGGGCCGCCTCATCTACGTGCTTCGGCAGCGGTCCCGACTCGACGCCTATATCGTCTCGTGGCTTCTCGGCCGGGAGGGGTTGCCCCTGCCCGCGCACATTTGCAGCATTCCCGGGCCCTTGTCGGATGCTCGTCGGAGACTCGGAAAATGGTTCCGCGCACCCTTCTGGCCGGGGGTGAAAAGCCGCCAGAAGAGAGACCTTCGCGCCGTGATCGCCACGCTCGAGGCAGGCGAACCCGTTTTGCTCTTTCTTCGGGCGAGGAACCCGGGACTATTTCGGGGACGTCGGGAGTCCCTGAAGGCCGCTCGCCCGGGGAATCTGATTCTCGAAGAAATTGTGGAATGGGCGCGGGAATCGAAGCAGACAACCCACCTCGTGCCACTCTCGGTATTCCGCGGGCGTGTTTTTCGGCATCAGGAGCGCCGACTGGCGGCGCTCGCCTATTCGGTGCATGACGCTCCAAGTGACGTCAAGAAATTACTGACTTATGCTTTCAATCGAGAGGATTTACTGGTCAGCATTGGTCGAATCACGAATCTGCAGCCGTTTCTGGAGCGCTGCCGGCGTCTCCACCCGTCGCGAGTCGCTCGACGACTGGGCAATTCCTTGCAACGCGAGTTGGCACAGGAGGAAAGGGCCGTATGGGGGCCGCTGCTGGAATCGCGAGAAGTCCTTGCGGAGCGAGTTTTCGAAGGGGCGGATGTCGAGCGCCAAGTGCGTGAAATCGCGGCCGAGCGTGGCATATCGGAGGCCAAGGCCTGGCGTGAGGCGCGAAAGTCGTTTTGGGAAATGGCCGCAAACTTCAATGGATTTGCTTTCGGGCTGATCGAGGGTGCTTTTCATCAAATTTGGAAACGGGCGTTTAGCGGTCTCGAAATTCGCGGCCTCGACCGCGTGGTGGACAAGGTCAAACATTCGCCCGTTGTCCTAGTTCCGTGCCACCGGAGTCATTTCGACTACCTCGTGCTGTCGTATCTTTTCCGGGAAAACTTTCTGTCGCCTCCCCATATTCACGCTGGCGATAATATGGCCTTTTGGCCTCTCGGGCCCTTCCTGCGCGGCGCCGGCGCATTCTTTGTGCGACGCAGCTTTGACGGCGACGCTCTCTACAAGATGGTGTTTCACCGATATCTCGGGACACTGATCCGGAAGGGTTACACACTCGAGTTTTTCATCGAGGGTGGGCGCAGCCGAACGGGCAAGATCCTCACCCCGAAACTTGGGGTGCTTGCCAGTATCGTTCGAGCTTTTCTGCAAGGCGTGCGCAAGGATCTCTACCTGGTACCGGTCTCGATCCATTACGGTCGAATCGCCGAGGAAAATGCTTACGACGCGGAACTCGGCGGAGCCGAAAAGCAACAGGAGTCGCTGGGAGCCTTGCTGCGAGCCCGCTCGATCCTGCGGCAGCGCCACGGTACCGTGTATGTGAGCTTTGCCGAACCCCTTTCGCTTCGAGAGATGCTCGGCGAAAATCGGGAACGCTTCTCACATCCTGAATTGTCTCCCGAGGTCGAGGCGGAGCACCGGCGATTCGTCCAAAAGCTCGGGTTCAAGCTCCTGCGCGAAGTGAACGAAGCCACAGTTGTCGGTGCCACCTCCCTTTCGTCGACAGTGCTTCTGGCCGGGAATTCCAGCGGATTGCAACTCTCGGATTTTGCCGCCTCCAGTCGGATGCTGGCCGAGATCCTGCGCTGGCGTGGCGCGACGTTTACGCCTTCGTTGGAGCGAAATTTGGGCCGGAGCAATTTTTCCGAGATCGTCGCGTTTCTGCAGTCGTCCGGTCTGATCGAAGTGCAGCCCGGGCCAAACGGCCCCCAGCTCAAGATCGCTGCGGGGAAGCGGACCGCACTCGATTTTTACAAGAATAACTCGATTCACTTCTTTCTTGTGCCCGCGCTGGTCGCACACGCGACTCTTCGCGGCGTTGCTCGAGAAGATCTCGAAGCAGAGGTCTGGTGGTGGCTGGAGCTTTTCCGGTGGGAGTTTCCGCTGCCCGAAAAAAGCGATGTAGGGCCGCGCATCGAGCGCTGCCTGGCCTATTTCGAGGCGCATGGAGCTGCTCTTGGGCAGGAATCACAGCCAGTGCCGCTCGTGCTGTCCCTCGCGGGGATTCTCGAGAACTTTCGAGAAGGTTATTGGATTACGGCTCGCGCCATCGATCGTCTCAGCCCCGAAACGCCGATTGCCGACGCCAAGTGGAGCGAGGCGATTCTCAAGAGCTTCGAGGCAGCGCAGTTGCTCGGGGAGGTCGTCCGGCCCGAGGCAGCCAATCCGGTCCTGTTCAAGAATGCCACCTCACGGTTCGCTGAATTGGGTTTTTTGCAGGTTTCAGAGGGTGCAAAGCCTCGGGATCGCGTGTTTTGTCGGGCGGGACACGAGCAGGAACTGGCGGGATTGATCCAGCGGCTCGGGTCGGCGCTGCTTTTACCCGAAGGTGACCGCTCCTACGAGACGCCCCAGCTTTAGGTCGGAAGGGGAAAGAGCCATAGAAACCCGGCGATTTTAGATCCGGAGTATGTTGACAATCACGCTGTTGTCGACTAATTCGATAGCGTTTTCGCGCTGCAAAACAGCGTATCTGCTCTGAGTATCTGGTGAGCAGAAGAAACGGGGGGAACAGATCGAGCCGAAGGACCCAACTGCGGAAGAGTCGCGCGTGGACAAGCTCACAAAAGAGCTGGCCGAGGCGATTAACGAGACGCAACCGGACTTCAAGCCGGGCATGAGGGATTACGCGATCGAAGTGTTGCGTGAAGCGGTTGAAGAACCGCCGCCCGAAGCGGAAAGGGTCGCTTTGGCTGCGGCCGGGACGCCAGCCCCGCTGAATCCGCTCGCTTTCGGGATTCCGTTGGTCGCCGTCGGATTCTTTCTCGCGCTGATTTTCCCGCCGGTCGGTCTGACGATCATGGCCCTCGGCGCAGTTACAGTTATAATTGGAGTCGCATCGGCGATCGTTCGATCGCTTTTGGCGAAAATTTCGTTTGGCAAGGCAAGCTAATGAAGCACTTTGCTGATCTTATTGGTGGGTGCGCGCAGCGATTTCTAATGTTGCTCCAAACCCGATGTTTGACCGAACACGAAGGCTGAGAGTTTTCCATGGCAAGTGGTGAAGCAACAGTACCTGAGACCTCTGACGACGCGGCAGCCGTTGCGTCCAGAAGACGCGAAGAGCAGCGTCTCGAGCGCGCCAAGCGACAGCGCGAGAAAGCGCAACTCGGGGGCTTATGGTCGCGGCGCGACGTGATCGGACGCGTCGGTTGGATGCTTTTTGGCGTCTTCTCGCTGACTTTCCTGCTTGCGGCTCTTCGAGCGGCTTTCCCCCGGATCCTGTTCGTCCCGCCGAGCAGTTTCAAGGCAGGCGTGCCCGGCGATTTCGCCATCGGCGAGGTGGATCGCAAATACGAGAAGGATTTCCGGGTCTGGATCGTGCGCGAACCCGAAGGGTTCTACGCATTGTGGGCGAAATGCACCCATCTCGGCTGCACCCCTCGTTGGCTCAACGCCGAAGCAAAATTCAAATGCCCTTGTCACGGCAGCGGCTTCTACAAAAGCGGCATCAACTTCGAGGGGCCGGCACCACGGCCGCTGGTCCGCCTGAAAATCGCTCTGGCCGAGGACGGCCAGATCAAGATCGACAAAAGCACCAAGTACCTGTTCGAAAAGGGCCAGTGGGGAAAACCTGGTTCGTTCCTGAAAGCTTGATTTCCGTCCGGCACGACAATGTGCCGAGACCGTCACGTTTGGCTGAATAACATTTCTGCCCTGAGGAGGGGCCCCCATGAGTTGGTGGGACGAAACAAAAGAACAAATCACGGAGTCGCAGGTTTGGAAGTCAATCTTCCGCCACGGCTATGATGATACGCCGCGAAACCGCATCTTGATGGTTTCGGGGAACGTCTGGCTTCATCTTCACCCGTCGAAGGTGCGCCGGCATGCAACACGGCTGCGCTTCACGTGGTGCATGGGCGGAATCACCTTCCTCATGTTCTTGATCACGGTCGTCACGGGCATCTATCTGATGTTCTACTACCGGCCCGTGACCCAGTACGCCTACGCGGACATGAAGTACCTCGAGTTCGACATGCCCTTCGGTATGGTAATGCGCAACATGCACCGCTGGGCAGCACACGGCATGGTGATCGCTGTATGGCTGCATATGTTCCGGGTGTTCCTGACCGGTTCCTACAAGCCGCCTCGCGAGTTCAACTGGATCGTCGGCGTCATCCTTCTCGTCCTGACTTTGTTGCTGAGCTTCACCGGCTATCTGCTCCCTTGGGATCAGTTGGCGATCTGGGCTGTAACCGTGGGTTCGAACATGGGTGCGGCGACGCCATTAATGGGGAACGAGGGGCCGTTCAAGGAGTTGCTCGGAGCAAATCCGATCTACGACGTGCGGGCCTTCCTCTTCGGTGGCGGCGAAGTCGGACCGGCTACACTGCTTCGGTTTTACATTCTGCACTGCATTTTTATTCCGCTCGTCACGAGTCTTTTCCTGGCGGTTCATTTCTGGAGAATTCGTCGTGATGGCTTCTCTGGTCCGGCACTGTAGGGGAGGGGGACTATCAGATGCGCGTACTCGTTCTTCCAATTCTTTTCGTCGTAATCGTCTGGGCCTTGTACGTTCTGGCCGCGCCCCCAAAGGATCTCTAGATCATGGCGACAACCACGAAACCACCCGCAACCGGCGGCCGCGTTGAAGTCACACTGAAGAAGGCCTTCGGGCCCGGTGACGACAAGGTTCATACGTGGCCTCATCTGATTCGAGCGGAGTTTCTCTGCGGCCTTCTGGTGACCATCTTCATGATGGTCTGGGCCCTCTCGATCGATGCCCCGCTCGAGGAACCTGCGAACCCGGCGAGAACGCCAAACCCGTCCAAGGCACCTTGGTATTTCCTCGGTCTGCAGGAGATCCTGGTGTTCTTCGACCCATGGCATGCGGGCGTGGTCTTGCCCAGCCTGATCATCGTCGGGCTGATGGTGATCCCCTACATCGACATCAATCCCGCCGGCAACGGCTACTACGTCTGGGAGTCCCGGAAATGGGAGCTTCTGACCTTTTTCTTCGGGTTTCACATCCTGTGGGTCTCGCTGATCGTTATCGGGACCTTGTTGCGCGGTCCCGGCTGGAACTGGTTCTGGCCCTGGGAGCGTTGGGACCCTCATCTGGTTGAGGCCCTGACAAGCGTCAACTTCCCGTACCTTCTGGGGATTCGTGACTACTTTTGGTCAGCGATCTTCGGGCTGGTGAGTGTGATCCTGTTTTTCACCGTTGGCACCGCTGCGATGTATGCATGGTGCGTTTGGCTCAAGGGCAAGGAATTCATGGTGCGTTGGGGCATGCCGCGATTCCTGATCACCTCGTTCCTCTTTCTGAACATGATGGGAACTCTGGTGAAGATGCTGATGCGACACCTGTTTAACATTCAGTATGTGATGGAGACTCCCTGGATTAATATCTGAAGCAGCCTCATGCGATTTTATTTGGCAAAAACACTTCAGATGGCAGGAATTTTAATAGTAGGAATCGGCCTGTTTCAGAGCCTGGCAGAAATTGCCGGCCTCAGGTTCGAGTTGGAGATGCTGGTAGCCGGAACTGTGGTGTTCACGGCAGGACGACTGATCGAGAGTCGCGACGGAGACTGAACCCCGGCGCGAGTTGGAAACCATGGCGAGACGAGATCTTAACCTCGAAGATGAAAAGCGCAGTTACGCAGGATTGTGGCTGTTGTGTGCAGCGTTGCTTGTGGTGGGTGCCATCTGGGCCCTCCTCGATGACACGACGCTTCGGCGCCCCTGGAAACAGGTCCAGAACGAGTTCTTTGCTCTGGAGAAGGGCCGGCAAATCAAGGCATTGGAAGCCGAAGAGGCTTCTCTTGGCGGCAATGAGACCTATCAGGAGCTCCAAGCGAACCTGACCAAAGCTCAAGACGCGCTGAAAGAACCTTCGACTGCGGCGGAAATTGCGGCATTGGAGGCAAAGCTTCCCGGCCTCGGACTTGATAACCGCGATGCCGATATCAGGGTCCGGTTTATCAAGAGCGAACTCGAAGTCGCCAAATTCAAATACGATCACGCGATCCAGGAAGGTGGCGACGTCGGGGCCGCCCGTGAGCATCGCGACGAGTTGAGTCGCCAGAAAGAGACTCTCGAAGCCGCTTTCGCCGAATCACAGGCGGATGTCGCGGCGGTTGAGGGCGAAATTGCGAAGTTGCGCGCTCCAGTAACGGCCGCACAGAAAGAGCTGGATACGGTCGCCTCGGAGAGGGACGCGATACAGGTGAAGCTCGACGGCATGAAGTCCGTGATTGGTATCTTGGAGACCGACCGGATTCCGACGATTCATCAAATTGTCCTGCCGGACTTCGATGTGAACAACTTCGAGCAGCCAGTGGGACGTGTGGACCGTTGTGTTACTTGTCATATCGGGATTGACCGGGCAGGTTTCGAGGACGTCGGCCAGCCGCTTGCGACTCATCCGGACCGCTCCCTCTATATCGGAAAGCATCCAAGCAATCAGTTCGCCTGTACGCCTTGCCACGACGGGCAGGGCGTAGCCTTGAACTCGGTAGAACAAGCCCACGGTGACGTAGCGTTTTGGCTGCAGCCCTTATTGCGAGGCCCGCAGCAACAGTCGCGTTGTATCGATTGCCACCGCGAGGTCGTCGACCTCGAAGGTGCGGGGAACATCGCCAAGGGCGAGCAACTCTTCGAGCAACTTGGCTGTCACGGATGCCATCTGGTGGCCGGTTACGAGGAACTCGACAAAGTCGGACCAAGCCTGGCCCGGGTCTCTGCCAAAGTCGACCCCCAATGGTTGGTCGATTGGATCCAGAACCCTCAGGCCTTCCGGCCCCGAACCAAAATGCCGAATTATATGTTCTCGGACGAAGAAGCGACTGCTGTGGCCGCCTACGTCTGGACCTCCAGTCAGGAGGATGGGGCCGAATGGGAAGCCCGCCAAGTGAGCGACACGGGGGTCGACGCATCGAACCCCGAACTGGTCGCCGAAGGCGAACTCGTATTTAACCAGGTTGGTTGTCGAGGTTGTCACGCGGTAGGCGAGGAGCAAGTCTCCCGGAGTCTCGGAGTGGACAAGGACTGGGCGCCCAATCTCTCCCGCGTCGCGATGAAGACCAATGGCGAGTTCCTCTACGCCTGGGTCAAGAACCCCAAGGGGTATAATGCCCACACCCGAATGCCGAGCCTGCGCCTTTCCGATCAGGAAGCCCGGGCCGTATCTTCGTATCTTTTGAGTATCTCTCCCACGATGGAGCCGGACCCTGAAACAGTGACCGTGGCCATGCTCGAAGACCCGGAGCGTGCCGAGCAAGGCAAGGCGCTGATCCGCAAATACGGGTGTGCCGGGTGTCATACGATCAACGGGATGGAAAACGAGTCTCGTATCGGTGTGGAGCTCTCCGCCTTTGCGGCCAAGGGCATCGAAGAGCTCTTCTTCGGAAACGCCAAGGGCATCGACCACAATTGGAATGCCTGGACCTACGGGAAGCTCGAGAACCCTCGCGTCTACGCCACCGAGCACGTGGAAGGAATTATGCCCAACTTCCATCTGAGTCACGAGGACATCATCAATCTTCGTGTGTGGCTCCTGAGCAGAAACGATCGCCAGCCTCCAATGAGCTATCGGCAACCGGGCTACGACGGCCGGTGGGCAAAAGTTCAAAAGGGCAGACGGTTGGTCGACAAATACAACTGTCAGGGTTGTCACGAAATCGACGGCAAGGGCGGCTATATCAACGCTCTCTACGAAGATAACCCGACCGAGGCACCTCCGATTCTCTACAACGAGGGCGGTAAGGTTCAACCCGAGTGGCTTTACGGCTTCTTGCAGAACCCCGCGCTCCAGCCTCTGCGTTTCTGGCTGAAGGTCCGGATGCCCACCTTCCCGCTCTCGGCTGATGATACGACATCGATTGTGGAGTATTTCACAGCGAAATCCGAGCTGGAAAACCCGTATTTCTTCTGGGATCCGAAAGTCGATTCCACCCCCGAGTTGTTGCACAACGGCGACCTGCTGATGTCGGAAGAATATTTCTCCTGCTGGTCGTGTCACGTGATGGGCGACAAGACACCGGGCGGACCCATGGAGTATTGGGCACCAAACCTGGCCTACGCTCACGAGCGCTTGAACCCGGACTGGATTATTCGCTGGATCGAGGACCCGCAGTCCGAAATGCCGGGAACCAAGATGCCGGCATTCTACCCGGGCGGCCCGGAGGATATCTTCGATGGGGATGAGGCCAAGCAGATCGTGGCGATGCGAGATTGGATCATGTCGCTCGATTATATGAGCGGTAATGCGGCAGCGGGTGACGAAATGGTGCAGGAACCATAGGGTCTTCTGCAACTTAACACTCTCGTAACATGGATCGAGTTGACCTTGACCTCGCTTGGACTAGACAGTCTGGTATGGACCAAGAACAACGAGACGAGAAGGCTTCTGCTGATCTCCTGCAACACCTGATCAGGTACCCCGAGGATCTGCTCGATATCCGTCGACTGCAGCGATCCTTCGGGGTGCCGTCACAGAGAGTGGCTCAGGTTTTATGGAAGGTGAGCCCGAGGCATTAATGGCCGTTTCTTCGTTTCCCAAGATCCCGGATCCTTCGCCTGAGGCACCTCATCGGCTTTCCCGAATGAGAGCGGAAGCTGTCGATTTTTACTACGGCGAGACTCAGGCACTCTCCGAGGTCTCCCTCGAGATTCCCGATCGCCATGTGCTGGCTCTGATCGGGCCCTCGGGCTGTGGCAAATCCACCTTCTTGCGCACCCTCAATCGGATGAACGATCTGGTGCCGGGCGCGCGGCTCGAGGGGAAAGTGCTCCTCGATGACAGGGATATCTACGAGCGCTCAGTCGACGTGGTCGACCTCCGGCGGCGCGTAGGAATGGTTTTCCAGAGATCCAATCCATTTCCGAAATCGATTTACGAGAATGTGGCCTACGGTCCGAGGATTCACGGTGTTTCCAACCGCACCGAACTCGATGGCATCGTGGAGGATACGCTACGGAGGGCCGCTCTCTGGGATGAAGTCCAAACACGGCTTCATACTTCGGCACTCTCTCTCTCCGGTGGACAACAACAGCGACTTTGTATCGCCAGAGCCCTGGCAGTACAGCCGGATGTGCTGCTGATGGACGAGCCCGCCTCGGCGTTGGACCCTTTGGCCACAGCAAAAATCGAAGAGTTGGTGCACGAGCTCAAGGCGGATTATACCATCGTGATCGTGACACATAATATGCAGCAGGCAGCTCGGGTTTCGGATACGACGGCCTATTTCTATCTCGGTAAGTTGATCGAAGTTGGGGAAACGTCCGCAATCTTTACCAATCCGGTCAAAAAGGAGACCGAAGACTATATCACGGGTCGTTTTGGCTAGCCTGCGAATAGAATTCGGTCCAGCTACCATAGGAGCATACCTACGGGGCGCGGACGGATGCCAGCAGCGCCGGTTACCAAGCGCGCCGTGAGTTATGGGGGGATAATGGCTCAACATACTGATCAAAGATACGAGGAAGAGCTCGGGACTTTGCGGCAGCATATCCTGGAAATGGGCGGCTTGGTGGAACGGCAGATCGGGGATGCCTCGAACTCTCTGGCGACGGCAGACCGAGTTCTTGCTGAGCGGACCATCGAGCGAGACCATGAAGTGAATCGATACGACGTGGAGATCGATGATGAGTGTCTCCGTCTGCTGGCGCTTCATCAGCCGGCTGCCGGCGATTTGCGTTTCATCACCACGGCTTTGAAAATCACAACGGATCTGGAGCGCATCGGGGATATGGCCGTCAATATCTGCGAGAGGACGATCGATCTCTCGGGCTCCGGCTTTGAACTGCTGGTGGATCTGCCTCGGATGTCCACTCTCGTGCAAAAAGCTCTCCGCGGATCGCTGGATGCTTTTGTCCGCGGCGATCCGGAGTTCGCCCTGCAGGTATGTCAGGAGGACGACGAAATCGACGACCTGCATGCCGCCATGTTTCGTGAGGTCCTCGACAAGATCCGCGACGACAGCAACTTGGTAGTGCCCGGGCTGGCCCAACTTTTCGTTTCGAAATACCTCGAAAGGATCGCCGACCACGCGACCAATATAGCCGAGATGGTTATTTTCATGGTCAAGGGGAAAAGTATCCGACACATCGCACTTCCTGACTCGATTTGAATAACGCTGACGTCATGAATCCGGCACCGGTCCTGATCATCGAAGACGAACCCGATATTCGAGAGCTTCTGACGATTACTCTCGAGGAGGAGAAATTCGAAGTCCTTGCGGCCGGAACGGGCGAGCAGGGATTGAAGATGGCTCGATCGGGGCGCCCTTCCTTGGTAATCCTCGACCTCATGTTGCCCAACGTCTCCGGACTCGATATCTGCCGCCAACTTCGATCCGAGCCAGACTTTTCCAATATTCCGATCTTGATGTTGACCGCGAAGGGCACGGAAACGGACAAGGTTGTTGGTCTGGAACTCGGTGCCGATGACTATGTAACGAAGCCCTTCAGCCCGCGTGAGCTTGTGGCGCGCGTGAAGGCACTTCTCCGACGCTCGCAGTCAGGCTCCGCATCTTCGAAGTCCCCGGCGCTCTATGAGAAATGCGGCATCAAGATCGACTTCGACACCTACGATGTCCGGATTCGAGGGCAGCGTGTCGAGCTTTCGTTACGCGAGTTCGAGCTCCTGGGCTTTTTGGTCACCCACCCCAATCGTGCCTACAATCGGGCCCAGTTGCTTGATCTGGTTTGGGGCTCCGAAACCTATGTCGAGCCCAGGACTGTGGATGTGCATATTCGACGATTGCGGCGGCACGTTGAGGAGAATGATTCGTCCCCGAGTCGCATTCTGACCGTTCGTGGCGTCGGATATCTATTTGATGATCGCGCCGATTCGGCGGCCGGCTAGGTCCGGAGATCGGAAAAAATTTGCTCCTTCGACTCGCCATAGGGTTTCTGCTCGGAATCATCGGAGGGACTGTCTGGCCCGGGCCCGCGGAGCAAAAGATTATCCTTGCGCTCCTCGTGGGCCTGGCGTGCCAAATACCTTCCGGTCGACGACAGCGAGAAAAGCTGTCCGCGCTTCAGAATTGGGCGGAGGCTGCTCGTGTTGGCAATTTCAAATCGCCACCGCTCTCGGCCGCGACACCCGATGCGATCGATCGATTGGGGCGAACCCTCGACACGGTGCTGAACACGCAACTGGAAACGCAACGAGGGCTCGTCTGGGAGCGTGATCGGCTGCAGGCGATCCTCAGCGCGATGGTCGAGGGCGTCTTGGTGATTGACCTCGCTGGAGTTGTGTTGCGGGCCAACGACCGGGTGCAGACCTTGCTTGAACTGCCCCAGGAAACAAACCCTCTGGGGATGTCGATCTGGGATCTGACGCGAGATATCGAGCTTCATCGGATTGTCCGCGATGCCATGGGTGCAGGTCGCTCGGCGAGTGGCGAGTTCGATCTGATCGGTGACGTCGCACGCCGGCTGGGTCTTACGGTTGGTCCAACGGCGGACGGTACCGCCTGGGTTCTGGTTTTTCACGATATGACCGAGCAGCGGCGGCTGGAAATGGTTCGAACTGACTTTGTGGCGAATGTCTCCCACGAACTCCAAACTCCCTTGACCGCGATCAAGGGGTTCGCAGAGACACTCCTTTCCTCGGAACTTACAGATCCTCAACAAGTTCGCCGTTATCTGTCCATTATCAATCGCAATAGCGAGCGAGTTGGCCTCCTCATCCGGGACTTGCTGGTAATCAGTGATCTCGAACTCGGCCGCGTTCCGTTGGCCCTGGCGAGCATCGAATTGGCGCCGGTGATCGAGGAGGTTGTCGAGCTTCTGGAAGAGGCTGCTCGAGCCAAGAACGTGACAATCGAGGTCGTCGCGGGAGCCGATGGTTGGATTATGGGCGATCACGACCGGTTGGTGCAGGTTTTTCTGAATCTGATCGATAACGCCATCAAATACACCCCCTCGGATGGTGAAATTCGTGTCGAGTGGAAGCCTCGCAAAGAATTTTTGTCGATCAGCGTCGCGGATAGCGGTATCGGGATCCCCGAATCCGATCTACCTCGGCTTGCCGAGCGGTTCTACCGGGTCGACAAAGCGCGCTCGCGGGAGGCTGGCGGGACTGGGCTGGGCCTTTCGATCGTCCGCCATATTGTACTGGCCCATGACGGGACGTTGGAATTTTCCAGCCGCGTGGGAGTTGGAACGAAGGTCATGATCTCCTTACCCCGTGCCACCAATGCCTGAAGAGACTGCTTAGCCCGATGCTCCCGGGCGATGCCGACTTGCGAGGCCGAGGTAGAGAAGTTTCTTTCGCAGCGTGTTTCGATTGATCCCGAGGATCTGCGCCGCATGGACCTGATTCCCACCGGTTCGCTCCAATGTGGTTTCGAGGAGAGGCTTCTCCATTTCGGCAAGGAGTGCGTCGTAAAGTTCGCGTGGATCTGCGGGAACAGCTGTGTCGAAGCGGGCCTGCACCTCGCCTCGGACAACGTCCTGCAGAGACCCCGCGGCCAGCGCTCTGTCGGGTTCTTCGCGGGGGCTTAGTGCGAAATCTTCTGGCATGAGTGTCTCGTCCGGGGCGACGACTGCCGCGCGAACCAACGCGTTCTCGAGTTCCCGGACATTGCCAGGCCAATTGTAGTCGAGCAGCATCTTCTCGGCCGAACGCGCGATGCCGGTTTTCGTTGTGCCGAGGTCCCGATTGATCTTAGCGAGAAAGTGCCGGATGAGATCCGGGATATCGGCGACGCGCTCCCGGAGCGGGGGGACGCGGAGCGGGACGACATTGAGTCGAAAGAAGAGATCTTCGCGGAAACGATTTTCCCGCACGGCGTCTGCGAGATTCTGATTCGTCGCGGCTATGATGCGTACGTTGCTGGGCATCGTTTCGCGTCCGCCAACCCTCGTAAACTCGCGTTCCTGAAGAACTCGGAGGAGCTTTGCTTGAAGCTCGAGCGGCATATCGCCCAGTTCGTCCAAAAGGAGTGTGCCTCCGGCCGCTTGCTCGAATTTCCCGGACCGCCGTTCTGTAGCGCCGGTGAACGCGCCCTTTTCGTAGCCGAATAATTCGCTTTCCAGTAACTCGCGAGGAATCGCCGAGCAATTGATCGCGACAAATGGTCCCTCCCAGCGAGGCGAGTGAAAATGGATAGCCTTTGCGATCAGTTCCTTACCGGTACCGCTCTCTCCCTGAATCAGAACCGTTGCGTCGTTTTGCGCCACTCGACCGAGTAGCTTGTAGATCGACTGCATGGCCGCGGAGGAACCGATGATATCCACGCCAATCTCGAAACGTTTCTTCAGTTCACCCTTCAGAACGTGAACGTCTGTGCTCAATCGCCTCGCATCGGCCACCCGGCCCACCAGCAAATTTACCACATCCAGGTCGAAGGGCTTGGTCAGGTAGTCGTACGCGCCGCGTTTCATCGCCTCGACGGCATTGCCCATTGTCGTCTGGGCTGTCATCACCACCAGAGTCGTTGCGAGGCGTTCCTCGCGAGCTGCGGTGACAACATCAAGCCCGTTGATCTCCGGCATGCGGATATCCACGAAGGCGAGGTCGATATTGCCTTGGCGCAGTATCTCAAGGGCGCGCGTGCCGTTTTCCGCCTCGACGACATCGTGTCCCGCTGCCGTGAGCGATTCCTTCAAGACCCAGCGAATCGAACGTTCGTCATCTGCAACGAGAATGCGGATTTGTTTATCAGTCATTGGGTTCGATCCTTTCTACGGGCAGCGTCAAGATAAACGCCGCGCCTCCCTGCTTTCGAGGTTGTACCCGAAGTACCCCTCCATGTTCGGTGATGATGCGCTGGCTGATCGCTAATCCGAGGCCGGTCCCATCGTCTTTTGTGGTGAAAAAGGGGTTGAAAATCTTGTTGAGGTTCTGCTCCGGGATTCCCGGACCCTGATCGCTGATCTCCACGGAAAGGAATTGTGCGCGCCCGTTTTTGCCGCCGACTCGATACGAGCTTTCCATCCTTGTCCTCAGGGTGATTGTCGCGTGATCTCCGCTGGCCTCGATCGCATTGCGAATCAGGTTCATCAGTACCTGAATAAGTCGGCTGACATCGACGCAGACCGGAGGCAGGCTTGGGTCGAAAGCTCGCTCGATATGGACTCCGGTTGATATGCCCGGCTGCAATGTCAGGACAACCTGATCGAGGAGTTCATGAATATTCACGGACCGCGTTTCGAGGCGCGACGGCCCGGCGATATCGAGAAGTTGACCGATCAGATTGGAGAGCCGCTCGATTTCGTGCAGCAGAATGTCGGTGCACTCTTTGGTTCTCGGCGTATTGGCTATCGCCGCTTCAAGGATCTGAGCCGCCCCCTTCATGCCGGAGAGCGGATTCTTCACCTCGTGAGCGAGGCCGGCAACAAGGATTTCCAACTGCTGGAGTCTTTCGGACTCTCTGGACCGAGACTCCAACTCGCGCTGGTAGCTTGTGTCCTGAATTGTGAGAAGTGTGCCGACTCGGTGCCCACGAGCGTCGGAGAGCAGAGTTACAGCGGCTCGAACCGGACTCGACCGCCAGGGCGCCTGGGCATCCTTGAGCACTCCGTCGGCGCGCACGTTGCGAACCCCCGTCTCAAGCGTGGTTTCCAGGAGTTCGATCAACCAGGCATTGGAGACGAGAACTTCCTGCACGGGCCGTCCGATCGAGCGATAGGCAGCGATTCCCGCTAATTCCGCGCCGCCCTCGTTGATAAATTCAAGCGATCCGTCTGCATCGACCACGAGAACACCATCATCGAGGCTTTCGAGTACATTGAGCCACTCGCGTGACAAGAATTCTGAAGATGCCTTTATCATGTGCAATTGCCTAAAACTTATACACTCGGACGAGTTATTTTCCACAAAAACCTTGATTCTGCGGAATTTTCTATCTCCTTAGCAAGGACTTGACCGCCCGATCCTCAAAGGCAAGGTAAACGGAATGATCTCGATAGGTGAGGCGATCCAAAGGGTCCTGGCCCGGACGAAGACAGGAAAAATCGAGCGAGTGGCTTTAGGGGATGCATGCGGAAGCACACTGGCGGGTCCGGTGAAGGCCGTCGTAAACGTCCCGTCTTTCCGGAACTCTCAAATGGACGGCTATGCCGTCCGCAGCCGCGAAACTGCGTCGGCCTCCACCCAAAGTCCGATTCGCTTGCGGAAAGGCCCGACAGTCGCCGCGGGAAGCCCCAAGCCGGGTGAACTTCCACCGGGCCACGCGGCGTCGGTCATGACAGGGGCGGCGCTTCCTGACGGAGCTGATGCGGTGATCCCGATCGAGGATCTCAGGGAGATGGCCGATGGCGTCCACATCTCCGCAAGGGTCGAAGCAGGGTGCTTTATCCGGCCCGCCGGGATCGATCTGGCCGCGGGCGAGACCGTCCTGCTCGGAGGCAGCCAGCTGCGCCCGGCCGATATTGGTCTTTTGGCTTCACTCGGATGCACGGAAGTTGAGCGGGTCACACCTCCGCGAGTCGCGATTTTAGGTACCGGCGATGAATTGGTGTCTGTGGGGAAGCCGCTGGGTTTCGGGCAAATCCATGACTCCAACGCCCATGCGCTCGCTGCGGCAGTGCAAGTTTGTGGGGGCCAACCGCACTATCTGGGAATTGTTCGCGATACGAAATCGGCTCTGACAGAGGCGTTCCGCTCGGCAGCGACCTATGATCTGGTCATCTCGACCGGCGGTGTGTCGGTCGGCAAGTTCGACTATGTCAAAGAAGTTCTCGAGGACTTGGGTGTGGAAAGAAGCTTTTGGAAAGTCGCACAAAAACCCGGAAAGCCCGTTACATTCGGCCAGCAAGGTGACGGCGCTCTGTTCTTCGGCCTACCCGGCAATCCGGTTTCGGCCATGGTCTGTTTCGAAATCTATGTCGGACCCGCGATTCGATCGATTCTGGGCCGGCGCGACTTGTTTCGTCCCACGATCAAGGTGGTTCTGGCGGAAGATATGGGAACTTCCGAGCGTTTCCACGAACTCGTGCGGTGCCAGCGGAGCGTGGTGGGCGGTGCCGTTACCGCCACATTGGCCGGGAACCAGAACTCGGGGGCTCTTCACTCGCTTGCCCGAGCGGATTGCCTTGTTCTTTCACCGCCGGGTCGCAAACGGCTGCATTCAGGTGAAGAGCATCTCGCATTGGACCTTTCTTCAGATACGAATTTCTCGAGCATTCATGCTTTTTCGTAAGCATCCAAGGATTGAATTCGTGCACGGCACTATTTTCACCGGTAGGCTTGGAAGTGGTGTTCTCAAGGCCCTCTCAGAAAGCTTGGCTTTTTTTCTTTCTTCTCGGGACGAGCGGAATCCTTGGCTGCGCCTCGGAGTTGCCCGAAACCGATTCACCGGGAGCGCGACTTTATATCGAAGCCTGTGGAAGCTGCCACGCGCCGATTCCGCCCAAGGCCCTCACATTTGCCAGCTGGGAGTTTCAGGTTCGACGGATGGATGAATTCAGGCTCGCTCGGGGCTGGGGCCCCTTGCCGACATCGCAACGAACAGGGGTACTGAACTACCTCCGCCAACATTCAGGATGAGACATGATGATGAATCAAATGGAAATCCAGACGGGGACCGCAAAGGCCCTCAAGCATGCAACCGAGTTCCTCGCCGTTCCAGTTTTTGAGGCAGACGAGTTATCGGCGGAGCTTCGCGCACTCGATGAGGCGACTGACGGCCGTCTCATGGCCGAGGCTCGCCGTCGCAAGTCGAACCCCGCGGCAGCAGGGAGCGTCTATATCTACCAGACACACGGTCAACACCCCGCAGAGATGATCGCTCTGATCGGCATGGGACGTTCCGGCCCCGACGGCAAGTTCGGATCAACGGCATGGCGCGAGTTTGCCGGTCGTGCGCGAGGCGCAGCGGCCGGGGTCAAGGCCGGATTGATGGCCATCTCGATTCATGCGGCCGACGAGAAGGAGCGGAGCGAAATCGCGGTCGAGGCTTCGGTCGAGGGTCTCCTGTTGAGTGACTATCAACCCAAGCTTGTGGCTCAGCGAGTCGCACCGCGAGGGCCAACACGTTGTGTGGTTTTGGGCGCGGCGAAGTCTGCGCGAGCCCGCGTGGCAAAGGATCGGGGCCGAATCATTGCCGAGGCGACCCGCGACAGCCGCGACTGGATCAATCTCCCGGCCGCGGTCCTTCATCCCGCGAAGTTCGGGGCGATTGCGCGTGCGCTGGCGAAGAAAAGCGGTCTGCAGATCACCCTTCATGGGCCCAAGCAACTCAAGCGACTCGGGATGGGGGCGATTTTGGGTGTGGGGCAGGGAAGTCACCGGGATGAATGCCTTATCGAACTGGTTTACAAGCCCAAGGGGCGCCGCGGCACCAAGCCCTCGCCAGATCATATTTGTCTGGTGGGCAAGGGCATCACCTTTGATTCCGGAGGGCTATCTCTCAAGACTTCGCGGGGGATGGAAATTCAGAAACGGGATATGTC
This sequence comes from Candidatus Binatia bacterium, assembly GCA_029248525.1. Lineage (NCBI taxonomy): Bacteria > Candidatus Binatota > Binatia (SeqCode) > Binatia bacterium. The sequence continues at coordinate 262,778 of JAQWJE010000039.1, forward strand.
CGGGGGGGCAGCCGTACTAGGTGCGATGAAGGCAATCGCCGAACTGAAGCCGGACGTTGAAGTTCGCGGACTGATCGCCTGTGCCGAAAATATGCCGGGTGGTAATGCTTGTCGCCCCGGGGACGTGCTTGAGACCTACAATAAAAAGACGATCGAAGTTCTGAACACGGACGCCGAAGGCCGCCTGGTGCTCGCCGATGCTCTCGGATACGCCGCAAACGGATGCGGTTCAGGGGTGAAGCCGCGCTATATCGTCGATCTGGCAACTCTTACGGGTGCCGCGACGGTTGCTCTGGGAACCGGAATCGGTGCTGTGATGGGGTCGGATTCCGAACTGGTCTCGCGATTGCGTGCGGCCGGGGAAGAGGCTGGCGAACCCCTGTGGGAGCTCCCGTTGATTGACAGCTACCGCGCAGCCTTGGCAAGCCCGATCGCGGACCTGAAGAACACGGGCGACGGAACAGCGGGCTCAATTTTTGGCGGCCTCTTCCTGCAGGCGTTTACCTCAGGGCTCCCGTGGGCCCATCTGGATATCGCGGCAGTCGCCTTCTCGGAGAAGAGCCGCCCTTGTGTGCCGCGTGGCGCAGTCGGTTGGGGCGTGGCGACGCTGGTGCGTTTGGTCGAAGCGGTTTCTCGCGAAGACTAAAACGCAGCCGCGCGCAAACTGAGAATCTCGTCGCGCTCCTTGGGCACTCGGTGGGACAGCACCTCGCATCCGTCCGTGGTCACCAGTACGTCGTCCTCGATCCGAACTCCGATGCCCTTGTATTCTGCCGGGGTGCCGGCTGTGGACGGTGAGAAATAGAGCCCAGGCTCGACTGTCAGGATCATGCCGGGTTCGAGCGGTCGAGGCTTGCGATCGATCTCATAGGCGCCAACGTCGTGCACGTCCATCCCCAGCCAATGGCTGGTTCGGTGCATGTACCAAGGCTGATAGAGGCTGCCATCGATCACCTCTTGCAAGCTGCCCTCGACGAGTCCGAGAGACAATAGCCCGTCGGCCAGAATTTCTACAGAGGCCTTGTGTACCGCATCAACAGTGCTGCCCGGCTTCACTTCATCGATCGATGCCTTCTGTGCAGCGAGGACGAGATCGTAGATCTGCGCCTGAGCCTTTGTGAAATCTTCTCCAACGGGAAATGTACGAGTAATATCCGCGCAATACGGTCCAAGCGCACATCCCGCGTCGATGAGGAGTAGATCCCCGCCCCGCAAAGCTTCCGTGTTCGCAATATAATGAAGAACCGTCGCATTTTCCCCGCCCGCGACGATCGAGGGGTAGGCCCATCCCTCGGCACCGCGGCGGCGGAAGACATATTCGAGCAACGCTTCGATCTCATATTCCGTCTTGCCCGGGCGGGTCTGTCCCATAGCCTCTCGGTGCGCCTCGGCGGCAATCGCAATACTCGCGCGCATCCAGGCGAGTTCCTCTTCCGACTTGAACAGCCGCATCTCATGGACGATGGGTCTGGGGTCAATCACGGAGGAGGGGGTGCCCGCCGCGGAGCGGGGTCGACGAGCCCAGCCCGACCCTGCCAGTCGCATCAACTCCGGATCAAACTCCGGGGCGGAGCCGAGGGGATAATAGAGCTCTCGAGATTTTCCGATCAGTACCGGCAATCGGGATTCGAGCTCATCGAGGGGATAGGCGGCATCCGCGCCGAACTCCTCGCAAGCGCCCTCGATACCCGCGCGCGGGCCTGTCCAGGCTTCGCGTTCGGGGTCCCGAGGGGCCACGAAAAGGATGAATCGTTCGGATTCGCCGGAGCCGTCAAAGACCGCGACGGTCTCCGGCTCCTGGAACCCGGTCAGATAGAAGAAATCCGCATTCGGCCGGTAGCGATACTCAACATCGTTGGCGTGCCTGGCCAGAGCAGGTGCACGCAGAACCGCTAATCCCTCACCCAGGGAGGCCAGAAATCGCTCCCGGCGACCAGCGAAATCGAAGCGAGGCAATTCTTTGTGAGCCTGATTCATGAATTATTCCTTGGCACCTTCCCGGGCCCTCTTCAACGGGGGCCCGGAAACTGCAATCCAGGTTGCGCGTGATTCGGAATCGCGAGAGACAATCACGATTCGATCACCGCGTTGAAGGTCCGCAAGTCGCCGCTCCGTCCGTCCCGACCGAATCGTGACCTCTGGCGCCAGCCGGACTTCATGTCGGAAACCCTTGTCTGTGAGTTTCAAGGACCGGGCCTCGACATCAATGCTCAGAATGCTTCCAGCGAGGCGTTGGTCGCTCGACGCCATCGGCTCGGGGGCCCCCAGCCCCGCGCATCCGCCGAGCAGGAGAGCGCCTGAAATTACGGCTCCCGCGAATCCTCTGCCTCTTCTCATAGTCGTAACCTAAGGGCTAGCGCGGGTGATCGAACAGCGCCAGCGGCGAAGTTGCCGGGGGGAGTTTCGGAATCGGCTCGAGTTCGGTACATTTGCGGCAAGACTATGATGGATACAGAAACTCTTCTCGATCTGATTCGGCAGGGCTACTACGCAACCTACCCGTTGATAGCCTGTTCGATCATCGCTCTGGCGGTCTCCGCCGATCGTCTATGGGCGCTCCGCGGTCTCGACAAGAAGATGATGGAGCTGTCGAGGCAGATCGGGGTCATGCTCCAGCACGGAGATGCTGAGGGTGCTGCAGCCCTGATTCGCCGGGACGCCGGAGATCTGCCTCTCGGCCAGATTTATCTGAATCTGCTGCCCCGTGTCGGGGATACGCGCGTGGAGGACCTTCTCGTCCTCGCGGATGGGTTTCGGATGGAACAGGCACAGACGCTCAGGCGAAACATCTGGCTTCTCGGAACGATCGGTAGTTCAGCGCCCTTCATCGGGCTGTTCGGAACCGTTGTCGGGATCATGAGAGCTTTCCACCAGATGTCGATTGCCGGGACCGGCGGATTCGCCGTCGTGGCATCCGGAATTTCTGAGGCACTTGTCGCTACCGCCCTCGGGTTGGGTGTCGCCATTATCTCCGTGGCTCTGTACAACTTCTTTCAGGTTCGCCTGGGTGAATTAGGGACGACAATGCAGGTCGGCATCGCTCGTTTCATCGAAGCGCTCTGCGCAGCAAGGGGGAGCGATGGCCGTCGGCAGATTGCCTGAGGGCAACAGCGACGGTGCCATCGTCGCCGAGATCAATATTACCCCATTGACCGATATATTTCTGGTTCTGTTGATCATCTTCATGGTGACCAGTTCGGCGATGGTCGAATCGGGCCCTCAGGTCAATCTTCCCGAGGCGGCTGACACGACCAGCGAGAGTCGCGGTGTCGTTGTTACAGTCGATGATCAGGCAGCGATCTACGTCGACGGAGCAATGGTCGATCGTGCCAGCCTTCAGGAGACCCTGCGTCTTGCTGTGGCAAGTTCGGATGCCAAACGGGTGGTACTGGAGGGCGACCGAGATATCGTTCTTGGCGAGGTGGTCTTTATCCTCGATGAGGCCAAGCGGGCTGGTGCGACGGAAGTCGCTATCGCCGCGAGGAGGCCCTGATGGCTGCCGACGATCTGATTTTGGCACCGGAGAACCTGCAGGTCCTGCTGCAGGGGCTCGACGGGCTCCGTCCTGTTCTTGGTCCCGAGGCGGCGCCGGGGCTCGAGCGTGTTCGCGAACTTTTGCAGCAGGCACTCAATGCTCAGGCAGACGGCCGGAATCCGGATGCGCTCGGGGCGATCACACTTGCGATGCGGGAGTTGGTGCAGTTAGCCAATCGAATGGATCCGGGCGAAGCTGCCATCATGCAGGCGGTCGCCGCTCGGTTCGAGCAGGCAATGCACCAGGGGGACCTCGGCGACGCTGCCGAAAGTCTCGATCAGATGAGAGAGAGATCCGGAGCCACCAAACGGGGTCCGGAAGAGACCGAACTCTAAACGCTAGGAAAACGCGGAGCGAACGAACAATGGCCAAGGCAAGTGAACGAACAGCATTGCGCACCGAGTTGTACGATTGTTGTCATCGGGAAATGCGAAAGGAACTCGGAACCATCGAGCAAAGCTACCTTTCGTTTCCTGTAATCAAGAATGTGGTTTGCCCCGAGTGCAGCTTCGTCTGCAAACTCCGTGTCTACTCCCGCGATCAACTGGACGAAAAAATCGCGGCGCATAGCTGAGTCCCGGATTCTCCAAGGGATATCGGGTCGCAGCCTGCCTTTATTCGCCGAAATTTGCTAGAGTATTGCCATGGCATCATCTTTCGAACCGCGGCTGATCAACGGCCCATTTGGGGATCCCGGGCTTTTTGTCGGGATGCGGTGGGAGGGCACGGCTGCCGTTTTTGATTTAGGTCGGAATGACGGCTTGCCTGCAGCCGAGCTTCTTCGGGCGTCTCATATCTTTGTTTCGCACACGCATATGGATCACTTCATTGGCTTCGATCGCGTGCTCCGGCTGTTTCTGAATCGAGACAAGCGCGTCCACCTCTACGGGCCGGAAGGAATCGGGGCCTGTGTAGCGGGAAAACTGCGTGGCTATGTATGGAACCTGACGGAGTCCTATACCCTGGTCTTTGACGTCACCGAGGTCCGCGTCGATGGTTGCCGGCGTTGGCAATTCCGCGCCGCGACTGGTTTTGAACAAGAGGAAATTCCTTACGAATCGCTTGAGCCGAGCGGGTCGCCCGAGCGGCCGCTTCTGGTCGATAACGGAAAATTTCGCGTCCGCGCCGGGATCACCGACCATCGGATCCCATGCTTGTCTTTCGCCCTCGATGAGCCCACTCACCTCAACGTGGATAACGATGAGATCGCCCAGAGGGGCTACCTCCCCGGCCGGTGGATCGCGGAGCTTAAACAGGCCCTCCGCGAGCAACGCCCGGCGGCTACCGAGTTGGTGCCGGCCCGTCGGGATGGTGAACAAATACCGGTCCGACTCGGCGACCTGCAGGAACTGGTACGCACCACGCCCGGACAAAAGATTGGATATGTGGTCGATACGCGATTTATGCCGGAGAATTTGGCCGTCCTCTTGCCGCTGCTTCGGGGCGCGACAACGCTTTACTGCGAGGCATCGTTTCTGGATGAGGATCGGGATCAGGCGGCCATGCGTTACCACCTCACCGCAGCGGAGGCGGGCGCTCTGGGCCGGCTCGCAGAGGCCCGACGGCTCCGCGTTTTTCATTACTCGTCTCGGTATCAGGGCAAGGGCGAGCGCCTGCGTCAGGAAGCCGAGAACGCATTTCGGGGTCGCAAGGAGCCGGGTGCGATGTCGGATTTCGACTCGATCGCGGTCTGAGTTGCCAGCCCCTGGCGCATTCAGCCAGAGCCGACCTTGCCTTTGACGGCGTTGCGCCAGCCCCGGAGTCGGTCCCGGATCGTCTCCTCGTGCCCCTGACCGCCCGGCTCGTAGAATCGGGTTCCGTGAAGGGTTTCCGGTAGATAATTGGACGCTACATGATTGCCCTCGAAGTCGTGCGGGTATTCGTAGCCTTCGCCGTAACCCTGCTCCTTCATCAACTCGGTCGGAGCGTTGCGGAGGTGCAAAGGCACCGCCAGACTCCCGCTCGAGCGGACTTCTTCGGTTGCAGCACCGAGGGCGCGGTAGCTGGCGTTCGACTTCACGGCTGTCGCCAAATAGGTCACTCCCTGCGCCAGGGGAATGCGCCCTTCAGGCAGGCCGGTGAAGTGCACGGCATCCTTTACGGACAACGCGATGCGAAGAGCCTCGGGATCGGCATTGCCGATATCCTCGGACGCGAAAATTACCATACGTCGAGCGATGAATTTGGGATCCTCTCCCGCCTCGAGCATGCGAACCAGCCAGTATAGCGCTCCGTCAGGATCACTCCCACGCATACTCTTGATAAAGGCAGAGACGATATCATAATGCTGGTCGCCCTGAGCATCGTATCGAAGCGATTTTCGCTGGGCAGCCTCCAGCACGTGTTCGGGCTCGATTATGGTATCTTTGCGTCCGACGGCGATCTCGGCGGCGATCTCGAGCGTTCCCAAAGCGATGCGTGCGTCGCCTTGTGCGTGCGCAATCAGCGCGTCGCGGGCTGTCGGCGAAAGGTCTTCCGGAGCCAATCCCAACCCGCGTTCCGGATCGCAACTGGCGCGTTCGAGAATCTCGGCCATGGCTTCCCTGGTCAGGCTCGAAAGGGTCAGCACCCGAGTCCGTGAGAGGAGAGGAGCATTGACCTCGAATGACGGGTTTTCGGTGGTCGCCCCGATCAGGGTGAAAAGTCCTGCCTCCACATGAGGGAGAAGCGCATCCTGCTGAGATTTGTTGAAGCGATGAATCTCATCCACGAAAACAAGAGTTGCCCGCCCGGTCGCCTGTTGGCGAACTCGAGCCGATTCGACTGCCGCTCGAATATCCTTGACTCCGGCCAGAACCGCCGACAAGGCGATGAAGGAGAGGTCGACTTCCCGGGCCATCAACCGTGCCAAAGTGGTCTTGCCGGTACCTGGAGGGCCCCAGAAGAGCAGCGAGTGGATTCGACCAGCGTCGACCATCGAGCGCAATAATTTGCCGGGCCCCAATAGATGCTCCTGGCCCCGCACCTCTGCCAGGACCCGCGGGCGCATTCTTTCTGCCAAGGGGGCATCGCTCGGTACCTCGGGAGGCGTTTCCGAGGTCGGTCTGGGAGGCGGCTGGGTCGGGAATAGCTCCAATTCTTCGGACACTCTTTTCAATCTCATGGACGAGGCTTCTATGCCAGTGCGCTTGCGCTTCTGCCCAGAAACGCCCAACGTCTGGATATGGCAATTGTGGGTCTGGTTCTGAAGCGGGAGGCACCGGAAGCGCTGGAGGCAGCGCGACCGATCGTGGCATGGTGTTCAGCCAATGGTGTTGAAGCCGCCACCGAGCCCGAAACCGCGGATCTTCTCGGGATTCCCGGCATGACCAAATCGATGATGTTTGACAAGGCCGAGGCCATCGTCGTGCTGGGCGGGGATGGCACCCTGCTCGCGACAGCGCGCCTTTGCGGCCCCCGAAAGATACCCATCCTTGGCGTAAACTTGGGGACACTGGGTTTTCTTGCCGAGACACCATTGGAAGAGCTCACACAGGTGCTCGCTTTGGCCCTCGAGGGTCGTGCTCACGTCGAGGAACGGCGGATGCTGCAGGCGACGGTGGTGCGTGCCTCGGGTGAGACGACAGAGCATCAAGCCCTGAATGATGCTGTCCTCAGCCGTGGCGCGATGGGTCGGACCATCGACCTCGAGGCTCGCATTGACGGCGAATTTCTCGCTCTTTTCAACGCGGATGGTTTGATCGTGGGGACTCCGACCGGGTCGACCGCCTATAACCTTTCCGCAGGTGGCCCGCTGATTCACCCGACAGTCCGGGTCATGATCTTGTCGCCGATCTGTCCGCATGCCCTGAATATGCGACCGATCGTGGTTCACGACTCCTCGACCTTGGAGCTCCGGCTAGGCTCTTCCCGTGAGGAGTTATTGCTGACTCTGGACGGACAGGAGACGGTATCGGTGAGTTCCGAGGATACCATTCGAATCTCATGCTCCTCCTTTGAGGCTTGTCTTGTAACCGCTGCCGATATTTCCTTTTACGAGCTGCTGCGCAAGAAGCTCGGCTGGGCGAGGCCTTAGGACAGACGATGCTGCTTCGGTTGAAGGTAACGAATCTGGCCCTGCTCGAAGACCTCGATCTCGAATTCGGGTCTGGTCTCAATATCGTGACCGGCGAGACAGGAGCGGGCAAGAGTTTACTGCAGCGGGCGCTCGCGCTCGCTGCCGGTCATCGGGCCAGCAGCGAGGTGGTCCGCCGCGGCGCGGATGCAGCCCGAATCGAAGCGAATTTTCAGGTGCCTGACGACGCAAGGGCCCTGTTGGCCCGACTGGACGAAATTGGCGTACCGGTGCCGGATCAGGAACTTTTGGTCAGACGCACGATTCCACGTTCGGGCAAAGCGCGGGTTTCGATCAATGATGCCTCCGTGACGTTGGCCACCTTGAACGAAGTTGGCGGTGTATTGGTGCATTTGCAGGGACAGCACGAATCCCTGCGGCTGGCGCAGCCCGAGGCCCATGTGGAGATGTTGGATGCCGCTTGTGGCACTCTCGACAAAGCGGAGGATTTCCGTTCCCGCTACGGTGCGCTCCTGAAATTGATCGCGCGACTCGAGGCGGTTGAACAAGGCCTCTCCGAGCACGAACGACGGCTCGAGCTTACGCGTTGGGAGCTCGAGGAGCTGGATGAAGCCGGCTTTCTTGATCTGAAGGAAGAGATTTCGTTGACAAGCGAGCGGGAACGTTTGCGCCATGGAGAGAAGCTACGCGCGACGGCCGCCGAGGCTCTTGAACAACTCGACCTTGGCGAACAACCGGCGTTGGCTGCTCTCGAAAGGCAGGCCCGGCGCATGAGCGAGATGGCAGAGCTGGACTCGGACCTGCAGGAGATCGCGGAAGGGTTGGAGCAGGCAGTCGTTCCGTTGCAGGAGGCGGTTCGCGGACTGCAAGGGTATGCGGAGAGCTTGCGTGACGACCCGAGCCGTCTCGAGGAGGTGGAAGACCGGCTCGCCTTGCTGGCCCGCCTCGAGCGCAAACATGGCGTCCAGGGCCTCGAAGGCTTGCTCCAGCACCGCGAAGCTTTGGCAGCCGAACTCGATGCCGCTACCCGCGATGCTCAGGACCCCGAAGAGCTTCGTCGAGAGCTGGCGGCAGCTGCCGATACGACATGGAAGGCCGCTGACCGGCTGGAGACACTGAGGCGCAAGGGTGCGAAGGCCTTATGTCCACCGGTGATCGCCGAATTGGGGGCACTGGGCATGGAGGGAGCAACCTTCTCGGTGGGCTTCTCTGATCTGCCAGCCAGAGCGGAGAAGGGCCCGGCGCAGGTTCTGCACCGCGACGGAGCAAACCTTGGTTCGGATGGCCGGTCCCAGATCGAGTTTCTCCTGGCGGCGAACCCTGGGGAGGGCGAGTCTCCTCTGGGCAAGGTGGCCTCCGGCGGCGAACTATCCCGCGTGATGTTGGCTCTCCGCAACGTCGCCGGCGGCCCCGGTGTACCCACCATGGTTTTCGATGAGGTGGATGCGGGAATTGGTGGAAGCACGGCAGAGGCGGTTGGTGAGAGACTCGCGCGATTGGCCGAGGAACATCAAGTCCTCTGCATTACCCATCTGGCTCAGATTGCCGCTTATGCGGACGCGCATTATGCCGTCGCCAAAGGGAGTCGCGGGGGTCGCACGCGAACGATTGTCGACCCGATCGAGGGTGAGGCGCGAAAGGCGGAATTGGCGCGAATGTTGGGCGGGGGCGGCGTTCATGCCGAGACTCATGCGGCAGAGATGTTGCGTCGGGGCCATGAATTTCGAAAAAAGGGCATGAAAGCGGGGGGCAAGAGCGCTCCCAAAAAGAAGCGCTCGCGACAGAAGACCGCATGACGAAAGTACGCGGACGTCGGGGAATCCTACCGAAGACATTGCAGTAAGGACCGGCGTCCCGTAAGAGAGACCCTGCTCGGGGCCGTAGCTCAGTTGGGAGAGCGCCTGGCTGGCAGCCAGGAGGTCAGGGGTTCGACCCCCCTCGGCTCCATTAAAAAAAACCTCTGCTTTGCAGAGGTTTTTTGTTTTTCAGGACTCGATTCCTCACAACCTTGCCTGGGGATCGCGCAGACGCTGATGCACATGTCCTGCAAAATGAAGGAACGGCCTGCAGGTGAATTGTCAAACGGGCCGCTCCGCAGTTAAACTCGGCGCAGACGGGCCTGAATTAGCGAGTCGAGTGCCAGGCGGTCGCCTCGGGAGACGTGCAAATGAACGAACGCAAAAGGGCCAACATGCGCGGAAGTGCGCTCCCGGTTTCCATCGTCAGTTTGGCGATCCTTCTGTCGACGGCCGGATGTGGCGGCGGTGGTGGCGAGGGTGCCCCGAACCGGGTCGAACCGGCGAACCCCACGATCGAAGGACCGATCACCGGTGGCGGCGGCGACGATTGCTGCACGATTCTCGGGGGGGCGGTTGATTTACGGACTCAGGGGTATACCCCGGGACGCCCCTTTTTTGCTGACGTAATCTTCGATCCTGCCGAGGTTGGCTACGAGCAGAAAGAATACTTCATGTCCGGCACGGCGAGTTCTTATACGAGCGCCCGAGAACTGTCCGTCGACGGGCTATGGAACGTGACGGAGAGCGCGCAAGCGGACTATCGGACTCGAATCGTCGTGTACCGGCCCATCGACCCCAAGGAGTTCAATGGCACCGTCGTGATGGAATGGTTCAATGTCTCCGGCGGTATCGACGCGGGTCCCGACTGGCTGCAGACCCAGACCGAGCTTCGTCGCTCCGGATACGCTTATGTGGGAGTGTCGGCGCAATCCGTTGGTGTGGAAGGCGGCGGCGGGGCTTTCGATATCTCCCTCAAGGTCGTTGATCCTGTCCGTTACGGGTCGCTTAGTCATCCCGGCGACGATTTCGCTTACGATATTTTCTCACAGGCCGCGCAGGCTGTGCGAAGGCCGCGCGGTATGGACCCGCTGGGCGGACTGAGAGTCAAGCGCATCATCGCTGTCGGACAATCACAGTCGGCATACACTCTGGTCACCTACTTCAACGCGGTGCAGCCGAAGTTCGAGATTTTCGATGCTTTTCTGATTCATAGCCGGGGAGCGGATGCCCGGGCCCTCGCTCTGACAAACGAGATTTATCCGCCGACGCCCACCCTGCTGCGGGAGGATCTGCGCACGCCGGTGATCACCCTGCAGGGCGAAACCGATCTGTTCCGTCTGGGTTCCATAAGAGTGCGGCAGCCGGATACCGATTACCTTTTCCTGTGGGAGGTGGCCGGGTCGGCGCATTCGGACATCTACACCACCTTGAAATCGCCCCGCGACCGGGGTGGCGATGCCAGCACGGCAGACGTAATCGAAGAAGCTCGGGTCCGCCCACCTTTTATCGAGTGCGAATTCCCTGCCAATGACGGTCCCATGCATTGGGTTGCCAAGGCAGCAATCCACGCGTTGGACCAGGCCGTCCGCAACAAGAGAGCCATTCCGACCGCACCGCGTCTGGGGACTATTTTGCGATCGAGTGAATTCATCCTCGATGATTTCGGAAATGTGCGAGGCGGAGTCCGCACGCCCCATGTGGAGGCGCCGGTGGCGATCTTGAGTGGCGAAGGCCAAGTTGGCTCGGCCTTCTGCGACCTTTTCGGTCGCACGACGCTCTTCGGACCGGAACAACTGCGAGAACTCTATCCAACGCGGGAATCCTACGTGAGCGCGATCGAAGCGAGCACGGACGATGCGGTCGCGCAGGGGTTTCTGCTGGAGGCCGATGGCGAGTTGATCAAGCAGCGCGCGACCGAGGTGAATATCGGGGGATCCTGAACCGGGAACCTGTACCGAAGGGAAACTTCGCTAGGAGGATTCTTGCGCGCGGCTCAGCGCATCTTCTACAAGGTGGGACACATAGTCGTCCGAAAGATCGTAAATGATATGGCGGCCCGAGCGAGTGGCGCTCACGAGCTCGGCGTCGCGCAACACCCGCAACTGATGCGAGAGCGCGCTCTGTTCCGTGCCGGAAATTTCTTGGAGACGCCCTACAGGAAGCGCCCCCTCACGGACAAGTGCGTAAAGGACAGCGAGTCGCGTGGGGTGGGCGATCGCACCCAAGATCGTTGCGGTGCGCGTCAGTGCCTGAGGCGAAGGCCATGCCGAACTCCGCACACAACTCCGCTCCGATCGAATTTTGCGATTCATCCGGACTTCCTCTCCATAGACCAGACCTGTTCTACGCTTGAACAGCCATCGTCGAATTCGGTTTGCACTGTCATTTGCGTGATTCCGAACTGACCGGTGAGCATCGCCTGCACGCTCCTTCGGATCTGGTCGGCGTCACTCCCGTCCGGAATCCGCAAATGCACGGAAAGGATCGTTTCCCGTCCATCGAGTGACCAGAGATGTAAATCGTGCACGTCTTCGATTCCGTCCAGGCTCCGCAAAGCCTGAAGCACCTCGTCGGCTGGTTGGGTCACCGGCGTGAATTGCAGCAAGATCCCACCGGTCTCACGAAGAAGGCGCCAGGAACTCGTAGCCACGATCCCGGCGATCAGAAGCGCGATCAAAGGGTCCGCTATCGGGACGCCGTAGGATAGGAATATACCCGCAATTACCGCGCCGACAGATCCAAGTGCATCCGCCAACATATGCAGAAGAGCGCCGCGAACGTTGAGGTTCTCCCGATCCGATTGAAAGAGTTTCCACGCGCTGCCCAAATTGATCATGAGACCAACCGTACCGACCAGAATCACGGGCCACGCCTCGACGGCCTGCAGCGGTGCGTTGAGTCGGCCGACAGCCTCCACCACCAGAAAAATGCAGGCACCCATAAGAGCAAGCGCGTTGACAAAAGCACCGAGAGTTTCGGCACCGACAAGGCCGTAGGTGCGCGATGCCGTCGCCGCCGAGCGTGAGAGTCGCCGCATCATGTAGGCAAGTGCCAGGGCGGCCACGTCGCCAATCATATGTACCGCGTCCGAAAGAAGAGCCAGGGAACCTGTCCACCACCCGGCTGCGGCTTCGAGCACCAAAAAGCCGCCATTCAGCACAAACGCCCAACCCAGAGCTCGATCGACGGCATCATGGTGCCCATGGTGGTGTCCGTGATGGTGATCGTGGCCCATCAGATGGAGATATCTTCATATGAAGGATTCGTCAAATGAGGCTGGCACACACGCCGTGACCTTGATTTGCAGTCGACTCTTGTGGACCATGCAGCGATGCGGAAAATGGTGCGTTCCCGGATGGGCGGAACTCTATGAGAGCTCTGATTCGCGCGGCTCGCAGCCTTGAGGCTGTTGTCGGGGCGTCTCTGCTGCTGGCGTTGGCGGGTTGTAGCCGCTCGGAACCTCTGGAGCGAGCTTTCTCTGTTCAGCACGAACGCCCCAACATCCTTCTCCTGATGGCGGAGGATATGAGTCCCCGAGTGGGCGCGTTTGGCGACCCCGTCGCGCGCACCCCACATCTGGACGAGTTGGCGGGCCAAGGGACGCGGTTTCCCAATACGTTCACAACCGCTGGTGTCTGTTCGCCGAGCCGCGCCGCCCAGATTACCGGCGTTCATCAGAACACGCTCGGCGCAGGGCATATGCGCACCGCCAGCTACCCTGAGGGTGCGTACGCCGCGGTTCCTCCCCCCTGGGTCAAAGCGTACCCCGAGCTCCTTCGGGCCGCCGGATATTATACCTTCAACTCCGGAAAGACCGACTACCAGCTGGCCTCCCGAATATGGACGGACGACAGTCCGCGGACCATTTGGGACGAGAGTAGCCCGTTCGGCGCCCCGGATTGGCGCTCTGCGCCGCCGGACAAACCATTCTTCGGTCTGATCAACTTCCAGACCACACACGAAAGCGGCCTCTTCCCGAAATTCTTCTGGCCGGAAAACCTTGCCCACGCCGCTCTAATGGTCGGCAATCTGCTCGGTAGGCGCGCGCCCGAGGCGTTGACGGACCCCGACGGTGTCATTCTACCGCCAATCTATCCCGATACGGAAATGGTGCGAGGAACAGTTGCTCGACAATATGATAATATCCACTTGATGGACCAGGAGGTGGGCGTGGTCCTCGACCAACTGGCGAGGGACGGGCTCGAATCATCTACCATCGTGATCTGGACCACCGACCACGGCTCGGGCTTGCCTGGGGCTAAAAGAGAACTGACGGATGCCGGGATTCGGGTTCCGATGATCATTCGCTGGCCGGAACGCTTCCGACCAGTCGGGACCAGTCCGGGCCAGATTGAGGAACGCATGATCAGCTTTGTCGATTTGGCCCCGACGATCCTCGCGATGGCGGGCGTCGCGGCCCCGGACTGGATGGTCGGGCAGATCTTCTCCGGAGCCCGTGCGGCGCCTCCGCGCGAGTTCGTCTTTGCTGCGCGGGACCGACTGGACGAGTTTCCGGACCGCTCCCGGGCCGTGCGCTCGAGCGAATACAAGCTCATCCGAAACTGGCAGCCGGATTTGCCGGCGGCTTTTGATCTGGAATTTAGGCGCGGTGTGCCCATGATGGGAGAGTGGCGCGATGCCTTTGCGGCTGGGGACCTCAACCCCGCTCAGGCCAAATTTTTTGAACCTCGGGGGCCAGAGGAACTCTACGATCTTTCCACGGACCCCTGGGAAACTCGGAATCTCGCGAACGACCCTCGATATGCCGGGGCCCGCGAGTCCCTAAGCCAGGCCTTGGACGAGTGGTTGGCCAGTAGCGAAGACCTTGGAATGATCCCCGAGTCCCGACTCGTCGAACGGTTTGCGACAAATGGCGAACCGAACATTACCTTGCCGCCCCGGCTCGAACTGCAGCGTGCGAAGGGCGGTTGGAGGGCTACGATCACACATACGGATCCCAATGTTTCGCTGGGAATTCGCCGTTCGGGCGGAACCAGGGCCGACCAGTGGCAACTCTACACCGCCCCGATTCTGGTCGGGGAGGGCGAGACTGTCACAGCTTTCGCGGTGCGCTACGGATGGTTGGAAAGTCCAAAAATCGAAAAATCTACGGGCCAGGCGTCCGGTTAGCGCTTTTTCCATTCGACGCGCTGGCCGGAACTGAAGAATTTCTGGCCCTCGGCAAGGTTTTCGGGGTTCCAGCCCAAGGCAAGGAACGCATTCCCGTTCGCTAGAGCCTGACTGCGCGTCATATCCCTCGTTGCCCATGCCGTCCGCACGGTCCCCTGAACTGCCTCGCGAGGCCTGGCGGCAATCGTTTCCGCAATCCAGCGGGCCCGATCTTCCAGTTCATCAGCGCCACAGACTTCGCTGACGAGCCCGATCCGATGGGCGGTTTCGGCGCTCAGCCTCTCGTGTGCCCCCAGCAGCTGCATTCGCAGAAGTTCACCGAAGGGCATCTTCTGCGCCATATGGATCGTTTCGTAACTGGCCACCATCCCGTAGGTGACGTGCGGATCAAAGAAGGTCGCGTCATCAGAGCAGATCATGATGTCGACCTCACCGAGCATGTAGAAAGCTCCGCCGCAGGCGATTCCTCGAACAGCACCGATCACCGGCTTCCACAAATCGTTTGCTTTCGGCCCAAGTGCTGCGCCCGGATCGTCGAAGTGCATCAGGGTGTCCGCAGGAGAGCCCCCCTCATGTTCACCCGCGTCATCTGCGATCGCTTCGGATCGATCAATGCCGGTGCAGAAAGCGCGGTCGCCGGCCGCGCAGAGAATTGCTGCCCCAACAGAATCATCGTCGCGCAACCGCCGCCAGATCTGCGAGAGCTCGAGTTGCATCTGGTCATTGAACGAGTTCATCTTCTCGGGGCGGTTCAAGCGCACCCACGCAACTCCGTTTTCGACGCGATAATCAATCGTTTCATATTCACTCATAGCGGGTTCCTTTGGAGGCAAACAGAAGTAGTTACCGTGATCTTTTCAACCGGGTTCGATCTTGTCGATGACCTCGGTGCCAAATTTGTGAATCGAGTCGATGTAGCCGGCGCGCGTTTGATCCGGAAATCCCATCGCCAACCAATCGACACCAAGGGATCCCAGGAGCAGGCTTCGATCGAGCATCTCATTGCCGGACCGCGAAGATCCCCCCATCCCCTCGAGTGAGTAGCCGATCTGCAGCGGGGCTTCGCGTCCCTGCGCACGCGCGTAGGATTGGGCATACTGCAGTCCCTCAACAAGGTCTTCATCCGTCTCCAAAGCAGGCGTCCGGGTAAAACGTGCCATAGCCTTCGTGTTTGGAAAGGGGAGCCAACCCTCGCAGGAGTCAACCGCGCGTCGAATCGCCGGGCGGGAGTTTCCACCCATCCAGAGCGGAGGGTGCGGGCGCTGCAGCGGGAGGGGCCGCATCGTATTTCCTCTTGCATGAAAGCTTGAGCCAACAAACTCGACGTCTTCCTCACTGAGTGCGAGCTTGAGCGCCGTGATCGTCTCCTCTGCCAAAGCGCCTCGCCCTTCGAAGGTCGCGCCGAGAGCATCGAACTCGCCTCGGAGATAGCCTGCGCCAACCCCCACGGTCAGACGCCCACGCGATAGAAGATCCAGCGATAAAATCGATTTGGCGAGGAGAAAGGGGTTGCGATATCCCAACACCAGAATGTGCGTCTGAAGGCGGAGCGTTGTTGTCGCTGCGGCGGCAAACGAGAGCGTCACGAACGGATCGAGTGCATGATGGCCTCCGCCATCCAACCAGCGTTGCACCGGAAACGGGTGGTCCGTCACATAACAGGAGGCGAAGCCGGCGGCCTCGGCTGCCCGAGCAATCTCGGCGACTCCCTCCGGAGTAAGAAATTCCTCCGCAGCATCCACGCGGTCAGTTGGGATTGCTACACCAAAACGCACCCGTCTCTCATATTCCAACACCCACCCGAACGCCAATCACCGACATTTCCGCCGTGCGGATGGGGGTCGGTGTTTCCCGTGCTATCAATACTTGGACGATGAAGGCCGACGCATCAAAAGAGCCGCGCGGGCGCCTCAAGACCCTCTTGGGGCGAGACCATCGCGAGGGTTCACTGCTGGTCTCGATGCTGGTGCTCGCGTTGCCGATGATCGTGGGGAGCGTCGGGGTCGGCGCGTTGTACCCGATCATTGATCTCAGCTTTCTGGTTCAACTTGGTGATCAGAGCATGGCTTCTGTCGTTATTGTGAACCAGACCGTTTGGCAGTTGGTGATCATGGGCTTCATGGGCCTGAACTTCGCGACCCAGTCGCACGTCTCGCAATGGATTGGAGCCGGCCAGCCCCGTCAGGCGGAGGAGGTCGCAGGACAAGCCCTCTTGTTGGCTGGATTGCTGGGCATCTTGATCGCAATCGTCGGAGGCCTGGCGCCGCGGTCCCTTCTGATTCTCAGCGGCGCCGATGTTTCTTTCTTTCCACTCGCGCTGCCTTACCTGCAATGGCTCTTCGTCCTCTCTGCGGGCTTTGGCGGAGTGTTTGTATTTCGCGCGATCCTGACTGGCGCCGGGGATACCACGACCCCTCTGCTGGTTTCGGTGGTGCAGGTAACGGTCTCGCTCGTTTCGGAATGGATTTTCATCTTTGGACATTTCGGAGCACCCGAATTGGGTGTCCGGGGTGTGGCCCTGGGAATGGGTCTGGGCCAAATCACCGGGGCGGGACTTGGCATGTTTCTCCTTTTCCGCGGCACGAAACGTGTTCGACTACGCCTTGCGGACCTCCGCCCTCGACCGTCGATTTTGCTCAAGCTGTTGCGTTCGGCATGGCCACCCGCAGTTCAGATGATCGGGATGGTGGTTTCGGCATTTTTCTACCTCCGTCTCGCAAAGCCTTTTGGCACGGAGGTCCAGACCGCCTATACGATCGGCCTTCGTCTGGGCATGATCATTCCGCAGTTTTCATTCCCGCTGGCAACCGCATGCGCTACGCTTGTCGGACAAGCTCTAGGTAACGGGGATGTGCCCCGTGCATGGCGGGCGATGCGTACCGGGATTCTGGTGCATGGTGGCTTATTATGGTCGTTTGCGGCGATTCTCTTCGTCTTCCGCTTTGATATTTTGGGACTGGTGACTTCGGACCCCGAGGTGATTCGTATCGGATCGGAATACCTTGCCTTCTCGGCCGCAGGCTACGTGATCATGGGCATCGGGATGGTTCTGATGCGGGCGCTGCAGGGCGCAGGCGATTTCATGGTGCCCATGGCCATTTCGCTCGCCAGCACCTTTCTGGTCAATCTTCCGTCGGCTTATGCACTCTCCCGCTGGACCGACCTGGGCCCGACAGGGATCTGGTGCGGTGGGCTTTTCGGTGGCCTCTTCACGCTGATCGCGACGGGTGCCTGGGTGGCCACAGGTCGCTGGACACGCCGCGGAAGCGTTATCCGGCACGAAAGCTCCTCAAACGATCAGGCGGGAAGGTCGGGGTGAGCATTCCGGGGCGCATATCAGTTTGGCTGTGGTGTCTGGTCCTTTTGGCGATTGCGGGTTGCGCAACGCCTCGCAACTTGGTTCGACGTCCACAGTTGGAACTTCCGCAGCCGACCGGGCAATGCATCGCCACCGCGAAGATTCGAGATTTTCGAGCCAAAGGCGTCAAGGAATTACGCGTGCGCACGGAGGAGAACGATTGGCAATACCTGCTGGTGCTGGATCGCGAATGTCCCAACCTCGCGGACGCCCAGCGGATCGGCTGGACCTCCCAGCGAGGCAAGATCTGTGACTATCGACATGATGCCATTCTGGTCG
Source organism: Candidatus Binatia bacterium (assembly GCA_029248525.1). Taxonomy (NCBI): domain Bacteria; phylum Candidatus Binatota; class Binatia (SeqCode); species Binatia bacterium. Next base: position 280,894 of record JAQWJE010000039.1, read on the forward strand.
ATGGCGAGCGGTGTGCGATTGGCCGAATTGAAGATTATGCTGCAGGCGCGGCCGCGGACCGAACGACCGAAAGCGCAGTCCCATGAATAGTCCCATAAAAACATTTCTTGAGCGACACTACCGGCACTTCAACGCAGCCACGCTGATCGACGCATCTCGGGGTTGGCTCGATCTGCTCGAATCCGGGGGGCAGATGTTCCTGACGCTCGGAGGCGCGATGAGCACTGCCGAATTGGGGATCTCGCTTGCAGAGCTCATCCGTGAGGAGAAAGTGCACGGGATCTGTTGCACCGGCGCGAACCTCGAGGAGGACCTCTACAATCTGGTCGCCCACGACCACTACGAGAGGATCCCGAACTATCGCGAACTCTCCCCCGAAGAGGAGGCTAAACTGCTCTCGCGACACCTCAATCGGGTGACCGATACATGCATCCCCGAAGAAGAGGCCATGCGTCGTTTGGAGTCCGCGGTTCTGGAGGACTGGCAAGCGGCCGATCTCTCGGGTCAGCGTTTTTTTCCTCACGAATTCCTCTATCGACTTCTACGCTCCGGAAAGCTCGCATCGGCCTACCAGATCGATCCGCAGGATAGTTGGATGGTTGCCGCTGCCGAGAAAAATTTGCCGATGTTCGTCCCCGGTTGGGAGGACTCCACCATGGGCAATATGTTCGCCGCTCAATGCATTCGAGGTGCGGTCAAGAATCCGTCTATCGTTCGTTCCGGGATCGAATATATGATGGTCCTTGCTGAATGGTACGAGGAGACCACGACGACACATCCGCTCGGGTTCTTTCAGATTGGCGGCGGGATTTCAGGGGATTTCCCAATCTGTGTCGTGCCGATGCTGAGTCAGGACCTCGGTCGCACGGAGGTGCCGCTATGGGCCTACTTCTGCCAGATCTCCGACTCCACCACGAGCTATGGGTCCTACTCGGGTGCTGTCCCCAACGAGAAGATCACTTGGGGCAAGCTGGGCGTTTCGACGCCCAAATTCGTCATTGAATCGGATGCGACAATCGTCGCGCCGCTGGTCTTCGCCATGGTGCTTGGCAAGTAAACGCAGGGAGAAAGCTATGAGTCGTCTTCAAGGAAAAGTCGCATTGATCACAGGGGCCGCGTCGGGAATCGGCGCAGCATGTTCGGAACGATTCGCTCAGGAAGGCGCCACGATTGTTGGCTGTGACCTCCAGAGCGACGGACTGGAGAACTGGCAGGCGGCGACCAAGGTGGCGCCTGCCTCGAGTTTTCAAGGTGGGCTTGATGTTCGTGAGGAAGCTGTGGTTTCAGCTTGGGTGAAATCGGCGCAAGAGAAATTCGGACGCATTGATATCCTGGTCAATGCGGCGGGCGTGGCAGGCGGCGGTCCTGTTCATATGATGGATCTCGAAGAGTGGAATCGAGTTATCGATATCAACCTCACCGGAACCTTTCTCGCCTCCAAGCATGTTCTCCCGACGATGCTGGAGCAGGAGTCGGGGAGCATTATCCATATCGCCAGCGTCGAGGGACTCGAGGGCAATGAGGGCGGCTCTTCCTACAATGCTTCCAAGGGCGGTGTGGTGATTCTGATGAAGAATATGGCGATGGATTATGGTCGCAAGGGCATCCGCGTAAATGCCATTTGTCCCGGATTTATCGACACCCCGTTGCTGCGCGAGGTGATGTCGATGCCGGGACTCGAGGAGCACGGCGAGAAAGTCCGCCAACAGCACCAGCTCGGACGATTCGGGCGTCCCGAGGAGATCGCAGGTGCTGCGTTCTTCCTCGCTTCCGACGATTCCTCGTTTGTAACAGGCCAGGCCCTCGCCGTGGATGGCGGGTACACCGCAGGCAAGCGTTACGGCCTGTCGGCGATGATGGGGCTTGAATAGCAGGCCCCGGAGATCATCCCGGGTCCGAACCGCTGTCAGAATCGAGAATTAATTGGCGATAGAAGCGCGCCATCTCGACGAGGTTCTCCACCGCGATTCGTTCGTTGGTACCATGGATGCGAGCCAGATCGTCGGGGCCCAATCGCATGGGGCCGAAGCGGAGACTGGCGTCGGCCAGTCGGACATAGTGGCGGGTATCTGTGCCGCCCACCACCAGACCCGGAATGACGAGCACCCCGGGGAAGGTCTCCTCAATCGCGTTCGAGACCAGCTGGTATCCCGCGCTCTCGAGTGCCGCGACAGGACTGGCCTCGTTCGCGTTCCCGATCCGCAGGATCTCGATTTCCGGATCGTCAATAACCTCGCGAAGATGGGCCTCGACGTCGGCCACCGTATCGCCGGGGCGCAGGCGGAAATTCACTACCGCCTGCGCTTTCTGCGGCAGCACGTTTTCCTTGGTTCCGGCGTTCATCATCGTCACCGCGGTCGTGGTGCGCACCTGCGCGGATAATGCGGGAGTCGCATTGTAGCTTTGCAGAATCAGGGCCTCGGACAATGGCAGCGCCCCGATTGCGAGCCTTGTGGTGGTATCGAGATGGGGTGCGAGGGCTTCGAGCATCGCGCGCGCGGGGCCATCGATCTCTCCAGGCATCGGCGAGCTTTCAACAGCGACGATCGCCCGTGCCAGACGCCCCGCAGCAGTGCTTCGCGGGGGCATGGATGAGTGTCCGCCCGCGCCACGACTGGTGAGTTCAAAGGTGACGTAGCCCTTCTCGGCAATACCGATGATGGCGGCGGGGCGCTCGAGGCCCGGCATGATATCGGAGACAATGACGTTACCTTCGTCCAGAGTGAAGAGGAAACGAACGGATCTGGCCTCCAGAGATGCGGCCATCACGGCGGCCCCTGCGTGGCCGCCGACTTCCTCGTCGGCTCCGAAAGCCAGATAGACAGTTCGCTCGGGGACGAACCCGTTGGCAAGCAATCCTTCGACCGCCGTCAGCGTGGCGATCACAGTGGTCTTGCAATCCAGAGTCCCACGCCCCCAGACATAGCCTTGTGCGATCTCACCGGAAAAAGGCGGGAAGACCCAATCGGATTCCGTTCCGGCCTCCACAGGCACGACGTCTATGTGGCCAAGGAGAAGATAGGGCAACTTCTTGCGGTCTCGGCCGGGCCACTCCAGCAAAAGCGAACCACCGGGAAAGGCCTGCACCTCAAGCCGGGAGAACGTCAATGGAAAGGAGTTTCGCAGGAGGGCTTCGACGGCATCGAAATTCGTTGCAGGCGAGCCCGTGACGCTGGGAATGCGGACAGCGGCCGAAAGCGTTTTGGCGAGCCTATCGGAGTCGACCTTCGCGAGGGGCTGGCGCCGTTCCACCGACGGGCGCACCGGAGCCGCGCAGCTTGCCCATAAAAGACCGATGATCATCAGAAAGCATGTGTGACGCATGGTACTCTTTCTTTTCATCTTTCTTGAGCGCCGCAAACCGCTGGGCTAAGACGATCCTGAGGAGATTCAGAAAATGCCGATTAAAGAAGGTGAAACGATTCCCGCAGTTGGTTTGGTCGAGATGGTGGAGGGCGCACCGACACCCGTGCAATCGACAGAACTTGGTGCCGGCCGGAAGATTGTGATCTTTGCCGTGCCGGGTGCTTTCACGCCGACCTGCTCGGCGAAGCATGTCCCCGGGTTCTTGAAGAATACAGCGGCCCTGCGCGCCAAGGGCGTCGAAGAGATCGTGTGTGTCTCCGTCAACGACGCTTTTGTGATGAATGCCTGGGGCGAAGCCCAGGGCGTCGGCAGCGACATCCGAATGGTTGCGGACGGCAATGGAGACCTCGCCTCGGCGTTGGGCCTTGAGATGGACGGCTCCAAGTTCGGGATGGGAACGCGATCGCAACGTTTTGCAATGATTCTGCAGGACAATCGGGTGGAGAAGCTTCTGGTCGAATCGGGACCCGGACTCTCGGCTTCCAGCGCAGAAAGCGTCCTCGAACACCTCGCGGGCTAAGCGCCGGTCGGACCCGAGAGTCGCTGCCGAAGACGTTCGGCAATTTCGGGAAGCGGATTGGGATCTTTGGCGAATCCGGGGAAGGCCGAGTGGAGGCTACCGGCACCATCGCCGGCAAACCGCGGCACCACATGCAGATGCACGTGGGGCACTGTCTGCCCGGTCTCGGCGCCATTATTGATCCCCATGGTGGTGCCGGCGGCGCCGAATTCGCGACAGAGCGCTGCCGAGACGCGACTGGCGACCTGCATCAAGGCCCCAGCGGTTTGCTCGGGAAGTTCCTCGACGATCCGCGCATGCATCTTGGGAATCACCAGGACGTGCCCGTCCGCCAGGGGCATGACGTCGAGAAACGCGAGAATCTCATCCGTTTCCGCGACTACCTCGCCGGGGATCTCGCCAGCAACAATTCGGCAAAAGATACAATCCATGGGCGCTCCATATGGGGCCGGGGCGTTACCGTCAAACGGGGACGAGCACGGTGCCTGAACCTGGCGGCGAGCGGCCGAAGTGCATTGAGACGGGAGTCGGCAGACGAGGGATTCGTATCCGCGACAGGCGCGGGTGCCTGTTGGCCTGGTCCGCTATCGGGTTTCCGAGCGGCAACCTACTGGGCCGGGGGGCCACGATCTCGACCCGACAATGCTCCGGGCCGAGAATCGGAATATGACCCCAGGGGGACTTGAACCCCCGTTTCCGGCGTGAGAGGCCGGCGTCCTAACCACTAGACGATGGGGCCGCGATCAATTCCGTTCAAGAGCTGGGGTGGTAGGACTCGAACCTACAATCGACGGAATCAGAATCCGTTGCCTTACCAATTTGGCCACACCCCATCTTCGTAAAACCCTCCGGGAAAGCGACCAGATCCCGGGGAATACCCCGTTTTGAGTAGCGAACCATCGCGCCCGCCGCAATCGGGGAAGGGACCGTTTGGGGTGGCGCGAGCGGTTCCAAGGGCTAGAACGCACCCTGTGCCCATGCAAGTTCGAAGAATTCCAGCCCCTCGCAGCCTTGCCGGTCTCGAGGACCTCGTGGCCACGGGGGAGCCTGCGGTCTTTCCGCAGGAAACCGTTTATAACGAACTGAGCGAGGCCGGTCGTCAGGAACCGGCAAGGCTTCTGCAACTTCTCCAACAACGGGCTGGCGATCGTAAGTTGAGCGTGGCCGAGATTCCGGCCGAGGCTGACGGCTTGCTCACGCATACTGGACGCGGCGGTCTTGCCGCGGCGTGGACGCCCGTAGAAGCGTCGCTCGACGATGTTCTCGGACGCATGCTCGCCGATCCCGTGGATGTCGCTCGTGTGCTGATCCACGGCGCCCCCGTGGACGAAGTGCTGCCAGAGCTCGCGACACTCATGCGTCTCCCGATTCTGCCGGAGGTTGCAGGGCGTTTATGGTTGGGAACCGCCCGCGGGATCGATCTCAGTTTCGATGCGTTTGAGTCCCTTCGTTGGCTCTTCCTCGGAAGCATGAGAGTCTATCTCTTCCCGCCCTCTGTAGGGCCCGAGATGCAGATAGGCGCTCTCGAGGGATCCCATCTCAACACTCCGATTTCCCGGCTGGATCCCGAATCGAGCTCATCCGCTCTGCCGCCGGGCGGGCTCGTTGTGGATCTCGTGCCCGGTGAGGTGCTTTTTGTGCCGACTTATTGGTGGCATTGCTTCCGAACGGCTCGGGCCTTCGGTTTGATCAACCACTCATGGACCGATCTCGACGGTCGGGCTGCAAAGGCAGCCCACGCGACGTTCTGGCAGGCCGTTCTTGCCATCCGCGAACTACCCGAGGCACACCGCGCGCATTACGGTCGGCTTTTGGATGCGATCGTTTTCCGGAGAGGCGGGGATCCCTACCAGCACCTTGCGGCGGAGGAACAAGGTCTCGCTGGCGCTCCTAACGAGGAGCGGCGACTTGAGCTCAGGCGGCGGGCGCTTCATGAAGCGGCCCGCATGGCCCGTGAAGCACTCCGCGATGGTGAGCAGAGCTAGCGCTCCCTCAGTCCAGCGCGAATCCTCTCAACCCTGATAGCCAGCCGCATTCTGCAACCGCTGCAGGGAACGCTCCCGACCGAGGATCTCCAGGACGTCGAAAATACCCGGGCTCACGGTGCCGCCGGTCATCGCAACCCGAACTGGCTGCGCGAGTTGACCCAGTTTGATCCCCTTGCGCTGTACCAGATCGAGAAAACTCATTTCGAGGTCGTCGGGCGTCCACGACGCCAACTCCGTCAACTGTACCGCCAGTTCCGCCAGCAAGGCGGTACTCTCGTCGGTCAGGTGCTTGCGGGCTGCCTTTTCCTGATATTCGATTTGGTCATCGATAAAATAAGTGCAGCTATCCGCGAGTTCACGTAAATTACGCGCCCGCTCCTGAAAGACCTGCACCATCTTCGCCTGCCAGACGGTATCTCCGGGAAGGGTGCGGCCCTCGCCCGCGAGGAACTCGCGAAGGTCGCCGGCTAGTTGATCCGCGTCGCGGTTTTTCAAGTATTCGAAGTTCAACCAATCCAGTTTTTCCAAATCGAAGACGCCTGGTGACTGCCCGATATCCTCGAGGCGAAAGAGAGAGACCATTTCCTCGCGGGTGAAAATCTCCTGATCACCGTGGGACCACCCAAGGCGGGCGAGAAAGTTCATCAGCGCGTCCGGGAAATAGCCCTCGGCTCGGTAGCTCAGGACATCTGTGGCTCCGTGACGCTTGGAAAGGCGCCCCTTGTCTTTGCCCAATACCTGCGGAAGGTGCGCGAATTTCGGGAGCTCGGCACCGAGCGCGAGATAGATATGAATTTGCTTGGTGGTGTTGTTGAGATGATCATCGCCCCGAATTACGTGCGAGATCTGCATCTCGATATCATCGACCGTGACGACCAGCTGATACGTCGGGGTGCCGTCGGAGCGAGCGATCACAAAATCGTCGATCTCCGCGTTGCGGACGACGATCGGCCCCTTGACCAGATCCTCGACGGTGACTTCGCCCTCCACCGGCGCCGCAAACCGAATCGTGGCCGGTCGTTCTGCGAGCGGCCCCGGGCCAAAACCCGGGCGACAATGGCGGTTATAGGCAAAGCCCTTGCCGGCGGCTTTGGCGGCAGCTCTCTGTTCTTCGAGTTCCTCGGTGGTGCAAGTGCATCGATAGGCGTGGCCATTGGCCAGAAGCTTCTCCAACGCCGCTGCGTAGACATCCGAGCGTTCGGATTGGTAGTAGGGGCCCTCATCCGGGGAGAGACCGAGCCAATCCATGGCAGCGATGATTCCCTCGGTGAATTCAGGTCGAGAGCGCTTTTGGTCCGTATCTTCAATCCGAAGAACAAAGGTGCCCCCGTTGGCCTTGGCGTGCAGCCAACTGAAGAGGGCGGTCCTGACGCCACCGACATGCAGCATACCGGTAGGGCTCGGGGCGAAACGAGTTCGAACGACTTTCACATAGGAGGACTAGCAAAAGCCACCAATGCCTGCCATTCTCTTAGGTGTTTCCCCCTAGCCGCGGATTTGGCCGGATGGAGTAGAAAAATGTCGCTAAAACGAATTTTGGTAGTCGAAGATAACGAAGACAACCGCCGCATCCTCCTTTACAGACTCAAGAAAATCTCCGAGTTCGAGATTGTCGAAGCGTCCAATGGCGAGGAAGCCGTTGCTGCTGTTCAGGCCTCGGCGCCCGATTTGATCTTCATGGATCTGAAAATGCCCGTGATGGACGGCTGGGAGGCCACCCGGAGAATTCGCGCCCTTCCGGATGGTGCATCCATCCCGATCATCGCACTCACGGCGCAAGCCATGGCCGGGGACGAGCAGAAAGCTCTTGCGAACGGCTGCAATGACTACCTCGCCAAACCGGTAGTCGACCCCGAGCTCGTGCGGGAAAAGATATCCCGATACTTGCCTCTGCCACCGGCAGGCTGATTGCGGTCACAGACTCACTGTCATCGAGGACAACCGGGCGGAACCCCCGTTGTCGTTGCCGCGACAGGAATCCTCCCAACTTATCTCTTGAAAAGCATGCGACGAAATTCCCGGAACAACCCCCGCTGGTTGCGCTCACTAGTTGGTGCGCACTCCCTTTCCCCTCGCCACATCAGTCGTTATAGGCTGGGAGACCTCTGTTGGGCCGCTAGCTCAGTTGGTTAGAGCATTCGCCTTTTAAGCGAAGGGTCCTGGGTTCGATTCCCAGGCGGCCCATTTATTTTCCCCATGCAAACGCGAGGCAAGCAACTTCTCTCGGTCGGTGCGGGCGGGGCTACAGGAGCCCTGGTCCGGGAGCTGTTGGGTCATGTCGACGGTATGCCCCCCGAGATCGGCATCCTGTTTGCCAACATGCTCGGCTGTGGTCTGATTGGCTTGGTGCTGCATATTGAGCACCGCTTGCACCCGCATGTTCGGGAATTCAATGCAGCCGGTTTCTGTGGAGGGTTGACCACGGTTTCCGGTTGGAGTCTTGTGCTCGTTCGATACCTGGCCGCCGACGAATTTGGTCAGGCGACCTTTTTCGCCGTGATCGGACTGGTCTCCGGGATTGTCGCACTTCTAGTCGGGAGACTCCTGGCGGCCGGGATCGAGAGTGTTTTCCTGCAACTCGGGAGGCAGCCTTGAGCCTCGATATTTTCGCAGCGGTCGTCTGCGGCGGTTTCCTCGCTTCGATCCTCCGATTTCGCTGGACCGAGAGTGAAACCCCATTCCCCCGGTACACCCTGTCTGCCAATATCGTCGGCTCCTTCGCGATGGGCCTCATCCTGACGGGCTGGGAACCCACGGGGTTCTGGCGGGGCCTGTGGATCACGGGTTTTTGCGGGACGCTGACCACTTTCTCGGCCTTCGCCTGGCAGACCGTGGCTCTGGCGGAAAGGCGGCACCTCCTGCAGGCTTTGGGTTACCTCATCCTGACGACTGTCCTTTCGGTCCTCGGGGGATGGGGCGGCGTCCTTCTGGGACGTCAGCTCTAGGTGAATCTGATTCGATACTTGCAGCGGGGGCTGTCACAAAGTAACCCTACCTCCGGACACGGTTTCTGACCCCGTCGTCTAGCTTGGCCAAGGACACCAGCCTTTCACGCTGGTAACACGGGTTCAAATCCCGTCGGGGTCGTTTTCGTGTCCTTTTCGCGCCTCCGTACCCGAACGATCGAGCCTGCGGAGCCGAGACCCCGGATTTCGCTCCGGCTTACGGCTGTCGGCGGCGGCGACCACCGCGGCGCCGCTCGCGGCCGAGATCCCAGACGTATTTGTTGAAATCAATTTGCATTCGGTGTCGGGCGGAATCGTAAAAGTGGCCGAGGTACTGCCGTTCCTCCCGAACGATGGTCGCTTCCATTTCGGACCTTAAGGGGAGCGCGTAATTCCCGGCCAGATAATCGCCGATCAGCTTCATCTGCTGTTCTGCCAGGTTGACCAGCGTAGGCAGCGGTTGGGCCAGTCCGAGAAATAGGAGGCTCGGCAAACCCGGGCTCCAGATGCGCTTGAAGAGAGGAAGATAGTTGTCTTCCGGGCGAATCAGATCTTCGCTCAAAAACGGAAAGCTGACGTCGTAGCCCGTCGCATAGATGATGGCGTCTACCTCCTCGGAAGTGCCGTCGGCGAATTCCACCCCGTGGGCCGAAAGCCGGCGAATATCGGGCCGTGGCAGGATATCGCCGCAACCAACCCGGGTCAGGAATTCGCCCGAGACCGAGGGGTGGGCGTCGAGGGGTTCATGGTCAGGCTTTTGGAGCCCGTAATCCTCCATGCGTCCGAGCACTCGTTTCAGTAATGGTCTGGCGATCATCCGCTGCAGGCGCAAGGGGATCCAACCGGGCATGGTGGCCTTGTCCGCAACTCGGCCGTGAATATATTTCGGCAGGATCCAGACGCCACGTCGCGCCGAGACCCAAAGCCGCCCGGCTACCGATCGCTGCGACAATTCGGATGCAATGTCCATCGCGGAGTTTCCCATGCCCACCACGACGATTCGTTTCCCCTGCAGATTTTCGGGCGTTGACGGGTTCAAATACGAATGCGCGTGCATCTGAATGCCTTCGAAAGTTTCCTGTCCTTCGAATTCCGGCATCCGGGGCTTCCAATGATGACCGTTGCTGACCAACACGGCATCGTATTCTCGAGTTTGTTCCGATCCATCCGGGCAGCGGATACGAACCGCCCAGCGATCCTCCGGAAGCGGCGCCACCTCCTGAACGCAAGTCTCGAACTCTATTTTGGAGCGTAAACCGAAATGGTCCACGTAGGCGTTGAAATATTCGAAGATTTCAGAGTGGTGGGGAAAGTCGGGCAAGTGTTCCGGAATCGGAAAATCGGCAAACGCCATCCGGTGTTTTGAAGTGTCGATATGAAGCGACTCGTAACACGCCGAGTGGCCATTCGAATTTTTGTAGGCCCAGTTCCCGCCGATGACGTCGGACATCTCGAGAATATCGAAGGACAGGCCACGGTCCTGAAGCGCCTTTGCTGCCGTGAACCCGGAACATCCCGCCCCGATGATACAGCAATGAGGGTCCGTTCTCATCGCTTCCCTCCCTGGCACTCGACGCAAAGTGGCGCTTCCGGGTAGGCAGAGAGCCGCTGATAACCAACCGGCTCCTCGCAACTTCCGCACATCCCGTACGTACCGGCCTCGACCGCACGACATGCCTGTCGCGTGAGTTCGAGGCGCAGACGCAACTTCTCTCTGGTCGCCTGAGCCATCGCCTGCTGCTGCAGCGCATCCATGCGTGAGAGTCTGCCTACCGAGCTTTGGTCCAGCTCGACCGGCCGCACGAAGTTGCCGCCGCGATCCAGTTGGTCTTCGAGCCCGCTAATTTGGCTCTCGAGCGCATCTCGCAATTCGGCGAATTGCGTCGGCGTCAACTCCGCTGGTTCCTCGACCACTCATGATGTCTACCATAAAAAACTTCCTCATCGATGGGAACGATTCGCCCGCGCGGAGGAGAATTGTTAGATGCCCTTGTATGGAAAATCCCGAACCAGCCGTGAAGTTGGATATCGTCGAGCAGATCGCCACGATCACGCTCAACCGTCCCGAGAATCGCAACAGCATGACGCCGGATGTCCTCGAGGCACTCGCGGAGGTCATCACACGAGTGCGCGACGACCGGGAAGTCCGCTGCGTGATCATTACCGGAGAAGGACGCAGTTTTTGTGCGGGGGCCGATTTCAAATCGGTCGGCGGCGCCTGGGATGGTGAAGGTGAGTTTCAGACGCGCAACGAGCGATCTTTCGCGATGTACCAGCCTTTCCTTTCCTTGCTTGAGGTGGAAGTCCCGGTGATTGCGGCCATGCAGGGGCATGCCATCGGTGGCGGGCTCGGACTTGCGGTTGTCTGCGACATTCGCGTCGCTGCCCAAGACTCCCGATACGGCGTGAACTTCGTGCGACTGGGGCTGCATCCGGGGATGGCAACGACCTGGATCCTGCCGCGACTCATGGGCATGCCGCGTGCAGTGGAGCTGCTTCTGACAGGGCGGATTATCAGCGGTACCGAAGCCGCTGAGGCCGGCCTCGTGAACTATGCGGTCCCGGCAGCCGAGGTCCTTACGCGCGCTCGGGAACTTGCAAAAGAAATTGCCGCAGCAGCACCATTGGCGGTCCGTTGGACCAAGCAAACGATCTATCAAGGCCAGCAGTGGGACCCACCCACAGCCGCGCGCTACGAGGCACACGCACAATCGCGCACCTTTGAAACAGAGGACTTCCGGGAGGGAGTTGCCGCGATGTTGGAGAAACGGACGCCCCGGTTCAAGGGACGTTGAGAAGGCTCGCAAAAGCTTTTCTGCTGGTGTTTCTGCTTGGACTGAGCATCGAAGTAGCGGTGCGAATCAGCGGACATGCGGGTCCGTTTGTGACCGATCCAGCTTTTCATGCCCGGCCCGGCGCATCCTATTGGCAATACCGCGCCGACCGTCAATTCACGGTCTACGGGCCAACCGACCTTCGCACTGGACCTCTGGGCGAGCGAAGGCACGGACCCCGGGGACCGAAAACGGGTCCGCTCGTGGCCGTTTTTGGAGATTCCTTCACGTTCGGCCAGGCGGTTGCAGACCACGAGACCTGGCCTGCCCAATTGGAGGCGGCACTGCGTCCTCGCTTTCCCGGCGTCCGGGTTATGAACTTCGGTGTTCAGGGCCACTCCCTCCGCATGATCGTTGCGCATGCACAGGAGCGATTGCAGACGATTCGCCCGGCGTTGGTCGTGCTGGCGTTCATCGGGGATGACCTCGATCCGGGTCGAGAGCAAAAACATGTCGATCGCTTCGGCTATCTGGCGCGCGGCGGCCCCGATCAGCCGATCGACCGAACATCTGAATTATTAAGGGCAATAGCTCGACAATCGCATGGCCTGTTGTGGTTCAAGCACTGGCTGATGCGAGTCGTCCCGTCGAGCGAGAACCCGGAGCCCAGCGCTCTCATCGCCACCGTGGAGACCCGAGAGCAGCCTGTCGCCGTGCTGCCTGCGAATTTACCGGTCTTGATCGAAAGCCTCGCCGACACGCCCTTGATTCTCGCAGAGCTGGACCTTGCCGAAACGAAGAAGAGTCGATGGCTTCGCCGCGAGCTGGAGCGGAGGCTTCCCGAAGTGTCGTTGGTTTATATGCCGCCGAATTTCAGCTCTGCACCGGATTCCGTATGGCGGGTTCCGGGCGACGGCCATCCTTCTGGACCAGCCCATGCCATTTACGCCTCGACGCTGGTACCGGCGGTCTCGCAGGCCCTCGAAAAACCGGCGGCGGCCGACGCGCTCATCGGCACTGCCCCCGGGAAGACGCCCTAGGGCATCCCCAGAATCGCGATGCCGCAGGTCGTCGGTGGGCCACCGATATTATGACTCAGGGCAGTAGTGGCATTCTTGATCTGGCGCTGCTCGGCTTTGCCCTGCAGCTGCTTCACATTCTCGTAAATCATCCGGATTCCGGTTGCGCCGGTCGGGTGCCCGAAGGTCTTGAGACCACCATCGGTATTCACCGGAAGCTCCCCTCCGAGCTCGAAGGTGCCGCTCGCGACATGATCCTTGGCCGAGCCTTTTTCGCAAAGACCCAGGTCTTCGTAGGAGAGCATCTCGGTAAGAGTGAAACAGTCGTGCAGTTGGACGACGTCGATCTCCTTGAACGGATCCGAGATCCCCGCCATCGCATAGGCGTCCTGAGCCGCGATCTGGGTCGGTTTCCAGCCGAGGAAATCAAAGTTCGGGTCGCGCTGCGGGTGCTCGCTGCAAGCTACCGTGACCGCCTTGACCAAAACATGGTCATCACGAACTTGCTTGGCGAGATCGGCCCGGGTCAGGATCACGGCTGAGGCGCCATCGGATTGAGCCGCGCAATCAAACAGTCCGAAGGGCCAGGAAATGATCCTCGCCTTCAAAACATCTTCGACGGTGATCTCCTTTTTCAGCATGCTTTTGGGAGCCAGCGTCCCATTATGATGATTTTTGACGGCGATCTTCGCGAGATCCTCGCGTCCTGCACCATAGGTTTCGAAATAGCGCGCCGCGCACAGGCTGAACCAGCCGGCAGGCGTTGCCGGAAGGCCACGAACTTTGTCGAAGCTCACAGACGGCCCGGAGACTCCACGATCCTTGGGCTTGTCGAAGCCGACCACCAGGACCTTGTCGTAGACGCCCGCCGCAATCGCGAAAACGCCGAATCGAAAGGCATCGGTGCCCGTCTGGCAGTAGTCGGAGACCACGGAGATCGGCTTGCCGAAAATCTTGAGGGCTTCGGCGATCTCCGCGCTGCCGTCGCGGGGATAGACAGCTCCTGCGAAAATCGCATCGATCTCGTCCTGAGGACTCTCGATGCCGGCATCGGCGTACGCCTCGTAGCACGCATCGACAATCATATCTTCGCGCGATTTGTCCCAGTTCTCCCCGAACTGGCAGCAGCCCGCACCCACAATTGCGACCTTGTCGCGTAATGATTCACTCATGATACGTCTCCAGCGCTGAAGGGCAGGGCCTTCCAGAAATAATTGGGCTTACCGCCCGCATCGTGAATCTTGCGGAAAGTAAATTTGACCGGCAAGTCGAGTTTCACGTCGGCCGGCTCGGTATCAGCCATTTGCACTTGAATCCGACAACCGTCGACCTCGGTGATCACAACGATCGTCGGGGGCTCTGCTTTCGGGAAAAAGAAATCAAAGGTGTAGCTCAAAACAACGCCTGTCCGATCCGAGAGACGAACACGCTCGAAGGTGTCCTTCGAGCGGCAGGAGTAGCAGACACGTTGCTTCGGGAAGTGGATCTGGCCACAAGCCGTGCACCTCTCCCCAACGAACCCGATATCAGCGTCGCGCTCCCGGTATCGAATCGTTGCCGAGAGCCCGAGATCCTTGCCCGTTTCCCACTCGCCGGCAGCCAGGCCTCTGGACTTCAGATAGGAATCGTAACTCTTGAGTGGGCGGCGACGGTCGAGATGGCCGGACACCCCAAGCCGTGGAGCCAGGCTCTCAATCGCTTTCTGGACCTCGAAGGCCATTGCGTGCGCACCATCTCCGTATGCCGCGGTGAGCAGGCGGTCCCCGGAGCGTGCTCGCTCGAGCGAAGCCGCCAGCAGCATCATGCCATATGCAGCGCCGGTATTTCCGACGCGCCCGATAAGAAGATCCTGCACTTGCTCGCGTCCCAGCCCAAGCCCCTTCATGACCCCGCCAATACTTCGGGCGTCGGGAGCGACGATGGCCGCGGACGCGAAGTCCCCGATACCGTGGCCGGTTTTTTCGAGCAATGCGCTCAGGACCTCGATCATGGCTGGTGTGTAGCCCTCCTGGATGATGAACCGGTCCTCCCATGCGTGGGTAAAGTTCTCGCCGTCACCGCGCCAATAATCCTGAAACTCGTTGGCAACACTATGGGCGCCATCGAGTTTGGCGATCACGTCGGTGCCGCTGACCAGAAAGGCGGCGGCTCCGTCGCCCAATTTGGCTTCGAGAGCGCCCCGGGGACTTCCCATCCGACAGTCCGCCGCAACCACCAATACGTTGTGCGCGGCGCCTGAGCTGACCGCATGGATCGCGTTCTCGAGCGCGGTGCTGCCGCAGCGCAGCGACCCGGATACGTCCTGAGTCTGAACGTCGCGTTTGAGGTCCAGGGCGCGGGCGACCACAGTGGCGGCCTGTTTTTCGCGCTGAGCGTAGCTGGTCGAGGCGAAAACAAGCGCATCCACGTCGTTCCGGTCGATCTCGCCGAGACAGTCGATTCCCGCGGCCACGGCCATCGTGACGACATCTTCATCATCTCCAGCGACCGCTTTCTCTGGTCCGCCGTCTTTCGCTGCTCGGCCCTGAATCAAGGCAAGAGGTAGGCGGGTCCTCGGGATATAGGCGCCATAGGCTCTGATTCCACTCATCCGTTCAAATTCTCCTCTCGTGGCACCCAAGGGTGCCCGTGTATCTTTCCCTAGCAGGAGGCTCACGCGCAAACGACTCACGGGCAAAGCATCGCAACCGGCGCCCAGTTCCCGTATGAAGTTTCTCCATGCGGATTGCCTCTTGGAATATCAACGGGATGAAGGCGCGCCTGGGCTACCTGAAGCATTGGCTGGAAGCACGGCAACCAGACGTTGTCGGTTTGCAGGAATTGAAGATGCAGGACGACCAGTTCCCCCACGAAGCACTGGCGGAAATCGGCTACCACGCGGTCGTTCACGGACAGAAGGCCTGGAACGGCGTGGCGGTACTGACACGCGAGAAGCCTGCGGAACTTGTGTGCCGCGGACTGCCCGGGCAGGAGGAAATGGGCTCCCGGCTGATCGCTACCCGCGTGGATGGACTGAACTTCATCACAGTTTACGTTCCGAATGGGAAAAACCTTGAGCACGAAGACTACCAGCGAAAGCTGAAATGGTATGACGACCTGCAGCGATTTCTCGTCGATACATTCGACGCGGGCGACCCCCTTGTGCTCTGCGGTGACTTCAATATTTGTCCCACCCCGCTGGACTCTCACGGTGGGGAGGGCGCCGACGGCAATATTTTCCATACGACGGCAGAGCGCGATCGCGTAACGACCTTGTTGGGCTGGGGCTTCACGGATCTTTACCGCCACCTCCATCCCGACGAGCAGACCTTTTCCTGGTGGGATTACCGAGCCGGTGCATTTCCGCGAAACCGAGGCTTGCGAATCGATTTCCTCCTCGGCACTCCGGCCGTGCAGGAACGCGTCCTGCACGTCGAAACCGATCGTGACTATCGCAAGAAAAAAGATGAATTATCCGCATCCGATCATGCGCCCGTACTGGCGGATCTTCGATGAGGAAGGTGATTCTCGCCAGCGCGTCGCCGCGGCGCCACGATCTCCTCGCGCGCATCGTGTACCCCTACACAATCGTGCCCGCCAATATCGACGAATCGCCACTCCGGGGGGAATCACCAACCGACTATGTGCATCGCCTGGCGCGATCAAAGGCTCTGGCCGTGAGTGCCGACTACCCGGCGCATGCGGTACTCGGTGCCGACACGATCGTGGTGCTCGATGGTGAGATGCTTGGCAAGCCCCGAGACCCGGAGGACGCCCTTCGCATGCTTGGAAGGCTCGCCGGAAGGCAACATGAGGTCCATACCGGCGTGGCCTGGGCACTCAATGCGCAGGTGCGTCATTCGGGACACTTCACGAGCAAGGTTCATTTGCGCGAGAGCAGCGATCAGGAACGAGCGGCGTATGTCGCGACAGGCGATCCAATGGACAAGGCGGGTTCCTACGCGATTCAGGGCGACGCGGGATCGCTGGTGACTCGGGTCGACGGATCGATCACAAACGTGATCGGATTGCCGCTTGCCGAAACGGAAGCCATGGCTCGGTCTCTGGGCCTCGATGCCCCGCAGGGCCCGCTGCCGGCCGATGCCGTAGAGCGTCGGTTTCGGGCCGTGAGCGGAGAGATTCAGGCAACCGCCGCCGCGCATGGTCGAGGTGTCCACGACGTCGATCTCATCACGGTGATCAAGGGCCTGCCGGTGGAACTCGCCGAGGCTGCCGTTCGGGCGGGAGCGCGCGACCTTGGCGAAAATTATGTCCAGGAGGCACAGGCAAAGCGCTCTCGGATCGGCCCCGGACCTCGCTGGCATCTGATCGGACCGCTGCAGTCCAACAAGGCGAAACTCGCAGCTGCAAATTTCGATCTCATCCACACAGTGAGCCGCGCGAAAACCGCGACGGCGCTGGCGCGACACGCCGATGGCGATTGCCGGATGCTCCTTCAAGTGAATATCAGCGATGATCCGGCCAAGGCAGGCTTGCGGATCGAGGAGGTCGAGCCACTGGCCGAGAGCCTGCGCAACGAGCCCGGAGTTATCGTGGAGGGTCTCATGACGATCGGTCGCGCGGGCACGTCCGCGCAGGCGACGCGTGCCAGCTTTGCGGCTCTTTCGGAATGCCTGAAAGATTTAAGGGCTCGAGAGCGGGTGCAAGGCAGCACTCTTTCCATGGGGATGAGTGCCGACTATGATCTGGCAATAGCGGAAGGGGCAACACTCGTTCGCCTCGGGACGGCGATCATGGGACCGCGGTCACCGCGGGAGGAGGGGTAGGGCATGGAAACGATCGGATTCATCGGAGCTGGAAACATGGCTTGCGCTCTCGGCGGCGGCATTGCGCGGGCCACCGAATCATCATCTTCCTTCGAGGTGATTGCCAGCGATCCAAGCCCTGACGCACGCAAAAGGTTTACAGAGGAAGTGGGCGGCGCCACCTGCGATAGCGTGACGGAACTGGCGCGCCGTGCGGATGTGGTGATCCTCGCCGTGAAGCCACAAATTTTACCGAATCTTCTTCCGGAGATTTCGGCAGCCAATCACCGAGATTCTCTGATCGTATCGATCGCCGCCGGTATTCCTCTGGCCTTCATGCAGGCCGGGTTGGGCGCGTCCGCAAGGATCATCCGCGCGATGCCGAACACGCCGGCCCTGATCCGGCGCGGAATGACCGTGCTGGTGCCGGGGACGGCTGCGACGCCGGAAGATCTGGCCTTGACGGGGCGTCTATTTGCGACGGCAGGCCGGGTGCTGACGCACGAGGACGAGTCCGTCCTCGATGCGGTTACTGCCGTGAGTGGCAGTGGGCCCGGCTTTTTCTTTGCGTATGCCGAAGCGATGATTGCCGCCGGGATTCGGGCGGGACTAAGCCGGGAGATGACTGAAGTTCTGGTCCAGGAAACCCTTGCGGGGTCGGCTGAGCTTTGGCGGTCTTCCGGCAAGGCGGCCGGTGCGCTGCGTGAGCAGGTCACGTCGCCGGGGGGAACGACCGAGGCGGGGCTTGCGGCGCTGAATGACGAGGGCCTGGCGGCGGCGGCCGATGCCGCCGTTGCTGCAGCGACGGCCCGTTCCCGACAGTTGTCAGGAAACTGAGTCTCTGCAAGGAGAAGTAGATATGTTTGTGATGGGGAATTTCCTTCAAGCTGTTGCTGCCGTTCTCGACGCGCTACTGAATCTCTATTGGTGGCTCATCATCGGGTCGGTCGTGGTTTCGTGGATTGGCGCCGATCCCTACAACCCGATCATTCGTTTTTTGCGTGGCGCTACCGAGCCAGTCTTCTATCAGATACGCACCCGTCTCCCGATGGTCTTCGGTGGCATGGATTTCACACCGATCGTCGTTCTGCTCGCGATCCAATTCCTTCGGATTTTCCTTGTACAAAGCCTTTATCAGGCTGCGGACGGACTGGGTGGACAAGACCGGCTTGGATTCTTACTCTAGAAACTCCGGCGCAATGGGGGTGCGTTTCAATGCCTATCTACGAGTATGAATGTTCGAAATGCGGTGTGGTCGATGCCATGCAGAAAATCACCGAGGAGCCGCTCAAGACGTGTCCGGTGCCCAAATGCCGTCGAAAAGTCCGGAAGTTGATGTCGAGCACGCAATTCCAGCTCAAAGGATCGGGTTGGTACGTAACCGATTACGGCAAGGGCGGGCAGAAACCAGCGGCAGGCGAGGGTGGCGCCTCGGATTCCTCAGCGGGCGCGAGCAAAGCGGATGGCGATGCGACGGACACCAAAAAGCCCTCCAAAAAGAAGTCCCCAGCAAAGAAGAACGCGAAGAAAAAATCAGCCGCTTGAGCTCGGCAGGCGCCGATTTTCGACGAAAAAAAAGGCCGAGACCCTTGAGGTCCCGGCCTTTTCACGTGGAAAGAAGAGACCTCAGGCAGCTTTGTCTTCTGCGAGGGCGGCGATCTTCTTCTCCAGACTGGAAACCTTCCGCTTGAGCGCATCGACTTCGCTTTTCGTGGACAGGCGCAAGCTTTTCGCGAGGTTGCTGACGGCCTTCAGGAATTCCGACTGGAGGCTCTCGACCTGCTTTTCGACAAATGGCGGAATTGTCAGGAAATCTGGCCAGACGCCGGCACGTTCTTCGATCGATTCGCGGGCATCGTCAAGGTTCTTGCGCACTAACTTCAGAGTCTTTTCGGTTTGTTCGCGGGCATCGTCCAGAGCCTTCTCCGACCGATTGCGAACCTCGCCTGCGGTGGTTCGCACCATCTCGCGAGCCTTTTCGTCGAGTTCCTTCATCTGCGCCATAGCGCCGTCCAACGGTGCCCAGGCGGTGCTGTCTTCGCTCGTCGTCTCGTCTGCATTTTCCATTAGCATGACCTCCTGACTAGTTTCATAACACGGTGCGTCATCTGCGGCAAGAGGTCGCCTTGCGGCAGGGATTCTGCCATAGAGTCGATCGGGGGGAATGTGCCAGGCGGGGGGCTAGCTCAGGGGAAAAGCCCGGGGCTTCAAGGATCGCGACAGTGACGTCCCCCGGGAAACATCATGAATCAGAAACGCGTTCTTCCTTGGCTCGGCTTTGCGCTGGTGGCCATCCTGTTTTTTTCACGGATAGCCGGGTTCTCGTTTCAGGATCCCGATGAAGGCCGATACGCGCGGGTGCCTCAAGAGATGCTGAATGCGGGCAACTGGCTGACACCCAGCCTCGCCAGCGTTCCCTATTTCGAGAAACCACCCCTCTTCTATTGGCTAGTGGCCAGCGCCTACAGCCTCTTCGGCCAGAGCGAGGGAGCCGCCCGGGCGGTTCCGGCACTAGCGGCTTTCCTCACGGTCTGGATGACATTCAGCTTCGGCCGTCACCATTTTGGCCAGCGGGCAGGGCTTCTCGCTGCCGGCATTCTCGCCACAGCACCTCTGTTTTTTATTTTTTCGCAATCGCTCGTGATCGATATGGTCCTCACGGCCTGTTTTACGGCGACGATGTTCGCCTTTTACCGGGCATGCGAGGCCGAGGCGAAAACGCGCTGGGTATTAGCCACCGTCGTCGCTGCTTCGCTAGCGATCCTCGCCAAGGGGCTGCTCGGCTTGGTGCTTCCCGGCGCGATTGCCGTGCTCACGCTGATCGTTCGGCGGGACAGCGCGACTCTTCGCGCTCTGTTGCGACCCGCCCCGATCGGACTTTTCCTCCTGATCACGATGCCCTGGTTCATCTGGATGAGCGCCACCCACCCAGAGTTTTTGCAATATTTTTTGATCGAGAACCATTTCGGACGCTTCCTCGATGCAGAGGGCTATGGAATCGCTCATCCCGAGGGACCCTGGTTCTACTTGCCGGTCATGCTCCTTACCCCTCTGCCGTGGTCCTTGGCGCCATTCCTTCTCGCGGGGCAAACAGCCACGCGCAGGGCGTTCGGTCTCGTCCGTAAGGATCTACTGGTGTTCTTCCTCCTTTGGGCGCTTGTCGTGATTTTGTTCTTTTCCGCGTCCAGTTCGAAACTTCCTCCCTATGTTTTGCCAGCGTTTCCCCCGCTCGCGTTGCTTCTTGGTGCATGGCTTGATCTGGCAATGGACGAAGAGCTCGAGGAGCCCTTGCTGCTCCGGGTGATCTGGCCCGCCCTGATCAGTTTGGGCATTTTGTTTCTGATGGCATCGCTCGGG
The DNA here is from genome assembly GCA_029248525.1 of Candidatus Binatia bacterium. Taxonomy (NCBI): domain Bacteria; phylum Candidatus Binatota; class Binatia (SeqCode); species Binatia bacterium. The sequence continues at coordinate 301,608 of JAQWJE010000039.1, forward strand.
GCGCTCCTGTTCGGGGGATTTCTGGCGACATCTTTTCCGGGGAACGGCAGCGAGATTTTGGCGATTCGCAACGCGGTGTTTTTCGCTGGAATTGCGCTGGTGCTTGGCGGCGCTCTTTGGGCCCGGCAGCGTCGCTCCCGGCTTCCCGTCGATCTGATTCTGCTGATGATTTTGACGATAGGGGCGACCGAACTCGGCGCCGTGGGCGCCCGGAGTGTCGCCAAATCCGGACGCGCGGCGGCACAGATTCTGAACGATCAGGCTGAACCTGAGGATTTGATCGTGATGTACCGGCAACTCAGCCAATCGCTGCTGTTTTACGCCGACCGCCGCCCCATCCACCTCGATGACTTCGTCGAATTGACGGAATTGGTCGCCTTGATGCCCGCCGCCGATCGCGAGCCATGGTTCTGGAAAGGAAATGAGCAGCTTCTGGAGGCATGGAACTCCCCGAGGCGGGTATTTGTCTACATCAACGAGCGAAACCTGGCGAAACTGGAGCCGGAATTCGAGCGTCCCTATCGGGTGCTGGTTCGAAACCGAAAACGTCTGCTCGTGGACAATCAGGGAGGCGCGGACGACAATCGGGCCTCCGCAGGCTCAAAAGTGGGCGAAGTAGAGAAAATCGCAACGGATTCGGCTCGCAATCTGGCGGGGTCCTCCCCCGATCGCTAGAGTTATCTGTAGAAAGACAAGTCTATATGGCAACGGAAATTCAAGAATTCTTGAACCCGGACGGACGTCCGGGCGGTTCGGACACACGCGACTCCTTTTTCACCTCGAAATATGAGGATGCTCTCGCTTGGGCACGGAAATACGCGATGTTTCAATATCCCTTTGTGACCGCGTGCTGCGGGATGGAGTACATGTCCGTTACGGGGCCTCGGTATGATGCCGACCGTTTCGGATTGACTCTGCCTCGTTTCACGCCGCGACAATCCGACCTGCTGCTGGTCGTCGGGACCATCACCCAAAGGCAGGCTCCGATTTTGCGGCGAGTTTGGGAACAGATGGCCGATCCCAAATGGGTCATGTCGTTTGGGAACTGCACCAATTCCGGTGGGCCCTACAATAATTATGCGGTCTTGCAGGGCATCGATCAGATCCTGCCGGTCGATATTTACATCCCCGGCTGCCCCCCGCGTCCGGAGGCCGTCATTGACGGCTTGCTGAAACTGCAGGAACGAATCGAGCGGGAGCATACCGGTCGGCCCGTAGAAAATATTCACGGGGGCATCAAGGCATTGGACTATCAAGCTGGAGAGCCCGCCAAGGTTGTCCCGGGCAGGGTTCCAAATCATCATGAGTGAAGAAAAGCCCGCAACCGAAGAGGCGACGGTACGTCTGACGATCGACGGCCTCGAAATCGAGGCACAGCCGGGACAGATGTTGCTCCAGGCCGCCCTCGACAATGGCGTCGAGATTCCCCACTACTGCTACCATCCGAAGTTGTCGATCGATGGCTCCTGCCGCATGTGTCAGGTCAAGGTCGAGGGTGGCCGCAAATTGGCGATCTCCTGCAACGAGCCGGTCCGCGATGGAATGGTCGTGGACACCAAATGCGACGAAGTGAAACACGCCCGTCAGGGAGTGATGGAACTGCTGCTGGTCAACCACCCGCTGGACTGTCCGATTTGTGACCAGGCCGGCGAGTGCTTTCTCCAGGATTATTCGCACGGCTACGGTCGCGACCACGCTCGGACAACGGCGCCGCGGCGCAAGGGGGTCAAGCGGGCTCCGATCGGCGAGCATGTGGTTTTCGATCAGGAGCGGTGCATTCTTTGTCGCCGTTGTGTGCGATTCACCCAGGAAATTACCGAAACCGACGAGCTCAGGGTTTTCGGGATTGGCGATCACTCCCACATTGGCACGATGCCCGACGCACCTCTGAACAATGATTATTCGGTCAATGTGGCCGATATCTGTCCCGTGGGCGCTCTTCTCTCGAGTGATTTCCACCATAAGAGGCGTGTGTGGTTTCTGGAGGACACCCCCAGTGTCTGTCCTTCCTGCTCGAAGGGCTGCAACGTCAATGTGGGCGTCTTCAAAAATGAAATCCAGCGGATGGTGCCACGTCGCAACGATGACGTGAATGATACCTGGATGTGTGATCACGGACGACTCCGATACGCCTTCACGAGCGATGAGACGAGAGTCCGGCAAGCCTTGGTCCGCAATGACGCTGGCGACTTCACGGAGACGCCGTTTCGCATCGCTCTCGAGGCAGCAGCCGATTTAATCCGGCCGAGCCTCGAAAATCCGGAAGCTTTCGCAGTAATCGCATCACCTCATCTGACGAATGAGGAAAGTTTTCTTCTCGCGGACCTGTGTAACCACAAGATCCCGGCGGGACACGTTACATTGCCCGTCATCCGGGGAGACGCAGACGGCTTTCTGATTCAGGAAGAGAAAGCAGCCAACGCCACGGGAACGCGCGCGATGGGAATCGAGGAACGCGGCGATGGTCTGCGTGGTCTGGCAGAAGCAATTCGCGTCGGCACGGTAAAGAGCCTCCTGGTGATGGGGGGCGACGCCCTTTCGGTTCCCGAAGGTGAGGGCCTTCTCGATGTACTCGGCGATCTCGAGTCGCTGATCTTGATCACCCCGAATCAAACCCCCATCAGTGAACATGCGAGCGTCCTGATTCCCGGTGCCACATTTGCAGAAAAAGACGGATCATTCACAAACGGGGAGGGGCGTGTGCAATGGATCTCGCGAGCCCTGAACCTCCCCGAGGGCGTGGAAACCGAAGGCGAGACGTTATCTCGAATCAAGGCATTTCTGGATAATGCGAAGCCTGAACCTTTCGACGCCATCACAACTCTGGGGAAGGTCGCGGAGTCCGTTCCCGAATACGCTCATATCAGCCGGGCCGAGCTTGGTGCTGACGGACTCCTGTCCGGAATTCAGGAAGCACCCGAACCGGAACCCGAACCCACCGAAGTCACAGCGTCGGGAGAAGCCTGATGGCCACCAAGGTAGTCACGATCGATCGCGACCAATATAGCAAGGCCGCCGGCCCGTTCGGCATCAAGGCCTTCATTTCCGGCTTTCGGGTAACGACGAGCCATTTTCTCGGAAACCTGATCGGTTGGATCCGTGGAAAGCCCACGGTGGCGACGGTCATGTTCCCCGAGGAGCACCTCGCCAAGCCTCCCGCTTTCCGGGGAATGCCGGTCCTCGTCGAAATGGAAAACGGCAAGGAGCGCTGCGTTGCCTGCGGCCTTTGTGAATGGGCTTGTCCGGTAAACTGCATCCATATCGAGCCTGGTGAAACGACCGACGAGGTCGAGCGATATCCGCAAGTCTTCGATATCGATATGAGCCGATGCATGTACTGTGGTCTGTGCGAAGAAGCCTGTCCGGAAGAAGCAATCGTCATGAGTGATCGTGTCGAAATCAGTGCATTTACGCGGGCCGGCACCCTTTGGAACAAGAGTGACCTCCTCACCCCGGTGGCACAGGTGGCCCGACGGCTGGAACACATCCGTCGGGACTACGATCGGAGATAAACGTGGCGGATCAGGAAGAGACCGAAACGAAAACGGAAGATTCGGAGACCGCCCAGCCCGAGAAACTGGAACCTCTTGCTCCCGTATTGGAGAGGCTGCGCGAACGGCTCGGCGATCACCTTATAGCGACTTCCGACTACCGCGGTGATCTTTGTGCCACGATTGCACGCGAAGCCACGATCGAGACTTTTCAATGGCTTCGCGACGAGGAACATTTTGATATGCTCGCGGATCTCACGGCGGTAGATTATCTCGGTCGCGAGCCGAGGTTCGAGATGGTCTACCACCTCGTTTCCGTCGAGACCTCAAATCGACTCCGCATCAAGATTCCGGTCGCGCAGGCGGATGCCAAGGTGCCTACGCTCTGCGAACTGTGGCAGGGTGCGAACTGGCTCGAGCGCGAGGCCTACGACATGTACGGGATCGAGTTCACGGGCCATCCCGACATGACCCGAATCTACCTTTATGAAGAATTCGAGGGTCACCCCCTCCGCAAGGACTATCCCAAGGAGAAGCGGCAACCGCTGATCGGACCGGGTGCGATCGTGCGTACAGGCGAGGGGAGCTGAGATGGCAGATTCGGCAGCAGTTGTGCAGGAAGACACGATCGACCTTCCCTTCAAGACCCTCGAGATGAAGGTGGGGCCGTCCCATCCGGCGACGCACGGAACCGTTCGGATCCAGTTGGAATTGGATGGAGAGACTGTCCACGCATGCCGGGTGGAGGTCGGTTATCTTCACCGCGGATTCGAAAAGGAATGCGAGAGCGGACTCTACTATCAGGCATTTCCTTATACGGACCGCCTGAACTACGTGTCTCCGATGATCAACAATGTGGGCTACGCGCTCGCCTGCGAGAAGCTCTTCGGGATCGAAAGCCCCGAGCGATGCCAGTATCTTCGAGTAATTGCGAGTGAGGCCTCACGAATTGCTGACCATCTGACCTGTCTCGGAGCATGCTCGCTCGAACTGGGGGCATTCTCGGCATTTCTCTATGCGGTGGAAGCCAGGGAAAGCGTCTGGGACCTTCTCGATTCGATGTGCGGCGCACGAGTGACACCGAACTACGTAAGAATTGGCGGCGTCTCGCATGATATCGGTGCCGAATTCCCGGGATTGGTTGAGGAGAAACTCGCGGAGCTCGAACGGCTCCAAAAGGATTTTGAGGATTTACTGCTGGCCAACCCGATCTTTCGCGAACGGATGGAAAATACCGGCGTCCTCTCTCGCGACGATTTGATCTCATTCGGCTGCACCGGCCCGCTCCTGCGGGCCAGCGGCACAGCCTATGATATCCGACGGGTGGAGCCATACCTCGTCTACGACCGGCTCGACTTCGATATCCCGGTTGGCTCGGCAAGTGATAATTTCGATCGCTTCCTCATTCGGCTCGAGGAGATCCGTCAGAGCAGTCGCATGATTCGGCAGTGCATCGAGCAGATGAAGCCTGGGCCCGTTGATATCGACAATCCGCAGATCCGACTGCCGGGGAAGAGCAAGGTCTTTGGTCGGATGGAAGAACTGATCGGCCAGTTCAAGGTCGTGACCGAGGGACCGAAACCCCCTCCGGGAGAGGTCTATCAAGCCGTGGAGGGTGGCAACGGTGAGCTGGGATTCTATCTGGTCAGCGACGGCACCGGCAAGCCTCTGAAGTGCCGACCGCGCTCTCCGAGCTTTGCCAACACATCGGCAATGGAAAAAATGGTGGTCGGATCGATGTTTGCGGACATCGTCCCGACCTTCGATATGATCAATATGATCGGCGGCGAATGTGATCGTTAAGGAAAAATCCAATGGCACTTTCTGAGGAGCTGAAGTCACGTATTCGGGCAGAACTCCCGAAGTACCCTGAAAAGCGCGCCGTCTTGCTGACGGCCTTGCACTTTGTGCAGGAAGAATGCGGGGGATGGATCGAGCCCGAAGTGATTCCTGAAGTGGCGGAGATCCTCGAGATACCGCCGATCGACGTCAAGGAGGTCGCGAGTTTTTACGCGATGTTCAACGAAAGCGCGATCGGAAAGCGCCACGTTCGCGTCTGCACCGGATTGTCCTGCTGCCTGCGGGGGGCTCGGTCGCTGCAGGACGCGTTTGAGGAAGAACTGAATATTCGCCCCGGCGAAGTCTCCGAGGACGGATGCTTCTCGATTGGTTCGGTCGAATGTCTGGGTTCCTGCGGCTCGGCGCCGGTGTTGCAAATCAACACGCGGACGTACCTGGAGAACCTTTCTCCTGCCGATGCGCCAGCGATCCTGGAAAATCTGCGCCGCGAGATTACCGAAGACGAAGCCGAGACGGCCTGAGGATACGATGGAACAGCCACAATTGCTCCTGCCCGAGGGCGACGCAAATTTCTCCTCAATCGAGGACTACAAGGCGCAGCGCGGTTATGAAGCCGCCGAGGCGAATGTCGGAAAGACCAACCCGGAAGAAATTGTCTCTATCGTGAAGGAATCCGGTCTCAGAGGTCGAGGCGGTGCGGGCTTCGGCGCAGGGATGAAGTGGTCGTTTCTTCCCAAGGACGGCCGACGGCCACGTTATATCGCTTGCAACGGCGATGAGAGCGAACCCGGCACCTTCAAGGACCGGCAGATCCTCGAACGCAATCCGCATAAATTGATCGAGGGCCTTCTGATTGCCGGCTGGGCCAATACGATCGACGCGGCCTACGTCTATCTCCGCGGGGAGTATCGTGGTCCCTACGAGAATCTTTGCAGGGCGATCGATGAAGCCTATGAAGCTGGTTATCTCGGCAAGAATATCCTCGGCAGTGGGATGGATTTCGATATCTACGTCCATCGTGGGGCCGGCGCCTACATTTGCGGCGAAGAGACCGGGCTCATGGAATCTCTCGAGGGTCGCAAAGGCCAACCTCGCAAAAGACCGCCTTTCCCTGCGGTCTCTGGACTTTGGAAACAACCGACCCTGATCAACAACGTCGAGACCCTGGCCCATGTGCCTGCGATCGTGCTCGACGGAGCCAAACATTTCCTGTCCTACGGAACCGAGAAGAGCTCCGGTACCACAATCTTCGGGATCAGTGGTGATGTGCAACGTCCGGGTGCCTACGAACTTCCGTTCGGCATGCCTCTCGACGAGATGATCGAAACCGTCGCTGGCGGCGTCGCGCCGGGAAGAAAAATCAAGGCGGTGATTCCCGGGGGAACCTCGATGCCGGTGCTCACGGCGGATCAGATCAAGGGCCTCCCCATGGACCACGATTCCGTTCAGAAGGCTGGATCCCTGCTGGGGACTGGCGCTGTCATCGTGATGGACGATCGGCAGTGCATGGTTCGAGCCGCTTTGGTGATCGCACGTTTTTTCCGCCATGAATCCTGTGGGCAATGCACGCAATGCCGCGAAGGGACTGGCTGGATCTACAAATTATTCGCCAAGATAGAGAGCGGACAAGCCTCCATGGAGGACATCGATACCATCGATGAGGTCGCGAATTATATGGAGGGTCACACAATCTGCGGCCTCGCCGATGCCGCTTCCTGGGGGGCGGGTTGGTTTGTGCGGCGCTTCCGGGACGAGTTTGAAGCCCATGTCGAGCTGAAAGGCTGCCCGCTCGCCGAAACGTCGTTCGAGGTCTGAATCCGATGAGTCCAGAGACCGAAAAAGAAACTTCCTTGCGGCGTAATCAGGTCGTTCGCCTTTGGGGCACACCGGATCGCACCGAGGGCAGCCTCAATGACCCCCGGATTCGCCATGAAGGCGGCGTTCATTTTAACGAAAAATGGGTCTATGCGTGGCCCAAGGGCGAAGCGAGCCGCCCTCGAGAGCGAATCATATACTGGCAGCGCTATGACTTCGTCGGCGCGTGTCGTATCGAACAGGATGGCCACCGGATCGCCGAGGGACCGGAAGTTCTCGGCCAGCGATAGCACTCGGCATGGCAAGCATCGACGCAGACGCGCCGTGGCTTGCTGGTTTCTGAAGTCCGGGCTTGCTCTATGCATGGCCCCTGCGTACTCTCGTCTCAACCGGAGGACGACAGGATGAAGACTTTGCATACCTTACCGGCCCAGGCTCGCTGGTATTTGATTGGCCTTGCCCTATGCGGGGCTGTTGGTTGCGGCTCGGAGAAAAAGCCACAGCCTGTGCCAGATGGCGCTCAGGTACTCCTGACTGACGGTGATCGGCTCCTGCCCAATTTTGAAATCCTCAGCATCGAGTCGGCGAATATGGCCGCTGACCGCTCAATTTCGTTTATCGCATCACGAACTGGCACGGACACTCTCAATGGAGTCTTCTTCCGGACGCCCACCGGTCAAATCCGCTCCATCTTGGCACCGGGGTCTGCCCTCGCGGGAGATCTGCCGCTGACAAGAATCCGAAAACTGAACATGGCCCAATCAGGCCAGTTCGCCTTCAGTGTGGGCGACCAACTGGATGATAACACGATCTTCTACTCGGATGGCACCCGAACGAGCTTGATTGCGACAACGGAATCAGAGGAACCTCTCCCTGATTTCCGTATCGTTGGAGAGCTTCGTGTGGAGGAGGGCGGCGTCCTCGCCTTCAGCGACGGTTCCAATCCGTGCTCGGTCGACACATCCGGAGCTGTACAACGAACGCGCTGCCGCCTGCGACTGCAATACGGCCCTCCAGGAGATGTCACTGAGGTCGCTGTGCCCAATGATCTCGACGGACAGAACCCCACCGCGATCATTCTTCAGCTCAACGAAAGGAATCAGGCCGCTGTTGGTCTACCGGCTCGCGGGGAGGAGCCCTACGTAGGAATTCTCGATCAGGGCATCTTTACCGGCATTCTGTTCCGCCGTGAGACGCTTCCCGAATACGGAGTTCTCACAAACGCAAAACCTCGAGCGATGGGTAAGGACGGAACGATCGCGATTGATGGAGATTTTGATACCGATGGCGACTCGGACCGCGATGTGGAAAGGGTTCTTCGCTACCGTAGCGGTGGGTTGGACCTTGCTGCATCAACGGGAGACGAAGTGCCCTTCGGCCAGAAGGAAATTATTGACCTGAATGCTGTCGCAGTCGATGACATCGGTCGGATGTACTATATCGCGGAGTTTCTCGGCGGCGGGGAAGAACGAGACCTGCTCCGTGTCTGGGACGGCACCACAAACACCGATATAATTTGGCAACGCAAGCGATATGGCGGCGAAGCCGAGATGGGCCAGGAACTGGAAATCACCGAGATCTTTCAGACTCGCGTCTACGGCGACGGGACCGTGCTCATGGTTGTCAGCCTCGGGTTTTACGAGGAAGGAACGCGCCGGATCACCTCCCGCCAATTATTGCGCTGGAAGGATGGCAAACTCGACACTCTCCTCGAGTCAAAGGCAACGATCGGAGATGGCACGCTGGTCGGATTCCAGATTGCCGATTTGAACTCGTCAGGTGACCTCCTGCTCATCGCGGAGATCAACGTCCGCGCGAACCGTGCGCTCCTTTTGCTGCCCCGCGAGGATGTGTTGCTGCCCTAGATAGCGACTTGCACCTTGATCGACCCCGAGTCCTTGTCGAGTGCGGTGGAGAAAGCTTCATCCACCTGCTCGAGGGGATAGCTATGGGTCAGCAAGCGTGCCGCTATCGCATCCCCATCATCCTTCAGGATTTGATGGGCCGTCTCGAAATCAGCGACCCCCGAGGCTGTGCCGTAGCACATCGCTCCCACCATCCGGATTTCCTTGCACATCAATTGCAGAGCCGGAAGCAGCGGCGGATCGGCAAACACGCCGAGAACGACGATCGTGCCGCCCGGACGAACAGCGCTCAGGGCCTCGGTAATTGTCGCGCCATCCCCACCGACGGTCTCGTAAACCAGATCGTAGGAATTCTCCTGAGACTCGCCGGGCTGGAGGATCGATGTCGACCCCAATTGCTCGGCGGCCGTCCGCTGGTGGCTGCGCTTCGCGGTGATGTCGACGCTGGCGGCGCCCGCCCTGACCAGACAGAAAGCCGTCAGCAAGCCGATGGTGCCCCCACCCAGAACAAGAGCCTTCTTTCCCACCGGCGATGGCCCCAAACGTAAGGCGTGTACGGCCACGGCGACCGGCTCGGCGAAAGTGGCTACTTCCGAGGAGAGACTCTCGGGGACACGATGGATCTGGCTCGGTAATACGTCGAGAAACTCGGCAAAACCGCCAGGTCGGTCGACGCCAACCAGCCCGAGCTGTGTGCATAATTGTCGTGAGCCCGCCTTGCAGTAGGAACAGGCCCCGCAGCTTCGGACGGCCTCGACCGTCACCCGTTCCCCGGCTCGCACGCTGCTTCCTTCCGGGACGTCGCCGGTGACTTCGCCGACAATCTCGTGGCCGGGACAGATTGCCGGAACAAACCCATGTCGGAACCAATGCAGATCCGAACCGCAGATACCGCAGCGGAGAACCGACAGTCGAATCTCTCCGGACGGAAGCGGTGGAAGGTCACGTTCGCCACAGGCGACATTCCCCTCAATGCCAACCAAAGCCTTCATCTTCTCCAAACTGCACCTCCTGCAGGCTCAGTGATCGCACGGAGACGGGATGAAAGAAACCGGTCCGGCGGCAGAAGTACCCGCCGCCGAACCCTCTCTCTACCGACGCTTGCGCGCGACCGTCTTGGACTTTGCTGCTTTTTTCTTGCCAACGGCGCTTTTCGCGACAGACTTCTTTCGAGCTGCACTCTTCCGGGCGACGGCCTTCTTGGCCACCACCCTCTTCTTCGCTGCGGCTACCTTCTTCGCGACTGTCTTCTTGGCGACCTTCTTCTTCGCGACGGCTTTTTTCGCAACGGCTTTTCTCTTGGTGACGATCTTTTTCCGGGTAGCGGGAAGCTTTTGCGCCGCCAACTTCTTGGCCCCTGAGGCGCGCGCGGGTTTTACCTTGACGGCTTTTTTCGAATTCTTCTTCGCCAGCGCAGCTGCCTTTTTCTGTGCGGCAAGCTTTTTTGCAGCGCTCTGTTTGCGCGACTTCTCGAGCTTGAGAACAGCGGCCTTTTCCGAGAATTCCTTGCCGCCTGATTTGTAGCGCCCTCGCACCTTCGGCTCGTAGCGAAGTCGCATACTTAATTTGTGCCGTTCGTAACACCGCTTGCACCGCCACCCCTTGAAGGCGGGTTCGCTGCAAAGAACACAAAGTCCCAATGCGCGGTGTTTTCGTTGCCATCTTGCTTGTCGACTGATCTGTGATTCGTCTTTCATTTGATCCTCCTGCTATGGCTCCGGTTTCTCCCACCAGTGGATGCCAAGGGGTCCGGAACCAGATAATTCATGCTGAATTGACTACTTGCCAACTCCGTCACACGTTGGAATCGCTAAAGGACTCGCCGGATTCAGTCAATGCAGGGAGAGACGCCAGCAGACGAGCGCGGTCATCCGATTTTTCTCGAAGCGAATGGGCTCCGCGGACCGAGGCCGCCGCGGCGAGTGAGTTAGCCAAATCCGCAAATGCGCCGATAGCAGGAAAGTATGAGCGATTTCGGAGTATTACATGCTACATAGGGAAGCCCATGAAAAAGTTCTGCGGAAGTCTGTAGCCCTCGACGTCGAACCTGCGTATCTTGCTGGGACAAACCTTTCCCGATTCCGCCGGGACTTTGCCGGCTTTAATTCATCTAATATTCACTAGGAATTCCGTCCGATGACTACCAAACGCTCCCACGACCGCCCGAATGTGATCGTGGTGCTTCTCGATACCCTGCGCGCAGATCATCTGTCCTGTTACGGAGCGGCAAATCCAACGTCGCCAGAGATCGACCGCATTGCGCAAAAATCGACGCTCTATGAGAAGGCAATTTCCCCCGCGGCCTGGACGCCGCCGGCGCACGCGAGTCTATTCACCGGGACGTTTCCGTCCCGGCATAAGGTCGACCGAAGCAATTTGACCCTGGGCCCGGAACTTGACCCCTTGCCGGAAGTGCTCCAACGCGGTGGCTACCGCACCTATGGAGCATCCAGCAACTATTGGCTTTCGCGTGAAACGTCCTTCGATCGAGGTTTCGACGAATTCATGCATAGTTGGCAGATGGTCCAGACCAGCGGCACCAACGCGCCGCTGGCACGCCAACAGCGAAAGCAGGACCTTGGGCTCGATACGCTCCGCATGCCGGCCGAAAAACCGAGCCGATATGCTCAAGAAGCGAACCGCCTCTACGAGAAGGCGACCAACAAGCTGCGGAACCGGATGCAGGCCTACGATGACGGCGCCTGGCGAGTTGTCCGTCAGGCACGCCGATGGATGCCGCAGTGGGTCGAGCAGGAGCAGCCCTTCTTCGCGTTTCTCCATTTCATGGAGCCCCATATTCGGTATTCCGCACCCGGCGAATACCACCTCAGACATATGCCCAAAGGAGTCACTCCCCAACGTGCCGCAGCCGTCAATCAGGACCCGTGGAAATTTCTGACCGGCCAGACCGAAATGACGGAGGAGGACTTCGCAATCCTGGCCGGGCTCTACGATGGCGAGATCAGCTACGTGGACTCGCGAATCGGAGAACTCCATCGGATGCTGACTGATTCGGGTCTGATGGAAAACACGGTGTTTGTGATCACCAGTGATCACGGAGAAAACCTCGGCGAGCATGGTTTGATGGATCACGCCTATTGTCTCTATGACACTTTGGTCAATGTGCCGCTCATCATCCAGGGACCCGAGGGTTTCCCTGCCGGGCAACGCGTGAGCCGGCCCGTTCAATCCGCGGGACTCTTCGCTACCGTGCTGCGGTTGGCCGGTCTCGACGAGGATCCTGCCTGGCAGCAAGTGCAGGCAAGAGACTCCCTTCTGGCCAACGACGTGGCCCAAGGCTCGGCGGAGGAGCGCTATACGTTTGCCGAGTACCGCGAGCCCCAACCACCACTCGCCGTGTTGAAGCGTCGCTTTGATGGCTTCGATGGCGGCTATTTTGACCGTTCGCTCCGAATGATTCGGAATGAAAAACACAAGTATATTTGGACTTCCGACGGCTTCCCCGAACTTTATGATTTGGCAAAGGACCCGGGTGAATCGCAAAATATTGCGAATATTGAGCGGGAAAGAGCCGAAACGATGGCGCGGGAGATGGAAGATCGTCTCGGGAAATTTGAAGCCCCGAACTTATCCGACGAAGGGCTCGATCTCGACGACGACACCGTCAAGAAGCTCGAACAGCTTGGCTATCTGGCCTAGGCTTCAGAAGGAATCAATGCATGGCAATCTGGGACCGCATTATTGGAAGCACAGGCGATCAGGGACAACCTGATTCCACAGCGAAAGTCGCGCCCGCTCTGAGGCGACAGGAAGCCCTGCCGATGCTCGCGCAGGAGGGACTGAATAACTATATCATTGTCATTCTCGACAGCTGTCGCTTCGATGCCTTCCAGAAGGCCCGCCCCAAGACGATCATGCGTCTCGGCGAGCTCGAACGACGTTGGAGCTACGCCTCCTGGACAGCACCTTCGCACTACAACCTGCTTATGGGGCTGCTTCCACATCACAGCCCGCAACAGGTCTATGCGTCCGATTATTACAAAAAAGACTTTCTCAACTATCAAAAGCGTCTCGGGGTCGATGATATACAGTTCAAAAACATGGTTCCGCAGCTGTTTTTACCGTCCTATCTAAAGCATCGCCTCGGATATCGAACGAATGCTCTGGTATCCATGCCCGTCCTGAACCCACAAACCCTGCTCAACAAGGATTTCGATCATTATCAGCTGATGGACAAGCATAACGATATGGCTGCAATGCTCGACGTGATGGAGTTTCGCGAAGACCGCCCGTCGTTTTACCTTCTCAACACTGGCGAGACCCATTACCCGTACGCGTTGCCTACCGAAACCGAAAACGATTGGCCGAAAATTCATGGTGTCAACGGCGTCTTCAAGCACCTCGACGATCAGGTGGTCGGAGGCAAGCTGGTCGATGACGATGACGAGCCCGACGACTTCTTCGATCAACCGAAGTTGGACGAGCTTCGCCAACGGCAGATCGATACGATCGGGTATCTCGATACTGTTTTCGAGCGGCTTTTCGATACCGTGCCGAGAAACACCTTCATTACCGTCACGGCCGACCATGGGGAACTCTTCGGTGAAGAAGGCTACTTCGGTCATGGGCCCATAGCCCATGAGAAAGTCTATGAAGTTCCCTTCCTTGAAGGGAAGATCCGCTAGAGGAGATCTGTGTAAACGAGCCCTCGCGGGCAACGTCCAACCAGCTTGGCCGGGCAGTCCGCCAGAGAGAGACTCGGTTCCTCCAGCATTCCGAGCGCTTTTCGTTTATCGCCCCCGTAGACCATCAACACTGCAAGTCCGGTCAGTTCCAGCAAGCCTCGCGAGGCGGTGATTCGTCTAGGTGGCGGCTTGGGAGCATTGTCGACCTCCAGAAAGAGCCTGCCCGTCGTCAAAATGGCCGGGTGATGCGGAAAAAGGGAGGCGGTATGTCCATCTTCGCCTGCACTGAGGACCGCGACATCGAACCGCCCACCCCATTTTTGAAGCTCCGCCGCGTAAAGTGATACGCCACCATCGGCCGCGCCTTCTTCCCAGCGGAACGGGTGGACATGTTCGGGGAGCAACCGCCCGGATTGCAGGAGCGGGGCCACCAGACCGGCGTCGACAACCTGCCAATTGCTCTCCGGACTCGAGATCGGCAGCATTCGCTCGTCTGCCATGAAGATGTGGATCTTTCGCCAGGGAAGCTCCAAGGCAGCCAGATGAGCGAATACTCCAGCCACGCTGCGGCCGCCAACCACAGCCAGAATAGCGTGGCCACGGGCATAGGCGACCTCGGATAACGCGGCGCCGACTTCCTGAGCCGCAAGCCGATCCAGCTCTTCGCGTTTTCCGCGTATCAAAGATTCGGAGAGGAACCTACCATTCACCGAAGTTCTCCATCGTGTCCCACGGCGCGCAAGCAGGGAGGGGCGTACCTTGCTGCAGGAGCTCGATCGAGATGCCGTCCGGCGATCGAAGGAACGCCATATGGCCATCCCGAGGCGGCCGGTGAATCCGAACGCCCTTGTCCAAAGCCCTCTGACAAACCGTGTAGATATCCTCGACCCCGTAGGCCAGATGGCCGAAATTGCGGCCCCCGCCATAAGGCTCCGGATCCCAATTATACGTCAATTCGACTTGAGCGGCCTCGTCTCCGGGCGCCGCGAGAAAGACCAAAGTAAAGCGTCCGGCTTCAACCTCCACTCGTTGGACTTCCACCAGCCCCAGAACGCCGCAAAAAAAATCAAGGGAAGAGTCAAGGTCGGTCACACGCACCATTGTATGCAGATACTTCATGGCTCTCCTCTGCCGCACTCTCGCCGGTCGCGCAAGCCTCAACCAAAAAACCAGTGGCAGGCGGCCACGGCACCGAGGAATCCCGCAAAATCACCGGCAAGGCAGCAGTAAAGAGCGTGCCGACCGTCACGCACATTTGCGGCGCCAAAATAGAGAGCCAATACGTAGAAAGTGGTCTCTGTCGAACCTTGGAGTGTGCTTGCCAGGTATCCGGTAAAGGAATCCGGTCCATAAGTCGTAAGGGTGTCGCTCATGATCGCAAACGAACCGGAGCCGGAAAGTGGCCTGAGGATCGCCATCGGCAACACCGCCGCAGGCACGCCGAGCCGGCTGGTGATCGGGTCGACCACGCCAATCACCAGATCCAGAGCGCCTGACGCTCGGAACATACCAACCGCCACCAGAATCGCGACGAGATAGGGCACAATCCGAATCGCTACCTCGAGTCCCTCCTGAGCGCCAGCCACCATCGACTCGTAAACGCGAACACGACCGCGAATTCCGACCAGCAGCAGTCCGAGTATCAGGAGCGGAAAAAGCCAGGTTTGGGTAAGGCTTTGCAACACCTCTCCTGGTGTCGCGGTCGCGGCAAGTGCGCGCGCCTCACGCCAGATACCGGCGCCGGTCGCCAACAGGGTCAGCGTAATCAGAAACCTCCGTTTACGATCGGCGGGCACCCATGGCTCTGCAGCCAAAAGAGCCTCCGCGTTCTCGAGTGAAGCGGATTCCTCCGAGGATTCTGCGGGCATCGCAGCCATACCCTCGTCCGGGACAGGCGGCTCCGAGGACCGAAACCGCGGTACGCCACGCAGTAGAAAAAAAGTTCCGACCGCGACAACGGTCGAGCAGATCGTCGCAAAAAGGGTTGGCGCCCAAATCGCCTCGGGGTGAGCCGAGCCCGCGGCGAGGCGCACACCGATGGTTCCCAAGGGAGGTAATAGCGTAATCGCGGATGTATTGATCGCGAGGAAGAGAACCATCGCATCCGTGGCCTTGCCGGGGTGGGGGTTCAGTCTCTCCATTTCCTTCATCGCCTTCAGCCCGAATGGCGTCGCAGCATTCCCGAGTCCGGCCATATTCGACGACATATTCATGACCAGAGCGCTCATGGCCGGGTGGGAGGAAGGGATCCCGGGGAAAAGCCGCCGGAGCACCGGAGCCAGCCCACGTCCAATGGCGTCTCGCAGGCCCCCGTCGAACGCCACACGCATGATCCCGAGAAGAAAAACCATGATGCCGACCAGACCAATCACCAAGGTCACTGCGCTTTGGGCGCTGGTGAAGATGGACGCTGTCACAGCCTCCATCCGACCCGTCAGCCCGCCCCACACCACAGCAATGATCACCAAACCCGACCAGATCGCGTTCACCCCCGACCCCTATCGGGTTCTTTGCATCCGAACAAACCTGCAACGTTGGCGATCTTCGATCCTTCGCCTATGCTGATGGGGCATGGTCTATTTCTCGCATCGTCTCGCATTCGCGCTTTTTCTAAGCGTCTGTTTGCCGACAATCACGGCCTGTGAGCTCGGGGGAAAAGCGGCAACCGAGGAATCACGCCCGCGGCCAGTCGAGACGATGTCCGTGATCACGCAAGACGTGGAGGTCACGGTTGACGCCGTCGGAAGTCTCATGGCCCGGCAATTTATCGATCTTCGCGCGCAGGAGCCGGGGATCGTTCGGACGCTCCGCGACCCGAATGGAGCGGAGGTTTCTCGAGGAGACCTGCTTCTCCAACTGGACACGCGACAGGCCGCAGCCCAAGTCAAACTCGCCGGTGCCAATGTCGCCGAGGCAAGGGCGTCCCTGCGAAAAAACCGGCTGGCCCATGAGCGCATTGGCGCACTGCAAGGGGAGGGCGTGGCCTCCGAGCAAAGCGGGGACGACGCTCTCGCCGGACTCGAGCAAGCCCAAGCGGCCCTCGAGGTGGCTCAGGCCCGGCTCGTCGTCGCGGAGGCCGAACTCGCAGAAACTGCGATACGGGCACCTTTCACCGGCCATCTCGGGCGCTGGGAGGTCGATGAGGGCGCTTACGTCCAGACGGGCGAAATCCTCAATCGCTTGACCGATGATCGCACGTTGGAGGTCCGGTTTGCCGTCCCGGAACGCACCGCCGCAGCGCTCGCTGTGGGTCAAGCCATTCGCTTGACCGTCAGCAGCCATCCGGAGCGTGAATTTCAGGGCCGGCTCGCATTCATCGAGCCAGAAATAGATACGCAAACACGAAGTGCTCAGGCAATCGGAACATTCGATAATCGGGACAGACTGCTGCGCTCGGGACAATTTGCACGCGTCGAGTTGGTTCTCGAGACGCGACGCGCCGGCACGCTGGTTCCCGTCACGGCCGTTCGAAAGGCCGGAGAAAAGAACTACGTATTCGTCTTCGATGATAATCGAGCGATCCCCCGCGAGGTGCTTACGGGCGTGCGTCTGGGAGAATTGCTCGAGATCCGACAGGGACTCGATGCCGGCGACGCAATCGTGCAAAATGGCCATACGACTCTTGACCTGGCGGAACCAACTCTGGTCAGGACGGTTACGGTAGAGGATACCCGCCCCTAGTGTCGCCCTGGGCCCTATCGATCCGGCGGCCGGTGTTCGCTACCGTTGTCTCTCTTGCGTTGGTGCTCTTCGGCGTGATCGGCTTCAACCGACTCTCGGTCCGGGAGCTTCCAGATATCGAATTCCCGACCGTGACCATCCAGACAGTACTGCCGGGTGCGAGCCCGGAAGTTGTCGAGAAGGAGGTAACCGAAGAGCTCGAAGCCGCTGTCTCGACGGTGTCGGGGATTCGTACCTTGACCTCCGACAGCGGGGAAGAGGTCAGCAAAGTCTCGATCGAGTTCGAACTCGATCGCCCAATTGATGCCGCAGTTCAGGACGTGCGCGATCGCGTCCGAAGCGTGATTCGCTACCTGCCCGAAGAGGCCGAAGAGCCGGTCATTCGCAAGGTCGACATGGATGCGCAAGCCATCCTATGGATCTCGCTCAATGCGGACTACGAATCACTCCGTAATCTCACCTCTTACGCGGAAAACGTGCTTCAAGAGCGCTTGCAACGGCTACCGGGGGTCGGTTCCATCTATATCGGGGGCAGCAAGCGCCTGGCGATTCGCGTCGATCTTGACGCCGATCTTCTCGCCGCGCATGGCCTCACGGTGGCGGACGTCACGTCCGCGCTGCGTTCTGAAAATGTCGAGATACCTTCCGGCCGTATCGAAGGTGCCACGCGCGAGTTTGTTGTGCAGACGGAGGGAAGTCTGACCTCGGTCGCAGCATTCAACGATCTGATTCTGCGTTCCTCTGCCGACGGCCCGATTCGTCTCGGCGAGGTGGGTCGTGCATCCGCCGGCGATGAAGGAGAACGTTCGCTGGCGAGATTTAATCTGAACCCTCATGTCTCGATCGGTATCGTCAAGCAGTCGAACGCGAACACCGTAACGGTCGCACAGGCCGCCCGCGCCGAAGTAGAAGCGATGCAGCCGTTCCTGCCGGAAGGCTACAGGCTCCAAGTCACCTACGACGGCGCAACCTTTATCGAGGAGTCGATCGGCGAAGTGCAGGGGGCCCTTGTGGTCGCGGGACTACTTGTTCTTGTCGTGATTTTCTTGTTCCTGCATTCACCTCGCAGTGCAATCATCCCGGCGCTGACCATCCCCACGTCTGTCCTCGCTACCTTCGGTGTTATTTATTTCGCAGGCTTCACACTTAACAGTCTCACTTTGCTCGCGCTGACACTGGCCATCGGTGTTGTCGTCGATGACGCGATTATCGTTCTCGAGAATGTCTATCGCTTGATGGAGAGCGGCGTCAGCCGAAGGGAAGCTGCACTCCGAGGCACCTCCGAGATTGCATTTGCGGCCATTGCCTCGACCCTGACGCTTGTGGCGGTATTTGTCCCTGTGGCCTTCATCACGGGCGTCATCGGCCGGTTCTTTTTCGAGTTCGGTGTCACCGTTGTCGTGGCAGTGGTTGTTTCTTCTCTGGTCGCGCTGACTCTTACGCCGATGCTCTGCTCCCGGTTTCTTGTCGTGCGACCGGCCAGCGGCATTCTTGCAGCGCTCGATGCGCGACTCCATAGACTCTCGCAGGCATACGCGCGCGCGCTTCGCTGGTCGTTGGGCCATCGAGGGCGTGTTGCCGGTGCGAGCGGGTTCCTGATGGTCGCGGCAGTAGGCCTCTACTTTGCTCTTGGCCAGGAATTCGTGCCACCGGAAGATCGAAGCGGATTCATGGTGATGCTCGAGACTCCGGAAGGATCCGCCCTCGACCACCACGATCGGCTTCAATACCCCATCGAGCGTATTCTCGCCGAAATGCCGGAGATGCGCGCCTCAACCGCTTTCATCGGTGCCGGGGGCGTGGGTTCGGTGAATCGTGGGATGATCTTTGCGCGCATGCACGCGCCGTCCGAAAGGAAACGGAGTCAGGATGAAATCCTGCGAGAATTTCGGCAGGCAGCGGCAGAAATTCCCGGTATTCGGGTGTTCGCCACCCCGTTCTCCGGACTTTCCACAGGCAGGCGTGGTCAGGCTCTGCAATTCGTCGTCCAAAGTGAGTCGTGGGAAGACCTGACCCGAGAAAGCGAGCTTCTCGTGGCCGAGATGGCAAGGATTCCCGGCCTCGTCGGTGTCCGCTCGGACCTTGAAACCGAAAACCCACAGATCCGGGTTCGCATTGATCGGGAAAAAGCCGCCGCTCTAGGTGTCAGCGCGGCAGAAATTGCCGATACGTTGCGCATCCTCCTGGGAGGAGCACGAACCACTCGCTTCCGTCAGGGGAACGAACGCTACGAAGTCATTGTGCGCCTCGACGCGGCTCAGAGGGCTGTGCCCACGCAGTTGCAGGAGATTCACGTGCGGGCGGCGAACGGCGCACTGATCCAGTTGGCCAGCGTCACCGAAATCCAGGAGGGGGTGGGGCCGAGCAGCATTGGTCACTTCAACCGCAGTCGGTCGGTGATTCTCTCCGCCAATCTCGATGGCATACCGCTCGGCGAAGCGATCGAAGCGGTCCAGGATCTGGCCGGGCGCATGCTCCCTGCCGGATTTGCCACGACCGTGACCGGTCAATCTCAGGAGATGGATGATGCCTTCGGGAGCTTGCGCTTTACTTTTCTGCTCGCGCTCATGGCTGTCTTTCTGGTCCTGGCAGCGCAGTTCGAGAGCTTCGTCCATCCCTTCACCATTCTATTATCGCTTCCATTGGCCATCTTCGGTGCATTTTTACTGCTCGCCTCGCTGAATATGACCCTCAACATTTACAGTTTCATCGGGATCGTGATGCTGATCGGCCTGGTCACCAAGAACTCGATCTTGTTGGTAGATTGCACAAACAACCTGCGAGCCGGCGGGCTTTCCCGACCGGAGGCTGTAATCCAGGCGGGAACCGTCCGTATGCGCCCGATCTTGATGACGGCCATTTCTACGGTAGTCGGAATCCTCCCTGTGGCGGCCGGTCTCGGTGCGGGCGCCGAAAGTCGACGCCCGCTCGGTGTGGTCGTCGCTGGCGGGATCGCCGCGTCCACACTGCTGACGCTAATTGTGGTGCCGGTCTTTTACACCCTGCTTGACGATGCACGTGTATGGCTGACGCAGCGCTGGAAGCATGAGCAGGGCTCCTGAACGAGGGCCCGACTACTTCGATCGCGGCGGTTGAAAGGGTTTCTTCAGGCGAGGCTCGATACCGGCAGCCCGGAAGGCGTCCAACCAACCGTGACCGGCTTCGGGGAAGCTGTCGACCTCCGGCAAATAAGGTTTGAGATCAAGAACAGGTGTCTCGTTCAACAGGTCGAGACCGGCCGCACGAACCACTCCCGAAGACACATCAACTGCCACCAACTCGACACAACTCAACCCGATCTGTGAGGGGCGATTCGGAGCGCGGGTGGCAAGAACACCCCGCTTGGGACCTCCGCGCGGTGGCTTCACCCGTGGAGCGAATCCGGTGCTCTGATGGAATAGAAAAATCACCCAGATTCGATTGAAGGATTCAAGATCGGCGAGAGCCGCTCGAAAGGGCTCCTCGACGAGGATCTCTCCCACGACCTCCGCCGCCGCTCTAGGCTGATGAGGCGCGTCCTGTCGTAGCGACCACGCGGTCCGCGCCTGACCGATGACCTGAATCTCCATCGATTTCTCCTCAGGGCCGAGCCTGCGGGCCCCTAAGCAGTTTTCCCGGGACCAAACCGGTGGGCTCGGCCATCTCCATGACCACGGCCCCCGAGACGATCTTCATATCATAGCCATCGGCTTTCTGGAGGAGTCGCCGAGCGTCTCCCGGCAAATCGTAAGCCATTTCAGGACGGCGCAGCGCCAGTCGATCGAAATCAATCAGATTCAAATCCGCTTTATAGCCGGGCTTGATCACGCCTCGATCATGCAGTCCATAGAACGAGGCGGTATGCTGTGTGGTCCTTTGGATCGCTGTCTCGATCGGAAGACGCGCTCCGCGCTTGCGGTCGCGGACCCAATGGGTGAGCAGAAACGTTGTCAGCGAAGCGTCACAGATCAGGCCGCAATGAGCGCCCCCATCGCCCAGGCTGATCAGCGAGCGAGGATGCTCGATCATCGCACGCTGGGGTTCGAGATCATGGTTTGAATAGTTGAACAACGGCAGCAGCAGTAGCTCGCGGGCATCGTCCTTGAGCATGAACTCATAGAGGACCTCATCGGGCCGGCGACCCTCTCGGGCAGCGATGGCCGCGATGCTCTTGCTCTCGTCCGGCTCATAGTCCGGCGGATCTCCCATCGGGAAAAGCTTTGCGTAAATCGCCTCATTACCCAGCAAAAGGTCGAATCCGTTCGGATCCGCCATGCGTTCGTCGCTGAGAACCCGGGCACGGAACTCGGGTTCGCGCATCTTCCGCGCCCGTTCGGCAAGGGGTAGATCCGCGATCTCGACAAGGGCGGGGCGGTTCATGAAGGGATTTGCGACTGTCTGGTGCCCGGCAAGAACCCCGAAAGGCCGAGCCGCGATCTGTGCGGTCACGTTCGCACCTCGAGCCGCCGACGTCTCACAACGCTCGAGGAGTTCACGCCACTGATCGGGGCGTGAATCGAATTGCAGCATCGCAAAGGAGACCGGGCAGCCAACCTCGGTCGACAGACGCTCCATCCAATCGATCTCACGGAGTGCGTCCTCGGCATCATCGCCGGTCATATCACCCGCAGAGCCGGCGCCAGCAACTTCAAAGATCCCCCGACCGACATCCTGCAGAGCGCGCGCGATCCCGAAAAGCTCGTCATCCTGGGCGAACGTCCCCGGAACAGGCTCGCCGTCTACCGCTCGATGGCCCAGAGTTCTGGAAGTCGAGAATCCGAAAGCGCCAGCCTCGAGGCCCTCGCGCACCAGAACCCGCATACGCTCGATATCGACATCCGTGGCCGCCTCGTTGCGCGCACCCCGATCGCCCATCACGTAAGCTCGCACAGCTCCGTGAGGAACGTGGGTACCCACATCCATCCCCAACGGCACCCGGTCGAGAGCGTCCAGGTATTCCGGAAACGTTTCCCAATTCCATTCGATCCCCTCGGACAATGCAGCCCCGGGGATATCCTCGACGCCTTCCATCAAGCCGATCAACCACTCACGCCGATCCGGACTCGCCGGGGCAAAACCCACTCCGCAATTCCCGAAAATCGTTGTCGTCACCCCGTGCCACCCTGATGGGAGCATATGAGGGTCCCAGGTAGCCTGGGCGTCGTAGTGAGTATGAATGTCAACAAACCCCGGAGTCAGAAGTCGCCCGCCAGCGTCAATTTCGCGCCGGGCCGGACCCTCTACCTCACCGACATGGGTGATTGCTTGCCCGGAGATCGCGACGTCGCCATGGAACTCGGGGGCACCGGTACCGTCGACAATTCTTGCGTTACGAATGACAAGATCATGCATAGGCGCAACCTGCCACGGACTTTGGCCGGACGCCAGCCGTGAATCTTCTGATATTGCAGGTTCGCTCAGAACTTGGTTCACCCAGACTCAAGGAGATTGCGACATGAGCGGACCTTTGAGCGGATTCAAGATCATCGAAATGGCCGGAATCGGCCCCGGACCTTTTTGTGGAATGATGCTGTCGGACCTCGGCGCCGAGATTCTTCGGATTGATCGGGCCGACAAGGTCCGCCCGGATGCGCAGCCCAACAAGGAATTGCTGGCGCGGGGACGAAAAAGTGTCGGCGTGAATCTCAAGACGCCCGAGGGTGTCGAGTTGGTGATGCGGCTGCTGGAAAACGCTGATGGCCTGATCGAAGGTTATCGGCCCGGTGTGATGGAAAGGCTGGGCTTGGGCCCCGAGGCTTGCCTCGCGCGTAGTCCCCGGCTGGTCTACGGACGCATGACGGGCTGGGGCCAGGATGGGCCGATGGCTCAGGCCGCCGGTCACGATATCAATTATATCGCTCTGGCCGGTGCTCTGGAACCAATCGGCCGGCGTGGTGAAGCACCTGTACCGCCACTCAATCTGGTCGGAGATTTTGGCGGCGGGGGAATGCTGCTCGCCTACGGAATGGTCTGCGGGATGCTGGAGACATCCAGATCAGGACAGGGGCAAGTCGTGGATGCGGCGATGGTCGATGGAGCCGCATCCTTGATGAGTATCATCAACGGGATGCGCCAGATCGGATTTTGGCAGGAAGAGCGAGGCACCAATCTCCTCGATACCGGCGCTTTTTACTACGATGTCTACGAGTGCAAGGATGGCAAGTATATCTCCATCGGAGCTCTCGAGCCCCAATTCTATGCAATCATGCTGGAGAAGCTGGAATTAACGGCCGATGATTTCCCCAACCAGCACGACCGAGAGCAATGGCCGGCTGCCAAGGCCAAGATCGCGGCGATCTGGAAAACTCGCACGCGGGCCGAGTGGTGCGATATCTTCGAGGGTAGCGATGCCTGCTTCGCACCCGTCCTCTCCATGTCGGAGGCTCCTGACCATCCCCATATGCAAGCGCGGAAAACCTTTGTCGAACGGGACGGCCTCATTCAAGCCGCTCCTTCGCCTCGCTTTTCGAGAACCCCTGGCGAAATTCAGGGCCCACCGGTGAACCCCGGTGAGCATACCCGCGAGGCGCTACAGGAGTGGGGGATCTCGGCCGAGGATATTCAGGATCTCGAGAGCGCCAAGGCCATCGCCTGAAATCTCAAATCAAAAGCTCGAGAAAAAAATTGCCGGGCACGTCCGCGGCGCCGGGCTCACCGCGAAAACCCCGTCGGCGGTAGAGTCGGCGGGCAGGGCCGTTATCTTCGCGAACTTCCAGAGACACTTTCACACAACCGCGCTGCTCGGCCTCACGTGCAACGCAGCGCAGCAACTCGCTCGCTACGCCTCGTTGCCGAAAGGAGCTGTCGACCCAAAGGTCGTGGATATTCACGACACCGGCGGCTGCGAACGTGGACAGACTTCGCAAGCAGATAGCCAGCCCGACATACACCTCACCCACAGACGCGAGCAGCACAAACGCACCGGCAGAAGATGCGACAAGCTCCACCGCCTGCAGGGCCGTGCCCTCGTCGGCTTGCTTCCCGGCAAGTGCCTCGGAAGTATAGGACGCCAAAAGCTGCGCGACCTCTCGGCGTTCGTCTTTCTCGGACAACCGAGCCTCGCGCACGACACAGGCCGGGCCCGGCGGAACTTTCGGAGCAAGATGTTTGAAGGTTCTTGTCATGGTCTGCCTGGCCAGAATCGGTCGGCTTCCGTTGAGCCCTCAGGGCACAGCCGGAGCCGCCGCCCACACTATTCCCCGAATCATCGGTTGCGTCGAGGGGCCGGAGGCGTTTCGTGATTTTAAAGATCCTGAGGGCTAGGGTGCATGATCGTGAGTGAGCGAATACCCGTCACTGTTTTAGGTGGTTTTCTTGGCAGCGGAAAGACAACCCTGCTCAATCGCCTGCTCCATGAGGCGCATGGCTACAAGATCGCGGTTGTCGTTAACGAGTTTGGAGAAGTCGGAATCGACGGGGCTCGTGTGTCCGGAGCCGAACGATTCGTCGAATTGGACAATGGTTGTCTCTGTTGCTCGATCAATGAAGACCTTCAGGAAACCCTGCTTGAACTTCAACAATTTGGTGGATTCGACCATCTGATCCTCGAGACCACGGGACTCGCCGACCCACTGCCGGTGGGCTGGACCCTGAGCCGCGAGCGTCTGGTCGATTATTATCGACTCGATTGTCTGATGACGGTTGTCGATGCTCTGAACCTCGAAGCTGCTCTCGCTGAAGCACCGGAGGCCGAGATGCAGATTGACCGGGCCGACCTGCTGATCCTGAATAAAATTGACCTTGTGGAAGATGCGGAAGCGCGCACGGTCGACAGAATTCGCTCCATCAACGCTCGCGCTCCGATTTTCCCGGCAGAACGCGGCAACATTCCCTTTGAGGTGTTGCTGGCGGCGTCACCTGGTGAGTCGCGCAAGCTGCCAGGCGAAGTCGTTGATCAACATCAGGCCTCTTTCGAGACCTGGACCTTCCGGACCGACCGAGTCCTCTCCGACGAGGCCCTCGAAGATTTCCTTTACGAATCTCCGCAAGGCGTCTATCGCCTCAAAGGCATCGTCCGCACGGACGGGGATTCCGATTGGACATTCTTCAGCTCTGTTGCGGGAAGGTTCGAGATGGAAGCGCATGGGGGCCCCACGCCGGAAACCGGAGCGATCGTATTTATCGGGAAATCCCTTGATCGGGTCGCCCTCGAAGCGCGTTGCGAGGGATTGATCCTCAGCGGAGGGTGAAACCGGCGATCAGCGTGCCGGCCCGCGACGTTCCGCATCGCGACGCATCAGGCGAAGAGCGTTCGTCATCTGCGCCGAGGCCTGCAATTCGATGATCTGCACACCGCCACGGTCGTAGACCAATTCCACCAAGGGTGATTCTGCAAGCTTTCGCGCGTCCACCATTCCTCGCGCCGAACGACTGAAGTAGAAATAGCGCACCCCTTGAACCACCAGTCTGTCGATCTTCTCGTTCGAGAACCCCGGAAGCCGTTGGACTGCAACGACCCGGCTGGCTCGGGTCATGAATCGGGGCGCCAAAGGGGAAAGCATCGGGCCGGTCGTCGTGCGACGATCCGTGAAATAGGGAATCCAGTAGCCCCCATCGGTTCCCACCGCGAGTTGCGGCAAGATGTTCTTCGCAGCGATTGCGAATTGGGACTGTGGTGGCGTGTGCTCGCGAATCCACTCGAATGCCTCGAGATCCCCTTCTTCAACAAGCTGGTAGGGCGCAGGAACGTCGCTGAGACGGGCCGGGATTGAGACCAACCCGAGCATGAGCATTCCGACCAGGAAGACTCTTTCGACACCCGCGCGACGTTGGGCCGGCGAGATCTCGACGACTGCGTCGAGTCCGCAACTCAGAAGAATGGCCAGTGGCAGGTAGGCGAACATCAGTACCGCGTTCAGCGGCAAAATATCGAGGATATGAATACGAAGAAGGTGTACACTTCCCAAAGCAATCAGGGCCACCATCCAGCAGCCTGTCAACCGAGCCAGGTTGCTACCCCGGATGATTGCGAGAGAGCCCAAACTCAAGGATATACCGACAAGCAGTGGGGCCCCCAACCAGGAAAACAGGGACTCTCCCATCCAGACCGAGAAGTAGGCCTCGCTGTTGACGCCGCGCAGATCACCGCCGCCGGTCCAGCCATTCCCGCCGCGCGAGAGAAACCAATGCCCCCAGACCCAATGGTAGAGGCCCAGCCCGTAGCGCGGTAATAATGCGAACCCGGCCAGAAATGCGGTGCCCAGCACAGGCTGCACGAGGGCTCGGGCACGTCCTTGCTTCCGGGCTGCGGCTGCCTCCGCGAGGAAGGTGAGTAATAAAATCGCAAAGAGGAAGATCCCGACCCGCAGGTGGACGAGAACCGTAGCGATCGCCAGCCCTGCCGATAGCGCACCCAGCGTGAGAAGCTCCCCACGTCGCCCCTTTGTCGGACCTGTGTGCAGCCGCCGGAACCAAACCCAGCAAACTCCCCACGCTATGGGCAGAAGCGCCTGTCCGCCTACCTGCGTAAAACGGCCCCACGCGAGATAAGCATTCGGCATCTGGTTGATGAGCCCTGCTGCGATCAAGCCTACCCAGGCGGCTTTGGGCGACGCATATCGATCAAGGAGGAGATAAACCCCGACTGCCGCCAATACGTTCAGGGCCTGCCCGGACCAGACCAGTCCGAGAAGCGGGGAGACGGATCCCGCCCACGAGACAAACGAGCTGATGGCATAGAGTCCGGTGTGATAGCGATCCAGCGGGATGCTCGCGAAGACCGGCATTCGGTCCGGCAGAAAACCAGATTCCACAACGTCTCGGGTCAACATCGCATGATGAAGAGAGTCGGTCAGAGGGGGAATCGGAAATTGGTTGGCCAACCATGCCCGGGTCGCCGCCACAGTCAGAATAATCCCGAGAGCAATCCATTCATCACCGACCAGCCGACGGCGACGCTCGCCGCGCCATGATCTTTCGAACAGAATCAGGAGGCTGATGCCGAGCACGCCGTAGACGAATCCGGGCCCGAGACCACCCAGAGGAACCCCCGTCGAAACGAGTCCATCCTGCATTGCGAAGAGGAGAGGTGGTAGCGCAGCCCCTATACCGGCCGCCACCAGCCAACCTTGCAACCCCTCAAAATGTCGGTCCATTCGTAATGCCAAAAAGATGGCCCTGCCGGGGATCAGCAGCATGGCGACGGCCGCAAACGCCGCTCGAATCACTTCCGAATGTTCCATGGGGGTGCCATTCCTACCACGAATCCGCGCAGCGCGGAACGGAAGCAGTCAGGGCCGGGCGACGGCCAGCGCGCTCGCGCCAATCAGCCCAAAAGGATTTGCCTCACGAAGTTCTGCACGGGCGACAAAAGAAACTGCAGCGCACCAGAGAAGATTACGAGCAACAGAATCGGCATACCCCAGCGCCGGATCTGGGACGTCATCGCGAGCCATGACGGCGGGACAACACTCTCGAGAACGCCGAAACCATCAAGGGGCGGGATCGGCAGCAAGTTGAAGACCGCCAGAATCAAATTGATCAGAACCGAGTAGACGCCAAAAAGCATCGCGAGTTCGGCGGGAGAGCCTCCTCCCACGACATTCCCCTGACTCCGCAGCACAAGAACAGCAGCGCCCATGACCGTCGCCAAAATAATATTTGATGCCGGTCCGGCTGCCGAGATCCAGAGGTTTGCCGAGCGCGGATGTCGCGTGCGACCGAGCGAAATCGGCACAGGCTTGGCCCACCCGAATACCGGGGCTCCAGCGAAAGCCAGGAGTGCCGGGAGCACGATGCTGCCCACCGGATCGATATGACGGGCCGGATTGAGGCTGATCCGCCCAAGATCTTTCGCGGTCGGATCGCCACACTGGAAGGCGACCCATCCGTGAGCCGACTCATGAACCGACACCGCGAAGATCAATGCAGCAATCTGAAGCACGACCGAAATTGTCTGAATCTCCATATCTCAAGCTCACCACTCCTCCGGGCAGCCGTCAAGGTCGGGCGCGTGACCCGGGACGTGGAACCGAGTAGTCTGGTGCGCATGGATGCTTCCGAACCCGGCACAAACCTCATCGATCCTGTCTGCGGCATGAACGTGAACGAGCCAGCCCCGGAGAGACAGGTGGAACATCGAGGGCAGATTTATCACTTTTGCAGCACGGGGTGTTGCAAGAAGTTCGCCGCCAACCCGGAAGGCTACCTATCGGGCGAAGTCGCGGATGCCGGCGATCCCGACGCTGTTTATACCTGCCCGATGCATCCCGAAATCGAACAGGTCGGACCCGGTGCGTGCCCTCTCTGCGGCATGGCGCTCGAGCCCAAGGATATTCGATTACAGAACCTCGAAGCGGACCCGGAGCTGATATCCCTCCGCCGGCGCCTGGCTTGGAGCGTGCTGCCTGCGGGGATGGTGTTCTTCCTGGCCATGGGAGAGATGATTCCCGGTAATCCTCTTACGACACTATTTTCGGACACGACTCGGGGCTGGATTCAGCTCGTTTTGACGACCCCGATCGTATTCGTTGCTGGGTCGATTTTTTTTCAGAGAGCCTGGGTCTCCCTCCGCACCGGACATCTGAATATGTTCACCTTGGTCGCGATCGGCAGCGGCTCTGCATGGGCCTTCAGCACCATCCAAATTCTGTTCCCGCACGCGCTGGGAGGATTACCTCACCAAAGCGCCGGGGGCGCGCCGGAGCTCTATTTCGAGACAGCCGCCATCATCGTCATATTGGTTCTGCTCGGCCAGGTCATCGAGTTGGGAGCGCGAGCGAAGACCGGATCGGCAGTCAAGGCATTGCTGGGGCTGGAACCGCCCACGGCACGCCGGGTGGCGCCAGACGGTGAAGAAGACGAGATCGGCGTCGACGCGGTGCAAGTCGGCGACAGGCTGCGGGTACGGCCCGGGGAGAAAATTCCTGTCGATGGGCGCGTCACGGAAGGTCAAAGCTGGGTGGACGAATCGATGCTGACCGGCGAGGCCGTTCATATCTCGAAAGATATCGGGGACCGTGTTTCGGGCGGAACGCTGAATGGAAACGGCTCGTTTCTCTTCGAGGCCGATCGAATCGGCAAGGATACGTTACTTGCTCAGATCGTAAACTTGGTCGGCGAGGCTCAGCGTTCCCGTGCGCCGATCGACCGACTGGCCGACAAGGTATCCGGCATCTTCGTCCCGGTTGTCCTGCTGATCTCGGCGATTTCCTTCGGTGTGTGGCTGGTATGGGGACCCGAGCCTCGTCTTTCCTATGCGATGATGGCGGCGGTCGCCGTCCTGATGATCGCTTGCCCTTGCGCTCTTGGGCTGGCGACGCCCATGGCCGTAATGGTGGGGATCGGGCGGGGAGCGCAAGCTGGCGTTCTCGTCAAGGACGCGGCCGCGCTCGAGACTCTGGCCGTTGTCGATACAGTCATCCTCGACAAGACCGGAACCCTGACCGAAGGGAACGCTCGGCTTGTCACCGTAGAAGGCCCAACCGAGCTTCTTTCGTTTGCCGCGAGCGTGGAGACGGCCAGCGAGCACCCCATCGCGGAGGCGATTGTGGCGGGCGCCAAAGCCAGAGATATTGCCGTACCGGCGGTCGAGGACTTCGTCTCGCGACCCGGGATTGGCGTCTTCGGCACCGTGAACTCGCGGAAAGTCGCCGTCGGAAGCGAACG